>DAOUAS010000184.1:0-8714 GCA_034433295.1 Anaerolineales bacterium | reverse complement strand
TCCAGCCCCGGCGGACTTTTGCCGAAATCGCCGCCGAGGCGAACGCTTCCTGGCTGACCCCAATGCTGGCACTGAGCATTTCCGCCGCATTGGTGGTCTTCGTCAGCGGGTATGTCAAGGTGCGCGCCGCCATGATGGGGGAGGTTCAACTCCCTCCCGACTGGCAATACTGGACGCCTGACATGCAAAACAACTTCATGCAGGCACAGCAGGCGACGCAAAGTCCTGTATTTGTCTATGTCATCCCGCTGGCGCTATCGCTGGTTGGATTATGGGCTGGCTGGCTCATCCTCAGCGGACTTTTGCACCTCGGCTCCACCCTGCTCGGCGGACGCGGCTCCATGCGTAGTGCGTTGAGTGTGGCGGGCTGGGCAAGCCTTCCCTTCCTTGTGCGCGACTTGCTGCGGATCGTCTTCATGCTGCTGGCGGGGCATGTCATCGTCAGCCCCGGTCTTTCGGGCTTTGCCAACGGAACGATTTTTCTGGCGAAGATTCTCGCACAGTTGGATATCTTTTTCGTCTGGAATGTTGTCCTGCTTATCATTGGACTCAGCCTTGCCGACGGCTTGCCCAAAAACAAGGCGACGGTTGGCGTGCTTGCCGTCGTGCTGATTCTCCTCCTGGCATTGGCGGGGGCGGGTGCATTCATTTCGAGGCTGGGCGGGACTCTGAGTTCCTAATGCCATGACTTTCCCCCTCATTCAAGTTGCCGACCTGACAAGGCATTATCAGATGGGCGGGACAGTTGTCCGCGCATTGGATGGCGTCAGTTTGGAGATTCAGCCTCACACCTTCACAGTCGTCATGGGACCTTCAGGGTCGGGCAAAAGCAGCCTGCTTTACCTGCTCGGCGGGTTGGACCGTTCCACATCGGGCCAGATTTCAATTGGCGGCGAACGTCTCGACCAGATGGATGAAAACGCGCTGGCTTTGTTTCGCCGCCGCACGATGGGTTTTATCTTTCAATCCTATAATCTCATTACCAGCATGAACGCGCTGGAAAACGTGGCCTTTCCCATGCAGTTCACGGGCGCGCCGGTTGCGGAGCGCAACAAACGGGCAAGCCAGTTGTTGGAACAGGTTGGATTGTCCGACCGCTGTCATCACAAACCTGCCGAGCTTTCAGGCGGACAACAGCAGCGGGTGGCGGTCGCCCGGGCGCTGGTCAACAACCCAAGCCTGATCTTGGCCGATGAACCCACAGGGAATCTCGACACCGCCAGCGGCATCGCCATCATGCAGTTGCTTTCGGAATTGCATCGCTCCGGGCGGACGGTGCTGGTCGTGACCCATGACCCGCGCATGACGCGCTTTGCGACGCACAAGATTTTCCTGCTCGATGGTCATGTGGTGGATGAGGATATGTATCAATCCGCCACGCTGGAAGCGCGCCCGGTGGATTAGGTATTCGATTGGAGAACAAATGAAACTTCAAAGCAAAACTTTTATTTCCGTGTTTCTGACCCTCGTCCTGCTTGCAGGCTGGATTACGCCCGCCAACGCAAATGGCCCGGATGTCGTCTCTGCCCAGGTGGATATGCCGACACCGACGCCTACTCCCACCGAAACGCCAACTCCCACACCGACCAACACCCCTCCCGCTCCAACAGATACCCCCAAACCCACTCAGACGTCCACTCCCACCCTCACATCGACGCCTACAACAGCCACCCCCGTCTTTGGACGTCCGCAGGTGGTGATTGCATCTTATTCATCGAATAATGTTGTGCAAACCGGAAAGAAATTCAAAGTCTCAATCCGCTTCACAAACCGGGGCACGCTCAACGCGATTAATACCCAGGCCGTGTTCACGTCGTCAGATGTGGTGCCAACCGGCACGGGCGGCGTGCTGGCGCTTGCCCCCATCCCGATGGGGGAAACCGTGGATGCCGAGCAATCCTTCTTCACATCATCCTCCACTTCGGGGAAGAGTGTCGTCGTAATAGATGTCACATTGACCTATTACGACAATGTTGGCACATCCTACTCGGACAAATTCACGTTGAGCGTCCCGGCAAAGGGCGAACCAACTCCGAGCAGCGGAGGTGGAACCTATGCCACCTCCACGCCTTCCGGTCCCGCCGCCCAACTCGTCATCACCGACTACACCTCCGATGTTGACCCGCTTCAGCCGGGGCAAAAATTCAAACTTGGGATTACGGTCAGGAACATGGGCAAGACCAGCGCCAAGCAGGTGACCATGATCGTCGGCGGAGGTTCATCGGGCTCCAGCAGCAGCACGCCGCAACCAGGCGGAGTCTCCGGCGGCAGCGGCGAGTTCACGAATTTCGCTCCTGTCGGCACATCCAACATTCAGGCGCTGGGTGAGTTGGTTGCTGGCGGTACGCTGCAGGTCTGGCAGAACCTGGTGGTCAATGTCTCCACCAATCCGGGCGCGTACCCGGTGAAGATCACCTTTTCGTATATCAACAGCAAGGGAGAGATGATCGACGACGAGCAGGTCATCACCCTGCTGGTTTACAGCCTGCCCAATTTGGATGTCAGTTTCTACACCCCTCCTCAACCGTTCTTTGTGGAGCAACCCGGTGCATTGCCAATCCAGGTTGTGAATCTGGGCAAGCGGTCGGCCATTCTTGGCAATATGAAGATCGAAACGGAAGGCGGAATGGTGGAACCTGCCACCACCCTGGTTGGTTCCATAGACGCGGGCGGGTATTTCACCTTCGATTCGATGCTCACCCCGAATGAGGCCGGTCTGCTGAAGCTGAATGTCACCATCGAATATATGGATGATTTCAACCAGCCGCGCACAGTCACGAAGCCCCTCGATGTGGCCGTGGAGGAAGCCTTCAACGATCCCGCCATGGAAGGAATGGGGGGAACTAAAGCCATCATGGCGGAGGAAACCCTTCTGCAAAAGGTCTGGCGGTTTGTGCTTGGCGTGTTTGGACTGGATTCGGCTCCGGCGGTAAACGATGTCCCAACCGGTGAGCCGTCATTCGACGAGATGCCTGCCCCGGTCCCGTCGGGCGGCGGCGGAAAAGGCTGACAGTTCACGGTGGATTTTGCATGAAATTCTCCGACCTTCTTCGACTCGTCCTCGGCAACCTAAGCCGCCGCAAGGCGCGAGTGGCGCTGACCGCCATCGGCGTGGTCATCGGCACGGCGGCAATCGTGGTGTTGGTTTCGCTGGGAATCGGTCTGCAAAAAAGCGCCACCGATCAACTCTACGGCATCGGCGATCTGACCCTGATCGATGTGATGCCTGCCTACGGTGGCGGAGGGATGTATTACGGCGGCGGAATGGTGGTTGAATCCTCCGAAGGCTCGGGCAAGCCGCAGGAGCCGGCCCTGTTGACGAATTCCGCGCTTGCCCAACTGCGTGAGATCCCCGGCGTGAAAGTCGTCATCCCCCGCGACTATTTTTTCTCCCCTTCGACGCTTCGCTATAAGCGTATGGAAGGCGGCGTGAACATCATCGGTATCGCGACCGACGACCTGTCCAACCTCGGCATGGAGGCCGAACAGGGCACGACCGCGCTGGGCAAAGGCTCGGTGGTAATCGGCGTGATGATTCCCAAGAATTTCTACGACCCAAGCCTGCGTCCCGGCAAGGAGCCTCCGCCTCCGCCTGATTTGTACAATCAGCAGGTGCAATTGGTCGTCATGAAATGGGACCAGAACGGGACGGAGACTCGCAAGACGCTCAGCCTGCGCGTGGTGGGCGTCTTGAAAGAGAGCGGTGGCGAGCCGGATTATTCCATCTACCTGCCGCTGGATCAGGTCAGGCTGTTGAATGAATGGGTGAACGGGACGCGCATCAACTATAACAAGACCGGCTATAACCAGGTCATTGTCAAAGTGAACGATCCCGACCAGGCAATGGATATTGCGGACCAGATCACAGCGATGGGTTTCCAGGCGAATTCCCCGCAGCAGTACCTGGAGCCAATCAACAACACCTTTTTGATCATGCAGATCATTTTCGGCGGGGTGGGCGCAATTGCCCTGCTGGTTGCGGCAATCGGCATTGCCAACACAATGGCGATGTCCATCCTCGAGCGGACGCGCGAGATCGGTTTGATGAAAGCCGTCGGCGCGACCAACCGCGATGTGCTGTCCCTTTTTCTGGGCGAGGCGGCTGGGATTGGTTTCATCGGCGGGGTGGGTGGAATCATCATCGGCTGGTTGTCGGCGCAGGCGATCAACGTGGTGGCGTTGGTTTATCTCGCCGGGCAAGCCAGCCAGCAGGGAGGTCCGCCGCCGAGCGTGGCGGTGTACACGCCCGTCTGGCTTCCGCTCTTTGCGCTGATATTTTCCACGCTGATGGGGATGCTCTCAGGCTTGTATCCAGCCCTGCGCGCGGCAACCCTGATTCCCGTAATGGCGTTAAAATACGAATAGAGGATTTTCCGCCCCGGCGGCGTTGATCTTTCCTGCCTTCGTCCTTGCTTGGTCTCCCGCCAGGCGCAGAAGATTTAATATATATTTTATATTTTTTGACGGATTTGCAGTGGTAGGATTAACGAAATACGAAGGAGAATCTTTATGTCCGAACGACGAACCACTCCGAGAAAGAAGTTTTCTTTTTACATGCGCGTGCTCGACGACGATACCCAGACCATCCTTGGTCACATGGTTGAAGTCAGCGCGATTGGGCTGCAGCTGGAAACGACCATGGCCCTGCCGCTTCAAAAGGATTACTACCTGCGGCTCGAATTGACTCCCGATGTGGCGGACAGGCCGGTGATGATTTTCATCGCCCGCACGAAATGGTGCAGGATGGATGAAATCGAGCCGAACCTGTATCACGTCGGTTTCGAGATCATCGAGATCATGCCCGATGACAGGGAAGTCTTTTTGCGCATCATTGCGAAGTTTGGACATTAAGTCGATGGGAACGCGCGGGGATGTGAGTAATCCCCCGTGTCTGGCGCTTGATAATCTGGAGCAACTGGTTGCGCGCAGCCCGCCCGTTCCAAGCGAGTAGACTTGAGTTGCCTGACCAGGGCTGTTCTGACCGGCGGCGAGTTATGGAAATGCGGGCATGCAAAGGACGTTTGTGACGTGCTAAAATAAACAGGGCAGGCAGCAAACACGGGCAAGGTTTTTCCATAAAGGAGCATCCATGAACAGCGCAAACTCATTTCTCCCCATGCTCATCGTTATTTTATACATCGTCATCATATTCTTTGGGGGGGTCTTTATTTTCAACACCTATAAGAAATATAATCAAACCATTGCCGGGATGAAGAAGGACGGAAGTTATCCTGAATGGACTGCAAGAAACAAGACTCTCTTGTTTTTCGCAAGGGTATTCGATTACTTGGCCGTCTTTTGTTTTGCGTTCTTCGTCATTTTTTCGATCACCAAGCCTTCGGGCAGTTCAGGCGTTTTGACTTATTTGGTCTTCCCGTTTCTTCTCATTGCAACAGTTTTTCACCTGATTCTTTACTTCAAGCTTCCAAAAAACCAGAAATAAGAATCTTTGTGATCTCTGCGTGCTTTGCGGTTCAAAAGATTTTACCGCCAAGAGCGCTAAGAACGCGAAGAAAACCAAATTAAAAATCTTAGCGGTCTTTGCGAACTCACTTGCACTGCGCGCAAGCGCAAGTGTCGTGGTTCAAAAACCATGAACAACTTCACCCCCCGCCCCTCCCAACAAAACATCCTCCGCTACACAGGCGGACGGCTTGGCATTGCCGCCGTGCCTGGCGCTGGCAAGACGCACATCCTCTCGGCGCTGGCGGCGCAGATCATTCACAGCGGAGTCTTGCAGGACGGGCAGGAGGTGTTGATCGTCACGCTGGTCAACTCGGCTGTGGACAACTTCGAGACGCGCATCAAGCACTTCTTCGAGAATCCGCTGCAGGTGTTGTATCGCTATCGCGTCCGCACGCTGCACGGGCTGGCGCACGACATCGTCCGCGAGAAACCTGCCAGCGTGGGATTGGAAAACCAATTCAGTATCATTGACGAGCGGGAGGCGGCAGCCATCCGACGCGAGGCGGTCAATGCGTGGCTGGCGACCCACTCGCTCGACGAGTATCTCGATCCCGCACTGGACAATTCAAAGCAGGATTGGCTGAAGCGCGAACAGCTCCCCAACATGGTGGACTCTCTCGCCAATGCGTTCATCCGCTCGGCGAAGGATCACCTGCTGACTCCCGAACGCCTACGCCTCAAACTTGATTCTTCTTTTCAGCCTTTGCCTCTCGCCCAACTCGGCTGTGACATCTACACCGATTACCAGCGCGCCCTCGCCTATCGCGGCACGGTGGACTTCGATGACCTGATCCGCCTCGCGCTGACCCTGCTCCAAAACGACGAGGAATATCTGGAGCGGCTGCGCTTCCGCTACCCGTTCATTTTGGAGGACGAGGCGCAGGATTCGAGCAGGACACAACAGGAGATACTTTCACTGTTATCGGGTGGTCGAGCGCAAGCAGTCGAGACCACACCTTTCAACGAGAATGTGGTCTCGGTACGCCCCGCGAAGAGCGGCGGGGCTACTCGACCACCAGACCAAATAGGCGGCAATTGGGTCCGCGTGGGCGACCCCAACCAGGCAATCTTCGAGACCTTCACGACGGCTGATCCTGACCTGTTGCGGGATTTCATCCGCGACAACCCCAGCGCAGACGTGCCCGAGTCGGGACGTTCCCAGCCCGCGGTGATCGCGCTGGCAAATCACCTCATCCATTGGGTGATGACTGCCCATCCCATCCCGCAGGCGCGGACGGCGCTTTCGTTGCCATACATCCAACCTGTGCCAGAGGGCTATCAACCCGTCAACCCGCCTGATAACCCCAAAGCGATCAAGTTCATCAGCAGGAAGTTCACGCCAGAGGATGAACTCGAAGCCGTGGCAAAGTCGGTGAAGAGCTATGTCGATTCGCTGGCAGAGATCCCCGAGGAGGAGAAGCCGACCATCGCGGTGCTTGTCCCACGCAACAATCGCGGCATCGAAGTCATCGACGCGCTGCGCAAACGCGGGGTCGAAGTCGTCGAGTTGATCTCGTCCACGTCCAATACGCGCGCCGCGGCGGGATCGCTGAGCCTGCTGCTGGCGTATCTCGCAGACCCACAGTCCGCGCGGAAATTGTCGAAGGCGTATGAGGTGTGGAGGAGGGATTGGCGTGACATGTCATTGCGAGGCGGTGACCTTCCGCCGAAGCAATCCCCAACTGACGAGGAGGTTGCTTCGTCGCAAAAAACGCTCCTCGCAACGACATCCAATATTTTGCGCGGACTTCTTCACGTGGAAGACTTCATCGCGCCGCAGAACCTCACCCCCAACCCCTCTCCTGGGAGGAGAGGGGAGTCTGACGAATGGCTGTCAGGCTTGGGCGAGGCGGACGAGGTCATCGCCGAGTTGACCGAGTTTCGGGTCAACGTCCAGCGCTGGTTGAACGCTGTCACGCTTCCCATCGACCAGTTGGTTTTGACTTTGGCGCAGGATGTCTTCAGCGAAGTCTCGGACTTGGCGCTGGCGCACAAGCTGGCTCTGGTCCTGCGTCAGACGGCGGACGACCACAACGACTGGCGCCTGCCCGAGTTGACCTCCGAACTGACGGTGATCGCCAAAAACGAGCGGCGCTTCATCGGCTTCTCGGACGACGACTCTGGCTTCGACCCTGAGAAGCATCGCGGCAAGGTGGTGGTGACGACCATGCACAAGGCGAAGGGACTGGAATGGGACCGCGTCTACCTGATGTCGGTCAACAATTACGACTTCCCGTCGAATGAGCCGAACGACCGTTTCATCTCGGAGAAATGGTTCGTGCGCGGCTCGTTGAATTTGGAAGCCGAAGCCCTCGCCCAGTTGACCGCGCTGGAGTCGGACGGCGAGTATGACGCCTACGAGGAAGGCGCGGCGACCCACCGCTCACGGCTGGACTACGTCAAGGAACGCCTGCGACTCTTTTACGTGGGCATCACCCGCGCCAAGAAGGATTTGATCGTCACCTGGAATTCAGGCAGGCAGGGTGATGCCACGCCGAGTCTGGCGCTGAGTGAGTTGATGGGGTGGTGGGAGGGGATCGAGAAAGGACAGTAAATGCCAAGAAACTTTATAAACACCGTCTTTGTTACTGAAGAAGAAATATCGGGAATGCTGAATCAGATTTCCCAAGAAGACAATGATACTTTTCGAAGAGCTTCTAGCGACTTCTTCGCTCGTTTTGGCTTAGCTCAACTAATTGGAACTAGACAGTTTTTCCAGGCTATAGATAGAGGTGAAGAAATATTACATCTATGTCATCGTCTAAACGAAGATATGTATTCGAAGATGCACAAAGGTCTGATGTTCTATTTCATGGGTATAGCTGCTTATAGAATTCATGCGTTTTCTCTTGCTATTTACTATATTGATGCGGCAGTTTCTGAAGACCTGAGAAACGAGCCTGATAATTACAGTTCTCCATCCAAGTTGTTTCTCAGATTACAAGGAGAGGAAGATAAACAAGCAGCTAAAGGACTTGTTCAAGATGCGCAACGAAGAATAGAAAATTATCTACAACATTACAATGAGAGAATTACTGCGTACAACCTAGAATTTCCGCAATTAAACATTACCGATATAAGGAAATATTTACTAGAACCAGCGTCGTTGAGCAATCAGCCAGACCTCAGATCATTGGCACTTAAGTAGTCGGTCATAATAGTTTAGAAAAGGACAATCGAAAAGTACTGTTAGGGTCGTTCTGTTGTGTCATCATGAATTCAGCAGAAGCGACGACATCATCCATTGA
>DAOUAS010000183.1:0-6527 GCA_034433295.1 Anaerolineales bacterium | reverse complement strand
AAGGCGCGCGGCAAGCGCTATGTCGTCGCCACCCAGCTGAAGGCGGAGGCTTTTCTCCCCATCGAAAGCGGGTTGACAGTCCATTCGTGAATCCACCGCGACACTTGCGCCTGCACGCAGTGCAGGTGAGAGGCGAAGTTCACGAGGATTTTTCAGGAAGAAGTTCAAGAACCTTTGTGATAAGGCTGTCCAATTGGGGCGGCCTTTTTGAGTCAAGTCCAATCAGATGGTGTGATACAATGACTCCAATGCATGTAGAGCAGGGCGGAACGCAAACAAAAGGAGGCTTTTTCACTCAACGCCTGAATGTAAACAACCCTATCATGCTGATCGATTCCACCCGCTTTGACGCCTGTCGAGCGGATTTTAGCAGCAGCGTTGTGTTGACAGCGCGCTCACTCCAGGAGAAACATGGAATACAAACTTTATGTCGGAAACCTGTCTTATGACGTCACCGAAGCGGACTTGCACGAAATGTTCATGCAGGCTGGCGCAGTCAAGTCGGTCACGTTGATCAAGGACAAGTTCTCGGGTCAATCCAAGGGCTTCGCCTTTGTTGAGATGGACAATCAGGCGGATATGCAGAACGCCATTGCCACTCTCAATGGCCGGGAACTCAAAAATCGTGCGCTTTCGGTCAGCGTTGCCCGCCCGCGCGAAGAACGGCGTGACTTTGGCGGGGGCAATCGCGGCGGCGGGAAGTTTTCCGGCCCCCGCAAGCACAAGGCCGGCACCAACCGCAGACCGTACTAGATAGAACAAAAAAACCGCCCTGCAAAATCATCTTCTGTTGGGCGGTTTTTATTTTTAAAGTGGACAGTCTGGGTAATCCGCCCACCTTGAAATTCAGTAAATTCCTACAAGTTGATGTGAGCCTCGCGCATCTCGACGTTCGGGTTCGGCACAAAGGTGAAGCCTGTCTTCTCGCACAGGATCCTCATGACCTCGTTTTCCCGCGACATGACCGCGACGATCTTCTTGATCTTCTCCTGCTTCCCGACTTCGATCAGGCGTTTGGTTAGTTCGAGACCGATGCCTTCGCCCTGGAAGTTGTCGCTGACCAGCAGGCTGATGCGTGCTTCCTCATCCTCGCCTCGGAACTTGCTCAGGCGTCCGACGGCGGAGATGCAGCGCCCGGCATTCTCTTCCGCTTCGACCACTAACACGATTTCACGCGAGTAATCGCTATGGCAGACGCGCGCAAGACGTTCGTGTGTCACGCGCTGGCTGAGGAGCATCGGCGAGAGGTAGCGCAGGTAAACCGAGCGGTCAGAAAGCGTCTCGTGGAAACAGCGCATGAGCGGTTCGTCTTCCGCGCGGATCGGGCGGATGGTGACCTTCTTGCCCTTCTTCGTCCTCCATGGGGTGATGTATTTGTGCGGGTACGGGCGGATAGCAAGTTTCGGCAGGGATTTTTCATCCTTGACGTTGTGCAATACCACGCGACCATCCAGCGCCATCAAACCGTCGGGTGAGGCGATCAACGGGTTGATGTCCAACTCCTTGATCCAGCGTTGTTCCACAACCAGTTGGCTGAAGCGCACCATCAATTTCTCTAGCGCATCCAGGTCGACGGGCTTGCGTCCGCGCACGCCCTTGAGGGCTTTATAGATCTTGGTGCGTTCGATCATGCGGCGTGCCAGCGTGGTGTTGAGAGGGGGCAGTCCGAGGGCGCGGTCTTTGAAGACTTCGACCAGTTGTCCGCCGGTGCCGAAGAGCATAACAGGCCCAAACTGCGGATCAATGCTGGAGCCGACGATAAGCTCGTAGCCTTCGACCTTGACCATCGGCTGGACGGTCACGCCGAGGAAGTGTTCCGCTCCCGCTTTTTCCGTCACCGATTTCTGGATTTCCTTGAAGGCATTTTCCACTTCGGCTGCGTTTTGCAGGTTGAGTTTCACGCCGCCCACGTCGGTCTTGTGGGTGATGGTCTCGGAGTGCAGTTTGACCACCACCGGGAAGCCCAATTCCGCCGCCATCTTGCCGGCTTCCTTTGCCTTGGTTGCGATCAGGGTTGGGGTGGTGGGAATGCCATAGGCAGCCAGCAGTTGCTTCGACTCGGCTTCGGTCAGCAGGTCGCGTCCCGTCTCGCGGACGTGATCGATGATCGCCTTTGCCTTCTCGCGGTCGACTGTGCTGCCGTCTTCGTCTGCCAGGCTGGGGGTTTCGTAGAGCGTGTTCAGGTTCGCCATCGACTGCCACATGTAGGTGAATGCCTGTGCGGCGTCGTCGGGATATTCAAAGGTGGGAATGCCCGCCTTGTTCAGGATTGCCTCGCCCGCAGCGACTTCTTTGCCGCCCGACCACGAAGCCAGAATAGGCTTGTCGTAGGTCTTGGCATAGGACTTAAGTGCTTCGGCGGTGGCGGTCGGGTCGGTCATGGCTTGCGGGGTGAGGATGACGAGCAAGCCGTCACTGTTCTCGTCTTGAGCCGCAACTTCGAGGGATTTGGCGTAGCGTTCAGGGCTGGCGTCACCGATGATGTCGATAGGGTTGTTGTGGCTCCAGGCGGAGGGCAGAAACTCGCTGAGTTTGTCCATCGTTTCCTTGGAGACTTCCGCCAGTTCGCCGCCGGTGGTCAACAGGGTGTCGGTAGCAAGCACGCCGGGTCCGCCTGCGTTGGTGAGAATGGTCAGGCGCGGACCTTTGGGACGGGGCTGACGCCCGAGCACTTCGGCCATCGAGAAGATTTCGCTGATTTTTTCCACGCGCAATACGCCGGCTCGGCGGAAGGCTGCTTCAAGAACCTCATCCGAGCCGGTCAAAGAGCCGGTGTGGGATGCGGCGGCGCGGGCGGCGCCTTCGGTGCGACCGGGTTTGATGACGATGATTGGTTTGCTGGATGCCACTTCGCGGGCGGCGGAGATGAAGGAACGGGCGTCGCCGATGGTTTCCATGTAGATGACGATGCTGTCTGTGTGCGGGTCGTCGCCCAGATAGTAGATGAGGTCGCCCCAATCCACGTCGAGCATCGAGCCGACGGAGACGAAATGCGAGAAGCCGACATTTTCCTTGAATGACCAGTCCAGCACGGCGGTGCAGAGCGCGCCCGACTGGCTGATGAATGCCACGTTACCTTTGCGCGCCATACCTGCCGCAAAGGTGGCGTTCAATCCGCTGACGGGACTCATCACACCGAGGCAGTTTGGTCCAACAACGCGCATCCCGCCTTTGCGGGCATTTTCGAGCAGGAGGCGTTCCAGTTCCACGCCTTCGGGACCGATTTCCTTGAAGCCCGCCGAAATGACGATGGCGCCCTTGATGCCCACTTCCACGCATTCCGCGATCAGGTCGGGGATGCTGGAGGAGGGGGTGACGATGACCGCCAAGTCGATCTTGTCGGGCACATCCTTGACGGTCGGATAGGCTTTGATGCCCAGCAGGCTGGGGCGCTTGGGGTTGATGGGGAAGACCGCGCCGCCGAACGGACTGCTGATCAGATTCCACAGGATGGTGCGCCCGACGCTGCCCTCCTTTTCGGTCGCGCCGATTACCGCCACATTCTTCGGGGCGAAAACGTTTTTCAACGGGCTGGCTGTATATTGGTAGATGTCCTGCGCGGGATCGAGGCTGGGCCATTTTTCTGGGTTGGGGGTGTTTGAATTCATAAGGTTTTCCTTGTATTCTATTTCATGGATAAGAGGAAGTCGGCACAAACGGCGCACCGGTTTTGTCAACAGTAAAGGCTGTCCTTTCAAATAATGAGACGGGGTTACATTATTATAAAATAGAATAACACACAATCAAATGGGCTTGTCATTGATTTCGTATGTGCAATGTCCTGAATCTGCTGAATCAAAACAGGTAAGACTTTTCAGCCTCACCTGTTTTTTTTCGGGATGAATATCCGCTTTACTTCTTCTTCAAGATGATACGAGCGTCGACCGCCTTCACGCCCTTGCCTTCCTCGTAGACAAGCACCGGGTTGGCGTCGGTTTCAGCCACTTCATCGCGCAAGTCATAAACCATGCCGGCATAGCGGCAGAGCAGATCTGCCAGCGCGGCGCGGTCGCGCGGGGATTCGCCTCGCGCGCCAGCCAGGATGGCAACGCTGCGGATTTCGCCGATCATCTGCCGCACCTGTTCCTTGTTGACCGGAGCCACGCGGAAGGTCACGTCCTTGAGTACTTCGACGAAGATGCCACCCAGGCCGAACATAATGGTGGGACCAAATGTCGGGTCATTGATCGAACCAACGATGACTTCCGTTCCAAGGGGAGCCATTTCCTGCACGGCGATGCCGCGGATGTCCGCTTCGGCTTTATAAGCCCGGCAGTTTGCCATGATTGTCTCGAAGGCGGCGCGTACGCCAGCCTCGTCCTTGATGTTGACTTTCACACCGCCCGCATCGGACTTGTGAATGATGTCCGGCGAGACGACTTTCATCACCACAGGATATCTGGTCTTCTTCGCCAGTTCGACCGCTTCGTCTTCGCTCCTGGCGAGATTGATCTCGGTGACGGGCAGGCCGTAGGCAGCGAACAATTTCTTGGCTTCGATCTCTGTCAGCGCGGTGCGGCCGTCGGCGCGGGCCTTGGCGATGATCTCGCGGGCCATCTGCGAACTCCTCGGTCCGCAGCTTTCGTCCGCGCCAATGTTCATCAGGCGGATGTTGTTATACTCGCGCAGGGCGGCCATACCGTTCATTGCCTGGTCGGGAGCGGGATAGGCGGGGATGCCATTATCCACAAGCCACTGCATCGCCTCGTCACAGCGCTTTCCACCGACCATCGAAACGATCACGGGCCGATCTTTGATGCCAGTTTCGTCTACAGCCTTCTTGATTGCCTGGGCGATTTCCACAGGGTTGGTCATGGCGGTTTCGCAATAAAGCACCACGATACCGTCAGTCCATGGGTGCGCAAAGGCATACTTGACCGACTTGTAGTACCAGTCATTACCTGCCATGCCGGTCAGGTCAACCGGGTTCTTTGCGGAACCAAAGGCGGGCATGTGCTTCTTGAGCTCTTCCTGCACATCTTCGGGAGCGAACTTCAACGGGATGCCATAGCGTTCCGCTGCATCGGTTGCCAGAACACCCACGCCGCCGCCATTGGTGATGATGAGCAAATTCTCTTTGCGGAGCGGGGGCATGAGGGAAAGCGCCAGAGTGCGGTCGAAGAGATTGTTCAGGTCGGATGCTTGTACCACGCCAGCCTGCTGGAAGGCGGCTCCGTAGACCTTTACCGCGCCAGCCAGTGAGCCAGTGTGGGAGGCTGCCGCAGCCGCGCCATGCGCCGAAACGCCAGACTTGAGGGCAATGATCGGTTTCTTGGTTGTGCGTCCGGCTTCGATGAATTTGCGTCCATCCTTGAGACCTTCGATGTAGAGGCAGATGCAGGAGGTGTTTTCATCCTTGTCCAGCCAGGTAATCAGGTCGGCAAAGTTAACATCTGCCATGTTGCCGATGGAGATCATCTTGTCGAAGCCCACCTTGCGGGTGTAGGTGATGGCGTCCATGGCGATCAACAAAGCGCCGCTTTGAGTGATGAGGGTGGCCTTGCCGGGGAAGGGGAGGAAGGGGGCGAAGGAGGCGTTTAATTTGTCTGAGTTGGAAAGCGTGCCGACGATGTTGGGTCCGAGGACGCACATGCCATACTTGCGGGCGGTTTCGAGCAATTGGTCTTCGAGGTCTTTTCGCCCTACTTCGCTGAACCCCGATGTGATTACGCTCAATGCCTTGATGCCCTTTTGGCCGCATTCTTCCGCAACCTGATTCACAAGGTCAACTGGAACGGTGATGACCGCCAGATCCACGCTGCCCGGAACAGCGCCGATATTCGGGAAAACTGGAAAGCTGAGGATTTCCTTGGCGGTCGGGTTGATGGGATAAACTTTTCCCTGATAACCGCCTTTAATCAAGTTTTCGATGACTGTGTAACCGATTTTCCCCGGTGTTGTGGATGCGCCGACGATTGCTACAGACTTCGGCTGCAAAAGATTGTTGAGAGCTGTTTGATCCATACTATATCTCCTGTGATATTGTGCTTTTATCCCTTTGTTTGGCATATTCACATATTTTGTGAAAAGAAACACGAAGCCTCCTTATTATAAGAACGGATAAGAAAATGGGGCCTTCAACATGTCACTTATTTTGCGTGTGCAATATCCTGAATTTGTGAGCATATTTTCAAATTAGGAATTGCATTGGAGTTGATGGAACGAATTGTCAGTCGCAATAGTTCTCGATTCGGCGACCGTTATGAAAGGCAATCGGCAGTGATTACCTCGACTGGTTACTGGCTTATCAACTGTGACATAAATCACAGAAATTATCTAATTTTTTGATAAAATATCATAAAAATTATTGTAAAAGGAAAACCTACCATGAGCGAAATTATCAACAACCGCCAACAGCGTGTTGAAATCATGAAGAGCCTGATTCGTCAGTTGCATTCCGGCGTAACGGAGGAACAGGTCAAACACCAACTGGAAACCATGCTCGATGAAGCCGACTACAGCGACGTCTTTCTGATGGAAGTCCAACTCGTGCAGGAGGGCATCCCCGCCGAGAGCATTCAGCAACT
>DAOUAS010000182.1:0-22208 GCA_034433295.1 Anaerolineales bacterium | reverse complement strand
TCTGCGCCTTCATATCAGGCTTACCCAGGCGGACATAACCTGACCTCGGTTCAACCTTTGGGGACTTTGTTTGAACAATCCATGCTGATTTTGTGCGACAGTCTCATCCTGGGGTTGATGCAGCGCACAGGGGTCAGCGCCGTGGAAATGCTCGAACGCCATGCCAATCTGGAATAAATGGGAGATGTTTCGATGAAAGAAATGACCTCTGAAGAGCGGGTGTATCGCGCCCTGCAAAGGAAAGAGCCAGACCGAGTGCCGCATTTCGAATGGCTGGTTGACCATCGGGTGCGCGAGGCTCTTTGCCCGGGCTGCAAGGGGAATAACGATTTTGCCGTGCAGATGGGTCACGACGCCGTTATCTTTGACCCGATTTTCAAGAAGGAAAGGGTGAGCGAAAATCGCTGGCTAAGCGAGTGGGGTTACACCAGCCAGGATACGGAGGAGGAACACGGTATCGAAGTCGAATCACCCATCAAGTCGATGGCTGACTTCGAGCGGTACACGCCTCCGGACCCGCATTTGCCCGAACGCTTCGCCGCAATTGAGTCAGCCGTCCAAACCTACAAGGGAAAAAAGGCGGTCATTGTCCACTTGAATGACGTTTTCTCGCTTCCACGTTATCTGATGGGGATGCAGGATTTGCTGATGGCAATTGCGCTCCAGCCTGACCTGGTGAAGGCGCTGGTCGAGATGTCGGTAAAGTTCAATCTCGAACTGGCGAAGGAGGTTGTTTCTCGCGGGGTAAAAATCGTCTACACCGGCGATGACTACGCCTACAATCGCGGACCGCTCATGTCGCCCAAACACTTTCGCGAATTCTTTTACCCCGGCCTTTGCCGCGTCATGCAAGGCTATAAGGAACTCGGTCTGTACGTCATCAAACACACAGATGGCAACCTCTGGAAGATCATCGACATGATTATCGATTCGGGTATCGACTGTCTCGACCCCATCGACCCGCAAGCTGGCATGGATTTGGGCGAAGTCAAAGCCAAATATGGGGATCGAGTTGCATTGAAAGGGAATGTGGATTGCGCCCAACTCATGACGTTTGGCACACCAGAAGAGGTTTTTGAATCCACCAGGGAAACTTTGCGTAAAGGAATGCCCGGCGGCGGTTTTATTCTTTCTTCGAGCAATTCCATCCACTCGGCTGTCAAACCCGAAAACTATGCCGCCCTGATACAAGCTTGGCGCGAGTATGGAAAGTATTCATAACAAGCTTTGGAGAAAATGAATGTCAGAAAATTTTGAGTCGTTGTGATCGGCGCTGGACCTGCAGGTTATGTGGCTGCAATCCGCGCCGCACAGTTGAAACAGAAAGTTGCCATCGTGGACAAGCAATGGCTGGGCGGCGTCTGCCTCAACGTTGACTGTATCCCATCCAAATCCCTGCTCAAGAATGCGGAGATGGCCCACACCCTGCGCGAACGCGGCAAGGAGTTCGGCTTTTCGTTCGACAACCTGAAACTCGATTACAGCGTGGCGGTCAAACGCTCGCGCCAGAATCCGGATCGATTGACAAAAGGTGTTGATTTCCTGATGAAGAAGAACAGGTAGTGGTTAAGTAACAAGTGACAGGTTATAACGGATGATAAATAAGCGTGTAACGATTTCATGCATGACATCCGACTTTGAAAAGGACAATGTTTTTCTGACAAACCGAGCACAGGATTGTCGCAAGATGCAATACCAGTGATTAGTCTGTCCGCTCCCTTTGCCAACACATTCATGTGTTTCCGCAGGAAAGACAAGTTGATACGCTTCCCAAAAGTCACTGTAGCTTCGACAACCTTTGTATGCTGGAGGAATTTGTTCCCAAAGTTTGCGACAGGTTGCTTCACTCCGATCTCCGATTACAAACGCCACAATTTGGCGCGTACGACGACACATGACTGTCCAAACCCAGCGTTTGTTCCATTTTTCGTAGACAAATGACCGCATTTCATCAGCTTCCAGCACATCTTCAGGTTCGGCAGGCAGGAGTGTCGCTTCAAGTGTTGGATTGTTTTCGTTCTTTTTTTAGCCAAGATGCCAGTGTTGGGCGGCTTACACCAAAGGTGCGCTCTATGCCGCGCATGCTGGATCGTTCGTGATAGGCAGACAAAATCTGTTCCTTTTGTGCTTCGGTATAGCCACGTTTCGGTTCCAGAACACCCCGTTTTCCGCAGTCTTTGCACACGTATTGCTGGCTACCACTCGCGTTGTGTCCATTTTTGACGATATTTTGACTGCTGCAACTTCGACATCGGTATACAACAAGTTTTGCTATCATCTTCTCACTATACTACATATCACTTCAACCTTGCCACTACCCATAAATTTTTATCATTCATAGGGTGACACTGTTAATTTTTCGTATGTGCTGCGCGCCTCTTATGCAAGAGGTCTAATCTGCACAAAGAAAAATTACAGGTGGGTATATGTATTTATAATAGACTTTATCGGTAATAATGTTTTTGGCGTCAAAACACCTATTTTCAAGGGTATTTTGCTTGTCAAGTTCTTATTTCCGATAGAGTCTAATATGAAGTATAAGTAGAAAGGAGATTCCAATGAACCTGTCTATAAAGCAAATCCCGGGTCTCGTCATTGCAATGACTTTTCTGATTGTTGCTTGTGTCCTTGGAAAACCTGAAAGCAACCCTGAACAGATTAATAATCTGGTCATGACATCGGTGGCAGAGACCCTAACAGCAATTCCAACCGACACACCCGTCCCAACAGATACGCCGCTTCCGACACCCACCGAGGTCATTCCCACCATTCAATTTACAGCCGTGCCGACCTTTGTTTTGCCAACAGCCACCCTCACGCAAAACACAAAGCCCGACTATGGTTGCAACATCATAGACCAGAGACCGTTTGACGACACAGTATTCCGTCCCGGCGACAGTTTCGATATAAAGTGGACCATTGTCAATACCGGGACACAGAAATGGCACGATGGGACTTATCTCGAATACCAAAGCGGGCCCGAAATGACGGATGCAACTGAAATAGGACTTCCCAACCTTAAGCCGGGAGGAAAACATGAGGTAATTCTCGATGCAACTGCACCATTCGAATCGGGTATGCAGGTTATGGTCTGGGCTGTTATCGGACCAGGAGCGGTCGATGACTCGGCTTATTGGATGTGCTACCCATACGTTAGAATCATCGTTAAATAAAAAAACAGGCGGAGGGTTTCCTCCGCCTGTTTCGTTAATCTGACCAGGTTATAACTCTTTTGCCCTGCGCGCAATCTTATCCTTCGCGCGGGAGATGAACTCACCAAGCGGGATATTGTTTTGCTGGCTGCCGTCGCGGACACGGAGCGAGATTTGATTCGCTTCCATCTCGTTGTTACCAACCACGATCATGTACGGAATCTTCATCAACTGCGCCGAGCGGATCTTGGCATTCATACGCTGAGCAGAAACATCGGCACTGGCACGGATACCGTTCTCGCGCAATTCCTTCGCAATCTTCTCAACATACTCGTTTTGAGAATCCGTAATCGAAATCACGCGCACCTGCTCGGGCGAGAGCCAGACGGGGAAATTGCCCGCGTAATGCTCCAACAGGAAACCGACCATGCGCTCGTGCGTTGATAAAGGCGCACGGTGGATGCAGAGCGGAACCTCATCCTGTCCTTCCTTGTTCGTGAATTTCAGGTCGAAACGTTCAGGGACGGCGAAGTCCACCTGGTTCGTGGCAAGCGAGAACTCACGTCCGATGGCAGACCAAATCTGCACGTCGATCTTGGGACCATAGAACGCGGCTTCATCGTCTCGTTCCACATACGGCACACCACCATTGTCCATGGCGCGGCGGACCATGTCTTCCGTCTTGATCCACAGGCGTTCGTTATCCACATACTTTTTGCCGAGTCCCGCCTTGCCATGCAGGGACAGGCGCATCACATACTTTTCAATGCCAAACAAATCAAAGTACTTGTGATACAGGTCGATGACACCCATGAACTCCTGCTCGAACTGGTCTTCACCACAATAAATGTGGGCATCGTTCATCTGCATCGAGCGGACGCGCATCAGCCCAAAGAGTTCGCCCGACTTCTCGTAGCGATAGCACGTTCCATATTCGGCGAGGCGAATGGGCAGATCGCGGTAGGAGCGTCCCTTCGAGCCGAAGATTTTGTGATGCATTGGGCAGTTCATCGGCTTGACGTAATACTTCACGCCTTCCAATTCCATCGGCGGATACATGCTCTCAGCATAGTAGGGCAAATGTCCCGAACGGATGAAAAGGTCTTCCTTCGTCAGGTTCGGCGTGCGGACGCGGACATAGCCAGCCTTTTCTTCCATTTCTTTGGCGAGTTTTTCCAACTCCTCGATCATCACGCCGCCGTTGGGCAGCCAGAGCGGAAGTCCAGGACCAACCTCATCGTCGAAGATGAAGATTTCGAGTTCCTTGCCCAGCTTGCGATGGTCGCGCTTCTTGGCTTCCTCCAATTGCTGGAGATAGGCTTCCAAGTCCTTCTTGCTCTCCCAAGCCGTGCCGTACACACGCTGGAGCATCTTGTTATTTTCGTCGCCGCGCCAGTACGCGCCCGCCACATTCATCAGCTTGAAGGCCTCCTGCTTGATCTCCTTCGTCGAAGCAACATGCGGACCGCGGCACAAGTCCGTGAACGTATCCTGCTGATAGATGGAAATTTCAGGCTTTTCGTTGAGCGGATTGCCGTACTCGTCCAAGCCGCCCTTTTCGAGTCCTTCGATCAACTCCAACTTGTAGGGCTGGTCGGCAAAGACTTTCTTCGCCTCCTCGGCGGAGATGACCGTCTTCTTGAACTCGTGCTTACCCTGCACGATTTGTCGCATCCGTTTTTCGATTTGCTCCAAATCTTCGGGCGTCAGGTTGCGCGGTAAATCGAAATCATAATAAAAGCCGTTTTCCACGGGCGGACCGATGGTCACTTTGCCATCGGGGAATAACTCCAAAACAGCCTGCGCCATCACATGCGCCGCCGAGTGGCGGATTCGATATAACTGTGACTCTTCGTATTTTTCCTGAACTTGTTGTGCCATTCTTACTCCTTTTCTGCCCCCACCCTGCCTCCCCCAAATCCTACGGATTTGGGGGAGGTGTCGCGTTAGCGGCGGAGGGGGAAATAAAAAACTCTCACCCACAACGGGGCGAGAGTTAAAACTCACGCGGTACCACCCGATTTACTCCGATGGTTGAGTGGCGCGAAGCACGTATCGAAACCTGAGGAGCATCTCTTGAGCTTCTAACGGAGCAACCCGTTTCACTTACTTGTACGGGCGAAGCGTGCTTCGCCCGTACGTTCTGTTCCACGCTCGCGAGGGGTTTTCCGTGATTTTTCCTGGAAGAGACTCTCAATCATCGATCTCTTCTCCCTGTCAGGGATTTGACCACATACTCGTCTCGGTCAACGCGTTACCTGTTTACTTGTATCTATCTACTTACTCTGTGGGCGAGATAGGGCTCGAACCTACGACCTCTGCTATGTCAAAGCAGTGCTCTAACCAACTGAGCTACCCGCCCGAAGGACTGACATTATAACGAGGGTTTTGTAAATTGACAATGGTATAATCCGCTCCGCCATGGCAAGACGCAAAGCACCCGAAGACCTTTCAGTGGAGGAACTCCGCCGCCTGCTGGTGGAGAAAAGACGCGGCGCCCGCAAGGAACGTCTCGAACATTTCCGCCGCACGGGACGTGTGATCTCGGTTGCGCCTGACCTGCCTGATTTGACCCATGACTCCGCGCCGATCGTTGACACAGCCGAAATAGTGGAATCCACGCCCCAGCCTGTCCCCGTCAACCCGCGGCGAAAGTTTCTGGATCGTGTCCTGCTCGGTGTGGAAGTGCTGGCAGTCATCGGGTTGATTGGCGTCCTGCTGAACGGACTTGGTCTACTCCGCACGCTGAATACGGAAGTGGTCGCGGCGCTCAATCCCGAAACGCCCACCGCGACTCCGCTGGTGATGGCTGTCGTCCTCCCATCGGGACACGTTCCGCCAGATGCGCAAGGCAACACCAAACCCAACGAAGCGGAAATCCCAGAGCATTTGCGCCCGATGGTGCAGTCGCTTGCCAACATGCCTGTGCCGACTCCTGCGCCGAACCAGGCTGTCCGTATCCAGATTCCCAGCATCAACGTGGACGCGCCCGTGGTACAGGGCGACGGCTGGGAGCAGCTCAAAAAGGGCGTTGGACAATATGTCGGTTCGCCCGCGCCAGGTGAGAATGGAAATGTTGTCCTCTCGGCGCACAACGATGTCTACGGCGAAATCTTCCGCTATCTGGATCGACTCGTCCCCGGCGACCAGGTCATCATCTCGACCCAACAGCGGCAATACGTTTACGTTGTAGACCGCACGGTTTTGGTCGAGCCGACCGCTGTCGAGGTGATGGCTTCGAGCGGAAGTCCCACCGTGACGTTGATCTCGTGCTATCCATACCTTGTTGATACCCAGCGCATTGTTGTCTTTGCGCGGTTACAAAACTGACGAAGTTATTTCATAAATTGCTTCGCGAATCATTTTTGAAGGAGAAATAAAATGGCCAAGAAAAACAAAAGGGCATCCCAGCCCGTATCGTTTGCAAGCGCTCCCGCAGCGCGCGAGGAGTTCAACCCCGACTACAGCATGGTCAAGAAAGACCTCAAGCGCATCGGTTCACTCGCGGGCTTCTTTATCGTTGTGCTGGTGGCGCTCTCGTTGTTCCTGAAATAAATTTCTTGAAGAGACGCTGAAAGAGGAAAGGCTGAAAAATGGTCTTTCCTCTTTTTGGTTGCGGATATAATCCAAGTATGACTCAGAATTTCGACATCACTCTCGAAAAACTCACCTACGGCGGCGAAGCCATGGGACGCCTGCCCGACGGACGCGCCATATTCGTGCCGTTCGGCTTGCCAGGCGAACAAGTCCGCGTGGAGTTGACGGAAGACAAGAAGAATTTTACGCGCGGAAAATTGCTCGAGATATTGAAAGCGTCGCCTGAAAGAATAGAACCGAAATGCAAACACTTCGGGAGGTGCGGCGGCTGTAACTACCAAAACCTGCCCTACGGAAAGCAATTGGCGGCAAAGGCCGAAATTTTGCGCGACCAGTTGCAGCGGATTGGAAAAATCGAGAACCCACCCGTCATGCCAATGGTCGCGTCGCCGCTGGAGTGGAACTATCGCAACCACGTGCAATTTCACCTGACGGCAGAAGGCAAAGTGGGATTTATCAACACAAAGGGGAATTCCGTCCTGCCGATTGAAGAATGCCGCCTACCCGAAGCAGAAATCGATGCTTTCTGGCGTGGTCTGCAATTTGAGTCAAACAAGGATGTGGAGCGGGTTTCCCTGCGCGCGGGGCTGGAGGGAGAATTAATGGTTGCGCTTGAATCCAAAACCCCTGAAACGCCTGAATTTGAAATTGAAGCGGGTGTGTCTGTCGTGCATTTATACGACGAACATGCCGTTGTCATTGCGGGACAGGACAATCTCATTTTCAATATTTTTGGAAAAGATTTCCAGGTTTCCGCCGCCTCATTCTTCCAGGTCAACACCAAGATGACTGAGAAGATGGTTGGATATATTATTACCCAGCTTCCTGTTTCCCCATCCATGACATTGTTGGATGTTTACTGCGGAGTTGGTTTATTCAGCAAGTTCTTTGCGCCAAAATGCCAAACCGTCATCGGGATCGAAACCTCTGAATCCGCCTGCGAGGATTTTGCAGTTAATCTCGACGAGTTTAACAATGTCGAATTGTATGAGGGGGCGGCAGAAGAAGTCTTGCCCGGACTGGCGGGACGGCTGGACAGTTCGACCTTTGTCATCGTTGACCCGCCGCGCGCGGGCATCGAGCGGCACGCTTTGGACACGATTCTCGAAATCAAGCCGCAGATGATTGCCTATGTCTCGTGTGACCCATCCACACTGGCGCGGGATGCGGCGAGATTAGTCAGCGGGGGCTATCGTTTGGTGGAAGCGACTCCGTTTGACCTTTTCCCTCAGACGTATCACATCGAATCGATTTCAATTTTCGAGAAGATATAAAAAAAAACCTAAAGGTCTCGGAGACCTTTAGGTTTTTGCGTGAATGAAAATTATCCTTCCGCAATGACGATGATCTTGTCTTCGGCAGAGAAACTCGCGCGTTCGGATTTCTTCGGGTTGGTACGGACACCATACGCCTTCTCGGCATTGTGACTTTCGCTCATGATGCGGTAACCGATGGCGGTCTCTCCGCGACGGCGGGCGGCTTCGGTGACGGTGTAGAAGTTGACGGGTTGACCGGGCTTGACATAATCCGCAACAGGCTTGAGGTAGATTTCCGCGCCTTCGGGGTCGAACATGTCGTTGAATACCCCCAATAGTTCGGCATTCTCCGAAATCTGGGTCATCATCAAACTGATCAAATGCTCGCTGACGATGAAGTCATCCACTTTGGCGGCTTCGGCGAGTTCGCGGTTGCGCAGGTCGAGCATTTCACTGATGATGGAGAAGGGCGTGTCATCGTGTTCGGCAATGTCGCGCAGGTGAAGCAGCGCCACGAGGGTAATGGCATCGGCTTCCTGTTGTTCGAGATGACTGTAAGCCAGCACGATGACGTGGTCATATTCCGAGGCTTCGAGGCTTTCGAGCAGGTTACGGTCGCGGATGTCGCCTTCCTTCACAACAACCTTTTGATTCTTGAGTTTGCCAACCTCGGCGCGGAGTTGGTCTTCCAAATCGTCGATGTTCGAGACAATCGTCACCTGCGAACCTTTGGCGACGTAATTATCCAACTCGCGGATGATGGTGGAGCCGGAGCGGTTCCAGCCGAGGATGAGCGCCTTCTCCGGCTTGGGCTTGGATGCGCTTCCCGCAGGCTGGATCAGGCTTTCGTCGAGTTGGGGACGCGCTGCGGTGAGTTCGATCTTGTTGTCGTCTTCCGCAATCACAAAGACCTGGTCGCCCGATTCGATCCGGGTATCCACTGCGGGACTCATGTCAACGGTTCCATCCGCTTTGCGAATACCCATCAAAGTGGACGTTTCAAAAGTGAGGAGCGCTTCGCCGTAGGTCTTGCCTGAAAGCTCGGGTTTCTGCGTGAAATAGATTTCGTCGCCGCCGAAATTCATCAACTCGGTGTAAACGATGGACAGACCGCTCTGACGGGAGGTTTGCGCCACGACGCGGGCAATGAGTTCGTTGGTGAGAATGGGTTGGACGACATCTTTCACGCCAAGCATCTTCACCACATCCATGTTCTTCGGGTTGCGGATCTGGGTGACGATGTGATACGGGGCTTCGCGGCGATTGGGGTTGTTGGTAATCGCCAACACCGACTTGATGACGTGCGTGTCGGGATCATCGCCTTCAGACAAAATGATGATGGAACGCGCCGTGTGCGGGCTGGCAATTTCGAGGTCGGTCAGGTCGATGGGGCTGCCCGAACGGCAGATGACGCGGGTATTCTTCGCGTCTTCGATACGCTCGGCAATGGCGTCTTCCATCTCGACCTTGTCTTGGTCGGCCATCACAACGATGACCGCGCCGCTTTTTCGGCTTTCGTTGGCGAGGATCAATTCCGAAATGATGGTGAAGACCTGCGGATTCCAGCCGAGGATCAGGGTGTGGCCGCTCTCCAAAACAGCGGAGCGTCCCTTGCGGAGTTCGTCGAGCTTGTCTTCCAAGCCGTTGTTGATGACGCCGATGAGGGCGCTGACGACGAAGATGCCGCCGAAGGTCACAGCCAGCATCATCAGCATGAAGAAGAAACTGCCCGTGTCGCCGCCCATCGTGCCTGAGTCGAGGGTTCGCAGAAGCGCCATCCAGACCAGGTCGTACAGGTTTTCATTGTTGGGGGCGCTGCCGGTGAGTTTCACTACGACAGCCACAATAAAGATGATGACAGCAGAAAGGACGAACAGGGCGAGAATCAACGCGCCTGTGCCACGCGACATGTAATTATCGAACCAGTATTGAAAACGTTGTTTGAAAGTTGGGGTTTTCATTTGCGCTCCTCACATATAAATTTGCAGCTATTATAAAAGAGCCGGGCGCAAGTCATGCAATCAATTTTGTAAGTGCAATTCAAATCCAAGGGAACAATGACGGACTTAAGAAACCTATAATCTTGCATGGGTAACATCCCCCGCGCAGGCGAAGTCTATAGGGCAGATTTTATGGTTTTAGAAAGCGAGGCAGATTATGTTCCCATTCGATTTGGATCGACGCAAGGAGGAGGACCGCATCCGCAATGAAGGGCGGCTTCCCCCTGGACAGTCATTGACGTTGAAATTCCCCGTTTTACATTACGGACCTGTGCCATCGTTCAACCCCGCCGCATGGGATTTTCGAGTCTGGGGCGAGGTGGAGCAGGAAAAACGCTGGGCGTGGGACGAGTTCAATCAACTGCCGCGAACGAAAATCAAAATGGACATCCACTGTGTCACCCGTTGGAGCAAGGCGGATACAACCTGGGAGGGCGTCTCTGTGAAGATGTTGGTCGATCAGGGTCTCATTAAAATCAAGCCGACCGCCACCCACGTATTGCAACGTGCCGAATACGGCTATACCACCAATCTGCCGCTCGATGTCGTCTTGCAGGAGAACTTCCTGCTCGCCACCCATCTGGACGGCGAACCCATCACGCCCGATCACGGCCATCCCCTGCGCGGCGTGGTGGGATATATCCCCGAAAAAGGCAATCTCGAAACCCCCTACTTTTGGAAGGGCGCCAAGTGGCTCAGGTCACTGGAATTCATGCCACGCGATAAACGCGGTTTCTGGGAACAGGCCGGCTATCATAACCGCGCCGACATCTGGAGCGAGGAACGCTTTGGATAAAGAATCGAACAAAACATCCAAGAATTAAGTCTACATCACCGAAGATGGTCATTATCAACACAGGCACATTACAGGATTATGCTGAATGTGTCTGTCTTTGACTATCTTTGGCTTCCATCCCGGCGGACTTTTTCTCGCGCCGAATCTTGATCAGCGTAAGGATGTAGATCACGCCTCCCGCCGCAAGCATACCGTACTCGCCGATGTTCATGCCGAGTTCCGTGCTCCACAGTCCCAACCCGACGGTGGGCGAGTCGTCGAAGAGCAGGGACAACCCGGTGTCGTTCGGGAAGGCAAACAACATGGGATGCGAGATGAAGTCAATGATCCAATGGCTGAAAACCAGCAGGGCGGCAATCCACCCTGCCCGGCGGTTGCGACTAACCCCAAAGACGATCAACCCGACCAGCGCAGACCAGCCCAAAGACATCAACAGTCCGTGCGACCAGGGGTTGGTCGTCATCCCATCCGCCATGGTTTCGATCCCCGCAAAATAGAAAACCGCCCAGACGATGTCGATCACGTACGCCGCCAAAATCAAAAGGATGACAGGCGTCTTCGGGGCGACGCGCTTTGCCGCCAGCCCCACAGCCATGTGTGTCATTGCAGCCATAAGGTTTCTCCTTTGGTGAAAATTCAAAGTATGTCATTCTGAACGACCGACAGGGAGCGAAGAATCTCGGAACTTTTCTGAAAGTTGCCTTTGAAAATGAGATCTTCGTCGCCGCACTCGCCGTTTGAGGCTCGCGGCTCCTCAGAATGACATGACAGAGCCTTGAATTAACTACGCCAAACGTGGTGCAAGGTTTTCCGCCCATTCCCGGATCGCCTTCCAATTGCGGTGGTCGCCTTCACTCCAGACACCGAACAGCACGCTCAAGCGAAACAACACGCGATCCTTGAAAGTGGGAACCTTCGAGATGTCCAGCACACCCGCAAACTGTCCCTCGCTGACGGGCTTGACCAGCGCCCGCACAGGAGCAAGGAACTCACTCACGAAGGGACGGTAATTTTCGCCATTCTTCATGGCAAGCGTCATGCAGACCAGGAATGCGGCGAACGGCTTGCGCGACAACTCGGCGCGGTTTGCCCGGACGAAATCCACGGCTTCGGGCAGCCATTGTTTATTTTGGATGGCGCTGCCCGCCACCACCGCGCGATACGCGTTCAAGTCTTTTACGTCACTCATGGGCAGCACATCCACGGTCAAGCCGTATTCGGAGAGGGTCTTGCCAATTGCTTCCGCCACACCAACGGTGGAACCTGCGCAAGTGGCATAAGTGACAAGAATTTTATTCGACATTGAATTAACCTTTCTTTGCGAGGCGGAAAAAGTCCCACGCCAGCATGGGGAACCAGACCAGATAGAACGGTCCCATCAGCATTTGGATCGGAGCCGAGATGGATGGCGCAAACGGATGAAGCACGTGCTGGGTCAGGTCGAGGGCATTGCCCAGCAGGCCGGCAATCGCGGTCACCTTGCTGAAGTCTTTACTCTTCAGCATGACCAGCGAGATGATAATCCCGCCGCCCTGCATCAACAATCCCGACACATACGCGCCGGAACTGTTCCACATGTCCGAAGCGATGACCGCTTCACCTGCCGCCAGGAGTTGAGCGTGTTGGACATCGGTAACCGCCACCATGTATGTTTCACCCAGATGGCGCAGGGCGAAGGTGGAGTCGGTCGCAAAGCAGACGGTCACAGCGACGAAGGTGAAGAGCGTGGCATACATCACCGCCGCCGGGCTGTCCTTCCTCAAGGACAGGTACAACGCCGGGAAGGTTCCGAAATATCCTCCGACGAGGAAGAGCAACAGGAAGTCGCTCCGAAAGATGGCAGCCAGCCGGCTGCTTTGGTAAACGGCGAAGAATTCCTCCGCGCTGGCGGGTTTGGGTCCCAGCACAGCCAAAATCACGGAATAACTTACAATGGAAACCAGTTGGAACAGAGCCGCAGCCCCGCCAATGGTGTAGAGAGATTTCCAATTCGAGTCAGCGCTCGATTTATCGAGAACGGTCATTCTTAATTTCTCCGATCAATTTATTTTTACTGCAAACAGGTAGGCGGCCGCGCCGATAGCGAGTACCGCCAGGATGATTCCAATCCGATGAAAGGTCAACATGACATTTTGGTCCAGCTTTCCAATACTCATCAACGCTCCGCTGGCGAACAACGTCACGGCGCATAATCCGGCCACGATGAGGGTAACGAGAAGCGGCGAATTGACGACGCCCATTTTGGTGATTTGAACCACAGACAAAACCACTGCACCCAATGCGATCAACTTGTGAACGTTGAATAGAGCGCCGTTATAAGGTTTTCCCAGTCGGCTCAACCAGAAGCCAAAGGCTATGGTCAGGATGAAAAGCAGGATGGGGACAGAGAACCTTGAGATGGCATCCATTTTGATTCCTTTCACAGCACACATTTTCCAAGCATAATCATACGCCGGTCTGACGCAAGCGCCCATGACTTTCCCTGCAAAAAAGGGGATATTTGGCGCAAACTTCGGGTATGAAAGTCAGTCTTCGACTATGCGGTTGGCAGCGCGGGTGAGCCTGTCACGGATGGCAAGTCCCAGCCCGCCTTCGCCGAAATCGCGGCAGAGGATCAAATCCACAGATTGGGAATCCAGCCAGCGCATACCGGCGTAGATGTGGCGGGCAATACTCTCCAGGTCGGTTCCCAGGCGATACACCACCGCTCCAGCCATTTCAAACGCCCTAGTGTCTTCGTCCGCCGCCAGAATACCGACTTTTTTTCCCAACGCCTGTTCCGCCGCCAATTGTGAAAACATCGCCTGATGAGTATTTCCTCCCTTGAAGAATATCATCCCGGCGCGGGGCGCGTAATGTTTTTCCAGCAAGCCCGGTGAGGGTAGTCCCTTCTCAGCCTTGCGTTTGTGACTGAGGATGACAACTTCGCCGATCACGTTTTCGAGCATTTCGCGTGTGACGCCGCCCGGGCGCAGGATTCGCGGCGGCGTAGTGGAAACATCCAGCACAGTTGACTCAACTCCCAACGGGGCGGCTCCACCATCGAGAATGATTTCCACGCGGCCGTTCAGGTCATGCCAGACATGTTGGGCAGTAGTGGGGCTGGTATGCCCAAAGCGATTGGCAGACGGCGCGGCAATCGGGATTCCCGCCTCACGCAGGAGAGCAAGCGCAATCGGATGGTCTGGCACACGTACTGCCACCGTTTCCAACCCGGAGGTGACCAGGTGGGAAATCCTCGGCTGTTTCGGCAGGATCAGGGTCAGTGGGCCAGGCCAGAACGCCTCCGCCAAACGCCGGGCAACCTGCGGGACGGCGCTTGCCGCCTGTTCGATCTGCTGCAGTCCGCTGAGGTGGACGATCAACGGGTCGGCGGTGGGACGTCCCTTGGCGGTGAAGATGCGTCGGACGGCTTTCTCATCCAGCGCGTTTGCGCCCAAACCATAAACGGTCTCGGTGGGAAAGGCAACCAGTCTGCCCTTGAGAATCATTTTGGCAGACAGCGCGATATTTTCAGGGGTGGCAGGCAGGAGTTGTGTCATCGCGGTGATTTTATCGTAAGTTGCCAGTGCGCTTGAAAAACTTTATCCTACAATATCCGTGTTCCTTGTTGACAGTTTTCATAAATCAGGTAGGATTGTCCCATGGAAATCAACCTCAACCAAATCCGCGAACAATTCCCGATCACAAAGACTTTCACCTATTTGAGTCACGCAGCCGCCAGTCCCATCTCCTTGCGCGCCCGGGATGCCAGTCAGAAACTCGTGGACGAGCAGATTCACAGCGGTAACCGCAATTCGACGCTCGCATAATATATCCTCATGGACAAATTCTCCGAACCCATCACCGTCTCGGCGACGCTTCTTTCACAGATGTTCCTCTACTTGAGTTCGTTGAACGTGGACGTCGACTCTTTTCTGCGTTCACTGGGCGTGGACCCTGAATCGGTCAAATCGCCCGACTCGTATATCGCTGTAGATACCTACCTGATGATTCAAGACAGCGCGGCGGAATATGTCAATGACCCATATTTTGGCCTGCACATGGGAGAGTTCGCCGAAGCCGGAAGCTGGTCCATCCTCGGTTACATGATGATGAATTGCAAAACGATGGGAGAAGCTTTCGAGAAATCGGGGAAATACTCGCGCATCATCGGCAACATGATCGAAGGCAGGGCGGAGCTGAAATTGAAGAAAGTCCGCATTGTGCTGTTCACTCCGCCCCACGCGCCGGAGATGTCGCGCCATTGTTATGAGTCCACCTTGTCCAGCAGTGTGCGGATGATGCGGCTGTTGAGCGGGGCGCACATCAACCCGCTCGAAGTGACATTCATCTATCCGGAGCCAGAGTCAACCGCCGAGTACGAACGTATTTTCTGCTGCCCTGTGAAGTTCGGTCAAAAAGACAACTCGATGACGCTGGACTGGAGCATCGGCAATATGCCGATCCGCATGGCAAATTCCGCCCTGCTCGAACACTTCGAGAAATATGCGCAGGACTTCCTGGCGCAAATGGAACGCAAAGATGAACATACCCGCGCTGCGACAAGAATCATCCTCTCGATGCTGGATGACGAAGATCTGTCGATTCAAAAGGTCGCCAGGGAGATGGCAGTCAGTGTCCGTACCTTGCAAAACCATCTCGAAGCCGAGGGGGTCGTCTTCAGCGACCTGCTGCGGGACATCCGCGAGAAACTGGCAAAAAGATACCTGCGCGAAAATTACTCCGTCGAGCAAATCACCTATCTGCTGGGATTTTCAGAGCCAAGCGTCTTCCGCAAGGCGTTCAAGAAGTGGGCAGGCGTCACTCCAAGGGAATACCGGGAGAGCGCTTTTTTTGCGGGCAAAGCACACACTATTTGATTTGGATTGAGATATGGCGTTTACAAGTTATGATTTCCTAATTTTTTTCCTGGTTGCATTTGTTCTCTACTGGGTCTTTCCACAACGACGCTGGCAAAATCTTGTATTATTTGCATCGGGCATCGTGTTTTACGGCTGGCTGGCGCCATGGCATGCCGCGGTATTGATGGTTTCGGTCATTGCGGATTACCTTCTGGCACTGGCCATGACACGCTGGAAATCGAGAGCGGACTTTTTTATGTGGTCGGGCGTGGCGTTAAATCTTGCGTTATTGGTTTCCATTAAATACTATCCTTCGATTAATGGAATACTCGCGCCCTGGACGGGTCAACTTGGGATTGTCGGAAGAATATTGGAAGAAAGAATAATCCTGCCCCTGGGTGTTTCCTTTTATGTTTTGAAGAAGATCAGTTATTTGATCGAGGTGAGGAGAGGCGCCCAACAAGTTACGCACGGTTTTATCGCCTATGCAGACTACGTTTCTTTCTTTCCGCAGGTCCTTTCAGGACCCATTGACCGTCCGCAGAAATTCCTCCAGCAATTGCAATCTTCCCGGACATGGTCGGCATCCAATTTTTATGACGCCTGGCAATTGATTCTGATGGGTTTTTTCAAGAAGTTTGTTATCGCAAACACGATCACGGTCTTTGTCGATCAAATATTTCTGATGAAGGAGCCTTCGAAAATTTTTCTGATTGCAGGCGGCTTGGGCTTCGCGGTTCAAATCCTTGCCGATTTTTCCTCATATACCGATCTCTCGCGCGGATTTGCATTCTTACTCGGACTGAAAACCGCGGAAAACTTCAATAAACCCTATCTTTCCCTCACCCCGGGTGAATTCTGGAATCGCTGGCATATGTCGTTTTCATTCTGGCTGCGCGATTATGTATTCTTTCCGCTCCGGCGCGCGCTTTTGCGGGCGCGAAACCTGCCTCAAAGCCTTTCAATGGCCATCCCGCCTCTCGTTACCATGTTCATAAGCGGATTATGGCATGGCACCGGTTTGACTTTCATAGTATGGGGACTGTATTACGGGCTTTTGATCGTCTTATATCAATGGATTGGACTGCGCGGGGACTGGAAGCCTGCAAACAGATGGAGTCACTTCCTTTCCTGGTCGGTGATGTTTCTAATTATTGTGTTTGGCTGGATCATCTTCCGCGCCCAATCGATGACCTGGTTGTGGAACACTCTCCTCCACGCCCCATTTTATCGTGGCGGGGGGGAATTGATCGCCTGTTTCGTCGTCACAGTAATGATCGGGTTTTACGCCTCGTTACTGCTGGCAAAGCATGTTATTGACGAATTTTTCCCCGAGTGGACGAGCCTTCATGCCTTTTACTTCGTGACGGCAACCGTTCTAACCATAATATACGTCAATTCTTCCTCTCCCGATTTCATTTATTTTCAATTCTAATGACTCCAAAAAAGACCTTTTCCCGTTACCTAGTTCTTTTATGTGCTATCCTGCTGGCTGGCGGGTTTTACCTGCCCGTTCATTACAACATTCCATATCCGGCCCCGCTCGTTTCCCAATTTTCCCCGACCATCAAGAGAATGCACTTGACAATCATAGAGGAGTCCCGTCCTGATCTTGTATTGATTGGCGATTCCGTGCTCGAGAGCTCGGTGGATGCCGACCTGCTTTTTGACGGGACGGGACTGAAATCCCATGTAATTTACCTTCGGGGTTCGGGCACTGCCGCATGGTATCTGTTGATGAAAAGCAATATTGCGAAAGCCGCACCCCCTCCCAAATATGTTGCCATCATGTTCCGCAATACGATGTTGACCGTGCCTCAATATCGCACGACCGGGCGCTATCGCGAACTTCTCGACGATTATGCCACGGATAACGAAAGCCTTTTAATGGAACTGGCCTTTATCAGCCAGATGAGCCCCCTTGAAAAATTTTCACAGGAGTATTTCCCCCTGTACAGTTCCCGTCTGGAAATCCGTGAAGACCTGGATAATTTCCTGAGATACCAGCCCGCCTCCATTTTGTTTGGGATGGAAAGAGAAAGCACAAACAATGCAATCAAGTCCAACTTCGGCAGGGAGGTGGATTTAATGGCGCTGAATGAAATGATGGAAAACGCGTCAAAAACCCTTTACGCGCCCGAGGAAATGAACTTCGAAAAACAGGTTTCCGACTCTTTTTTGCCGTTTATCATCCAACTGGCGCAAAAAAATGGCATTAACCTCATTTTTATTCGAACAGGCATCCTGGGACGAGAACCTGCAGCTTTAGCCGGGTACTCCAAGTCGCTGGATTCCTATTTGTCGAATTATGATCACGTGTTCCTTATTGACCTAAGCAACGACCCGCGGGTCGCAGACGAGTTTTATGCGGACGGACTTCACTTCAACGAGCATGGAAAGGTTGGTTTCACTCACATACTTGCCGGGGAAATCAATAAAATCATCGAAAACGACAGGTAGACGCGATTTTACCTGTCCCAGCCCCTCCAAGTATGAATATCCGAATGTATATACGAAATCCCCCTCAACTACGCTGGTGATATCCATGCCTTCTCCTTTTCAGATTTCGTCTTGCACATATTTTACCAATCTGCAATCCAGTCACGTTAGGATTACGAAAGATACTTTTTCATCACCTTGAACACAGGATACCTTGATGCCACCTTTTTAAATTCCAAGAGCGGAGCGTCTTTATTCACTGATATATGCGGTCTCGCTCCGGGGGCGACTTGCAAATATGCTTTGATGATTTCCGCCCTTTGATGAACATCCACTTCCTCCAAGACTATCTCCTCCCTGATTCCATGCCGCAGGAAGGCTTTCCCGCCAGCGGCTTTGAGATTCCGCACCCAGTTCGCCTCCTCCCCCAGCATGGACACAAGATATCGCTCCCCGTCCACGCCCACCATGGCAAGCGGAAAACTGATCAACTTCCCCGACCGCCTACCCGTCACCTCCAGCGTCACCATATAGTTTGGAAATAATCCCAAAGAATGAAAGATTGCCCAGCCGCGATTCAGCACTCTGGCAATGATGTTCGGGCGTCCTCCTTTGTACAGCCATCTTTTGAAAGCCATATTCCTCCAAATTATGCGGACAAGCCATCTACAATCCGTTGTGCAGCCTGACGACCTGAGATCATGGCAGTGGGCATCCCCGTGCCGGGACGGGTGCTGGCTCCCGTGAAATACAGGTTGTGATAACGTGGATGCTGAAAGTCGGGGCGGAAGTAACCCAACTGCGTCAAAGTGTGGCATAAACCATGAGTAGAACCTTTCACCAGGTTATACCGCTTGCGCCACGAAAGCGGGGTGAAATTCACTTCGAACTTGATATGAGATTCAAGGTCGGTGATTCCCAACGATGACAGGCGGCGGAAGACGTGTTTTCGCGCCTCGTCGCGCAACGCCGCCCAATCCTGATCCTCACCCTCAGACATGTGACCCACAGGGACGATGGCGATCAGCGTGTCCTGTCCCTGCGGAGCCATCGAAGGGTCGAGCCGGGCCGGGGCGTGGACATAAAGACTGGGGTTGGCTGGTAGGTCCAGGTCGCGGATGATGCTGTCGAAATTCTCGCGGTAGTCGTCCGCCAGAAACAAGGTATGCGGCGGAAGCGTCGGATAGGGCTTGTCCATTCCCCAGAAAAAGCTGATGACCGAGCACGAGTATCGCTTGCGTTCCAGCGCTTTCAGTTGTCCATCGGGCGGCAATAGGTTTTGATAGACGTATGGCAGGTCGGCGTTTGCCAGCACTGCATCCGCAACCATCCGCTGACCGTTGACCAGCACACCGCGCACACCGCTCCCGTTGACTTCGATCTCCTTCACCGTTGCGTTGAAGATGAACTCCACGCCAGCCTCACGCGCCAGTTCCATCAACGCCTCGACGATCTGATACATCCCGCCGCGCGGATACCAGACGCCGTGCGCCAGTTCGGTGTAGGGCATTAGCGAAAAGGTGGCAGGAGCCTCGAAGGGACTCAGTCCCATGTAAACATCCTGAAACGTGAAGGCAGTCTTAAGGCGCGGGTCGTCGAAGTAGTTCGACATGTTGGCGTAGTGATTTTTCAGCGGCTTGACCTGGTGAATCAGGGGAATGTTGCTGATTTTGAAAAAATCTGTTGCCTTGCGAAAATCGGGGCTGACCAGCTTTTCGATGCCAAGGTGATAGTGACGATGTCCCTCTTCGAGATAACGCAGAAGACCATCAAAACTTCCAGACTCAAATTGCTCCAGTTGCTCCTGCATGGATTTCATGTCAGACGTCAGCGCAAGTTGGCTGCCGTTGTCGAAGACCAGATGATAGGTCGGGTCGACGCGCCGCAAGTCCAGCATGTCGCGCATGGATGCGCCCAGCGCGGCGAATTCCGATTCGTAGAGCAGGGGCATCACCAGCAGGGTCGGTCCGGTGTCGAAGTGATGACCCTCGCGGCTGATGCGGTCGCAACGTCCGCCCGCATGGTCGTTCTTCTCGACCACGGTCACATGGATGCCTTGTTTTGCCAGATGGGTGGCGGCGGTGATTCCGCCAATTCCAGCCCCAATCACAATTACAGATTTTGTTTTCATTACTTTTCAATCCTTATAGGACTTTCGATTGTCATTCTGAGCGGAGCGAAGAATCTCTGTTTTCAAAGGTAGAGACCCTTCGCTAACGCTCAGGGTGACACGAAAACGGACACTTGAGAGAAAGTCCTGCCTTACAGGTTGAGCCGCCATTTTACGCGGCTGATGTTTTATCGAAGGCAAGGCAAGCATGGAAGTCAGCGTAAACCAAGTCATCCACAGTCCAGCCGCCAGCCCCTTTCGTTCGGGATACTCACAGCGCAGGCAATAATTATCCCGTTCGATGGCTCGAAGCATCCACTCGAAGCGGGCAGTGTAGGCATATCCCGCCAGACGACAGCGCCAGTTTTTGACCTGGCGGGTGCATTCACGTCCCGCCTTGAAATAACTGCGCGCCAGTTGAACCCGTCCACAGACCCATTCACGATATGTTTGACTTTTAATGTCCCACGGCGAAATCCCGCGCGATCGAAGAACTTCCTGCGGGATGTTGAAATATCCGCTTTGAACATCCTCCTGCGCGTCCCGAAGCATGTGGGTGATATGGGCGGCGGTCACAGCCAGATAACGGGTTTCGTGACAAGGCGACGGGTCGTCGTGTCCGATGAAATGGTAGATCGCATCGGTCACAGCCGTGGCAAGTTTCCGCGAGTAGGTCGAAAGCTCCGCCTGCGAGATGGTCCGCCCGCGCCGCGCCACGTCAAACGCCATCACATCCATCATGTTGCGGAGATAGGATTGCAAGCCGCTGTTCTTTTCCGTATCGTTGCGAACAAGGTCAACCAGCATCCATTCCTCGGCGGATAAATCATCCCAAACCTGGCTTCGATAACAGGCATCCAACAGTGCTTGTTGACGATTAAGGAAAGCGCCTCTCTCCGCTGCTTCAGTTTCGTTCAACACCAACCCGCCGCCTGATCCCGCGTCGAGGATGTCATCCACCCAGCGGAAATAACCGTAGGCGCGAAAAGCATCCGCCGCGCGTTCACGGTCCACAAAAAGGCGAATCGTATAGTACGTTTGTTTGCTGGCTGACTTTGTGATTTTCACAGCCAAAGCCTGACTGGCGTTTTTTACTCTCATATTTTCCTCAAAACATGGATTTCCTATCTTTTAGTTTACGGACAAGTCATTCCAAGGTTTCCCGATCTCAGGCAAAACACTCTCCAGCCGCAGTAATATTTCCCGCCCAGACAGGGTTGACTCTGTTTCCCATTGGACGGGATTCCATCCCGACAAACAAAAACAGGCTCCATACCGAAGCCTGTTTTATAAGTGCGGTGACGTTATTCGCTTTGTGCCGGGATAACAATCTAATTATGCTGCACGAGCTTCACGTCACGTCTGACGGTGTCGCGGGTGAAAACGAACAACATGCTCGCAAGATAGGCAAAGTACCCAATCATCTCTGTCAGCGATGGGTTGCCGTTGTAACCGAAGAGTGTTTTGAGCAGTTCGCCGAGGACCGATGTTTCTCCCATGATGGCATTCACGTCCCAGACGTGTTCGATGATGGCGGGGATCCAGACCGTTTCTTAAACTCGTGGATGCCTCCGACCGCGAAAAGGATGAACAGACAATCGGTGACCTGAAAGAATCGTTTGAGGTTGAGGCGGGCAGTGGCGGCAAGCAGGCTGACGCCGACCGCGCTCAGTCTGCCAAGCCAGAGCGTGGGAGACAGGTCACAACAGGGTAAATCTTTCGGAGCGCGCCAAGCACAATACCGATAATGAGCGCGGCTTCCAAGCCTTCGCGAAGGGACAGTAAATAAGTGGGGAGCATTGGGTTACCTCATGTTAAAGTTGGAATGAAAAATAGCCTGTATGAAGGCAGGCTGTTTTGAAAAGTCTGACACGAGGGAATGAAATCTACAATATATTTATTCGGCATTGGTGCGTAAAGATTTGACAAAAGAGGCGTGAGTATGTAACTTTGGGTTTATGCCTAAACTTACAACAACACACTCACGCCCAAAAGCATTATACCGTGTCAAGAA
>DAOUAS010000181.1:0-2390 GCA_034433295.1 Anaerolineales bacterium | reverse complement strand
CGCAAGGTCATCCACATTGGCACGGGACCGCTATTCGTGCTTTGCTGGTTCCTCTTCAACGACGCGCCCGAAGCGCGCTGGCTGGCGGCTCTGGTGCCGTTTTCGATCACCGTCCAGTTTGCGTTGATCGGGCTGGGCGTGATCAAGGATGAGGCGTCGGTCAAGGCGATGTCGCGCACGGGCGACCCGAAGGAAATTCTGCGCGGACCGCTGTTCTACGGGATCATGTTCGTGGTTTTGACCATTCTTTTCTGGAAGGACTCCCCCGTCGGCATTGTGTCGTTGATGATGCTCTGCGGCGGCGACGGCATCGCGGACATGGTCGGGCGGAACGTGAAGTCGCCAAGGCTTTCGTGGAGCGAGAAGAAGTCCATCGCAGGCTCGATTGGGGTTTTCACTGGCGGCTGGATTCTCTCCGCGCTGGTGTTGTTCGTTTACGTCCAGGCTGGAGTGTTCGCCGCGCCTTTCTCCGCCTACCTCCTGCCGTTGACGTGGATTGCTCTGGGCGTTACGCTTGTGGAATCCCTGCCTTTCAAGGATGTGGACAATATCACCGCGACAGCCGTCGCCGTTGTGATGGGTTGGTTCCTTTTTTAGTCAGGATGCCGCCACGCTTTGCGGCCAGACCCTGCTCGCGTACCTTCCGGGAGGACTGGCTCTCATGTCAAATATCAATTCATCCAGAGAACAGGAGAAACAAGCAATGAATCACGACGAAATCAACGGGGCAGGATTGGGCACGAAGTTGGTATGGGCCGGGGAACGGGAACAAAGGGTTCACAGGGCCACACAGGTTCCGGTGGTGGTAAGCGTGGCCTACGGCTATGACGATATGGAAGAATGGTATGACATTGCAACAGGCAGGAAGCCGGGTCACATCTATGGGCGGAATACAAACCCGACGGTTGCGGCTTTCGAGGAGAAGGTCCGCATCCTGGAGGGGGCGGAGGCGGGGACCAGTTTTTCGACAGGCATGGCGGCCATCAGCAACACCCTCTACACTTTTCTCAGGCCTGGCGACAGGGTCGTATCCATCAAAGATACGTACGGCGGGACCAATAAAATCTTCACAGAGTTCCTGCCGAATATGAACATTCATGTGACTTTATGCAACACAGGGGATCATGATGCCATCGAAAAGGAAATCGGGAAAGGCTGCAAGATTCTCTACCTGGAAACTCCCACCAACCCCACGGTAAAAATCACCGACATCGAACGCATGGCAAGGGCGGGCAAGTCCGCCGGGGCCATCGTGGTTGTGGATAATACCTTCGCCACGCCCGTGAACCAAAATCCGCTCACATTGGGCGCAGACCTCGTCCTTCACAGCGCAACCAAGTTCCTGGGCGGACATGCGGATTCGCTCGGCGGCGTGGTCTGCGGAAGCAGGGAGTTGGTGGAGCAGATTTTTCATTACCGGGAAATCAACGGAGCGACGCTTGCCCCGTGGGATGCCTACCTTCTGCTAAGGGGCATGAAGACCTTGAAACTCCGTATTTTGCAACAGGCGAAAAGCGCAATGGAGATCGCCCGCTTCCTGCAAAAGCAGGAACTTGTGGAGGCTGTGTATTATCCGGGGCTGGAAACCCATGCCCATCACGACATCGCGAAAAAACAAATGCGCGGGTTTGGCGGGATGCTGAGTTTTGCCCTGAAAGGAGGAATGGATTCTGTTTCGATCCTTCTGCCACAATTAAAATATGCAAATTGCGCGGCAAATCTTGGGGCTGTCGAAACAACCTTCGGGCCGGCAAGGACAACGAGTCATGTGGAATGTACCGCAGAGGAACGCAGGGCAATGGGCATTCCCGATGGGTTGGTCCGAATCTCGGTGGGGATCGAGGATGTGGAAGACCTTCTTGCTGATCTGGAACAGGCGTTTGCTCATCTCGTCAAAAAGAAAAATTGGCGGTGAAGACGCCCGCGCCCGCGGATTGGGATTCGATTCGGCGCTGATTCCGCCCGCGATTGGAGGTTAGAGAAAGGGGAATGGGGGTTGGTGGCGCTTCGATTGCGTTCAGCGCGAGTCGAGAGTTGGGTGGGCGGCAAATGAGTGACGAAAGGTATGGGGGGTGACTTGCTTGTCGATACCTGCGATTTTGGCCGCTTCACAAATGGCTTTCTGGGGACGGTTTCGTCGAGGCGGCGGCGGATAATGCCGGTAAGGGGGTCGGTGGAGCGCTGCGGGGCGGGGATTGTTTTTTGAGTCATTGCGGGCTCTCCGGTGGAATGCTAAAATTGGCGGAGTTGGCTTAGGGTATTTTAATCTATCACCGCTTAAGTAGTCGTTCGAAATAGATTATAAGACATGATACACTTTTGGGATGCGAACGGTATACCAACTCAAGCCAAAAGAAGTAGCAGAAATAGAAAAAGCCATTCGGCAAGAC
>DAOUAS010000180.1:0-47048 GCA_034433295.1 Anaerolineales bacterium | reverse complement strand
TTCGATAATCGAAGTATGAACGTTTTCTGTTTGATTAATCATAATTTCCAACTTGGATAAAGTCCTCCAAGCAGGAAAGTGTAGTCAGGTACAAGTCAATTTGAGGTCAAGGGGTTGGGGGAAGGCGTCAAGAAAAGGTCAAGAATTTTACTGACCACTGAGACACGGAAACACAGAGTTTTGCAGTGTCTCAGCGGTTCAATATTTTTTCCATAGGTTCGCTTATCGAGTTGGGAAGAAAAGCAGTTTTGCTACACCTTCAAGCGATAACCAACCCCAGGCTCGGTGTGAATATAGGTCGGGCGGGAGGGGTCAGGCTCCAGTTTGGCTCGTAGGTTGCTGATGTTGACCCGCAAAATGTGCATGTCGTCATAGCCTTCGCCCCAAACCTGACGCAATAACTGCCGGTGCGTGATGACCTTCCCCGCGTGCGTGACAAGACTTTTCAGCAGGTCATACTCGGTTGGGGTGAGTTGAATTTCCCTGTCGTTCACCATCACCACACGGCGCGAAAAATCCACCAGCAAACCATCTGCCTGAAAGACTGGCTCGTTTGGATTGGAGGTCTGCTTTCGCAGCGCCGCCCGCATTCGCGCGAATAACTCGCCCGTCCCGAAAGGCTTGGTCAGGTAATCATCCGCGCCAGCATCAAGAGCGGCGATTTTATCCTGCTCGGCTTCGCGGACTGAAAGGATGATGATGGGCGTCTGAGACCATTCGCGCAGGCGGCGCGTGACTTCGATGCCGTCGATGTCGGGGAGACCCAGATCGAGGACGATGATGTCGGGGCGATGGGTCAGCACGGCATTAATCGCTTCCATGCCAGAGGCGGCTTCATACACGGTCACGCCCTGAGCGCCCAGCGCCGCGCGTAAATATCTCCGAATGGAGGTCTCGTCATCCACAACCAGAACGCGTTGATTCGTAATCATCATGGTTCCAATGGTAATTCAACTTCGAGAATCGTGCCGCCGCCTTCGCGGTTGGCAGCGCGGATTTTTCCGCCGTGCGCTTCGACAATGCCTTTGCTGATAGACAGTCCCAACCCCGTGCCGCTCACATTTTCGGGACGCTGCACCCGATAGAACTTGTCGAAGACGCGGGAAAGGTCTTCGGGCGGGATTCCAACCCCGCAATCCATAATTTTCAAATACATCTTTGCATCCTTCGTTGAGACGGAGACATCGATCAACGAATTTTCAGGGGAATATTTCAAGGCATTTTCCAGCAGATTGACAATCACCTGCGCCATCAAAGTGAAATCCATTGACACAAGCGGGAAACTAGCGGGGACATCCACCCTGACCTGCTTTTCCTTCACCCGCCTGCCAAGTTGTTCGAGCGCAGTGCCAACCAAATCCTGCACATCGCAAGGTTCGAGCCGAAGTTTGATTGCGCCGCTTTCGATGCGGGTCATGTTGAGCAGGTTTCCCACCAGGCGGTTGAGCCGTTCCGCTTCGTCTCGCGCGTTTTCGATCAAGGCGCTGCGCGCGGGTTCATCCATGCCGATGAAATTTTCATCAAGCGCCGTAAGCGCCCCCGTGATGGACACAAGCGGCGTGCGCAGGTCATGTGAAATGGAATTGAGCAGGGCGCTGCGCAATTTCTCGGCGGATTGCAGCAACGCGATTTGCTGGTTCTGTTCTTCGAGCAATGCGCGTTCGATAGCTTGCGCTCCCTGATTGGCAAAAGACTCCATCAACCGCCGCTGGGCTGGGGTGAGGTCTGTGTTGATCGTGTTCGGCTTCCCCACGCCAAGCACGCCCACAACTCCCTTCGATGTTTTCAGCGGCAGGTATCTCAACTGCGCGGCGGGCAGTGTGTTGGTGTGACGCCCCGCAGGTTCGGCGTTGCGATACACCCAATCTGCCACAACCAATTCCTCGTCGCTCAAATTCATGTTGGCGCTGATTACGCGCGCCGCCAAGCGGCTTCCTTCGGGAAGCAGGACAGCGATATTGCGACTGAAGGTACGTTCGAGATGTTTTTGCAGGACAGATAAAATGGATTCGACATCCGCAGATGAAGCGAGATCGCGGCTGAGATCGTACAACTCCGCCGTCTCCGCCTCACGCTGACGCGCCGCCTCTGCCTGTTCACTCGCCCGAGCCGTCAACTGGCTGATGACGACTCCCACCAAAAACAAACCGATGAAGGTGATGAGATATTCGGTATCGGATACTGTAAACGTAAAGTACGGATCCACGAAAAGGAAGTCAAACGCCAGCACGCCAACGAGCGACGCAAAGATGGCGGGTCCGCGCCCAAGATAAACTGCCGCAAAAACCACCGCCAGCAAATACACCATGACCAGGTTCGTCGCTTCGATGCGCCCGCCAATCAACGCGCCAAGTCCCGTTGCCAACGTCACCAGAAGCAGGCTCCACAAATAACGGTTGACCGAGCTATGCAGACGCAGCGGGCTTTCATCCACAGGAAATGACGGACTGTCTGAACTGGTAACCACATAGATGTCGATGTCCCCGCTTTTGTGAATCAACTTATCCACCAGCGAGCCGCGCAAAAATTCCTGCCAGAGCGGACGCAACGGCTTCCCTGCCACAATCTTTGTGATGTTATTTTTATGGGAAAAATCCATCACGGTCTGCGCGATGGCATCCATCGAACTGCCAGACGAAAGCGTGTAGGAACGCGCGCCCAAATCCTCAGCCAATTGCAGGATGTTTGCCACACGATCGCGCCTTTCCTGAGACATGGAAGCGAATTGCGGCGTTTCCACATACAAGGCAATCCACTCGGCGTTGAGCTCATCTGCCAATCTTCTGGTGGTGCGGACAAGTCTTTCGCTCAATGGGCTGGGGCTGATGCAAACCAGCAGACGTTCTCCCGCCGCCCAAATGCCTTGAATGGCGCGGGTCTGCATGTACGCCCGCATTTGGTCGTCCACCCGCTCGGCGGCGCGGCGCAGAGACATCTCGCGCAGCGCGGTCAGGTTTCCCTTGCGGAAGAATTTTTGAATCGCGCGCGCCGCCTGGTCGGGGACATAAACCTTCCCCTCCTGCAATCGAGCCAGCAACTCGTCGGGCGGCAGATCGATGACTTCGATCTCGGCGGCTTCGTCAATGACGCGGTCAGGGATTGTCTCGCGGACGATGACACCCGTCACCTGCGCCACAATGTCATTCAGGCTTTCGAGGTGCTGAATGTTGAGCGTGGTGTACACGTCGATGCCTGCCGCGAGAATTTCCTGCACATCCTGATAACGTTTGGCATGGCGCGAACCTGGCGCATTGGTGTGCGCGAACTCATCCACCAAAACAAGTTGCGGATGACGAGCGATCACACCATCCACATCCATTTCAGGCAGGGTCACGCCGCGATATTCCACCTGCTTGCGCGGCAGCACTTCCAGCCCTTCCACCAATTCTTCGGTCTCGGCGCGTTTATGCGTTTCGATGTAGCCTACCACTACATCCACCCCTTGTAGCTTTCGCTGGTGTGCGGCTTCGAGCATGGCGTAGGTCTTGCCCACGCCCGCCACATAGCCAAGAAAAATCTTCAGCCGTCCGCGCCGCGTTTCTTCGGCTTGGATATTTTTTAGCAATTCATCAGGGTCGGGGCGATGTTCATTCATCAAATTTATTGTATCGCATCCAACGCGAGATTCAATAACAAGACATTGACTTGCGGCTCACCGAAGATTCCGAACTGATGCCCTTCGGTGAATTTCTCAACAAGAGATATAACATCCGCCTCACTCAACCCGCGAGCGGATGCTACACGAGAAACCTGATACAACGCCGACGCCACGCTGATATGCGGGTCGAGTCCGCTGGCAGAGGCGGTGACCAGGTCAACGGGAATCGGAAGCGCGTTATCAGGGTCAGCGGCATGGAGCGCGTCAATGCGTGCTTGCACAACTTCTTCGAGTGACGGATTCATCGGTCCCAAGTTGGAGCCAGATGAAGCGGCGGCGTTATATCCCGCCGCAGAAGGACGACCCCAGAAATATTTCGGGTCATCGAATTGCTGACCGATAAGTTCCGAACCGTAGGTCTTGCCGTCGATAACGATGAGGCTGCCATTTGCCTGATGCGGGAAAAGGGCTTGGGCGAGTCCCCTCACGGTGAGGGGATAGATCACGCCCGTGATGACCGTAAGCAATGCCAGCAACGTCATGGCTGGACGAATCTGTGCTTTCATGAAAAGACTCCAGAAGTGATGAGCAATGTCCATGCGATGGTGAACATGAAAAGCCACGGTCGCACGGAGACGGGAATGTTGAACGCATTTGGCGCCACACTGGCTGCGGCAAGTCCAGCCGTGGAGAGGATGCCAGCGATTTTGGAAAGGGAAAGTTTTGTTTTCATTATGTACTCCTGTGTATCGCCATTGCGAGGGCGGTTCTCTTCCGCCCAAAGCAATCTCAGACTTAATCATGGGATTGCTTCGTCGCGAAGAGCAAGAGCGCTCCTCGCAATGACATCAAACTAAATGTAACGCGACCAACAACATATCAATGACCTTGATCCCGATAAACGGCACAAGCAGACCGCCGAGACCGTAAATGAGCAGGTTGTCGCGTAACAACTGCGCTGCACCCACGGCGCGATACGGCACACCGCGCAAGGCAAGCGGAATCAACGTGATGATGATGAGCGCATTGAAGATCACCGCCGACATAATGGCGCTTTCGGGCGTGGCAAGACGCATGATGTTGAGCGCGTTCAACTGCGGATACGTGCTGGCAAAGGCGGCGGGGATAATGGCGAAATATTTGCTGACATCATTCGCAAGGCTGAAGGTGGTCAATGCGCCGCGAGTCATCAGCAATTGTTTGCCGATCTCCACGATCTCGATTAACTTGGTCGGGTTGCTGTCCAAGTCCACCATGTTGGCGGCTTCGCGCGCGGGTTGCGTGCCTGTGTTCATGGCGACAGCCACGTCGGCTTGGGCAAGGGCGGGCGCGTCGTTCGTGCCATCGCCCGTCATCGCGACCAGTCGTCCGCCCGTTTGATATTCGCGGATGAGTTTGAGTTTGGCTTCGGGTGTGGCTTGCGCCAGAAAATCGTCCACGCCTGCTTCGGCGGCGATGGCGGCGGCGGTCAGCGGATTATCGCCTGTGATCATCACGGTCTTGATGCCCATCTTGCGCAGTTGCGCGAAACGCTCCTTCATGCCGCCTTTGACGATGTCCTTTAGGTGGATGACCCCCAGCGCGTTGTTGTCCCGAGTCACAACCAGCGGAGTCCCTCCTGCTCGGGCAATCGAATCAACTGTCGGCTTGAGGTCAGAGGCGGCGCGGTTTCCGTTCGATTGAATGAGTCCAATCATCGTATCGGGCGCGCCTTTGCGGATCTCCGTCCCATTGAAATTGACTCCGCTCATGCGGGTTTGCGCGGTGAACGGGATGAAGTGCATCCCATGCGGTGCCTTTTCGCTCGCGCCCATCGTCTGCCCGCGCAGACCAAATTTTTCCTTGGCGAGAATGACAATCGAGCGACCTTCGGGCGTTTCATCCGCAAGTGAAGCCAGTTGCGCGGCTTCGGCGAGTTCCTGCGGCGCGACGCCGTTGACAGGGATAAACTCCACTGCCTGGCGATTGCCGAGCGTGATGGTTCCCGTTTTGTCGAGCAACAGCACATCCACATCCCCCGCCGCTTCCACAGCGCGACCCGATATGGCGATGACATTACGTTGAATCATTCTGTCCATGCCCGCGATGCCGATGGCGGAAAGCAACCCGCCGATGGTGGTGGGGATGAGGCAGACGAGCAGCGCGATGAGCACGGTAATGGTGATGGGCGTGCCGCTGCCGACGGCGCTGGCTTCGACGCTGTAAATCGAAAACGGCAGCAGCGTGGCGCAGACGATGAGAAAGATGATGGTGAAACCCGCCAGCAAAATGTTGAGTGCGATTTCATTCGGCGTTTTCTGACGCTTCGCGCCTTCGACCATGCTGATCATGCGGTCTAGAAATCCCTGCCCAGGGTCGGCGCTGACGCGGATGATAAGCCAATCGGATAGCAGCCGCGTGCCGCCTGTGACCGCGGAACGGTCTCCGCCCGCCTCACGCACGACTGGGGCGGATTCGCCTGTCACCGCGCTTTCATCCACCGAAGCGATTCCGACCACGATCTCGCCATCCGCAGGGAGAATGTCGCCTGCCACCACAAGATACAAATCATCTTTTCTCAGAGCGGTTGATGAAACGATGTCATGCTCAACATTCGAACCTTCAACCTGCAAACCCTTCGACAGGCTCAGGGCAAGCTGTTCAACTTTTAACTTTCCAACTTTTTTCGCGGGCGTATCCTGTCTTGCCTTGCGCAGCGATTCTGCTTGCGCTTTGCCGCGTCCTTCGGCCACGGCCTCAGAGAAGTTGGCGAATAAGACCGTGAACCACAACCAAAGCGCAATTGCGCCGATGAAACCAGCGGGCGCTTCGCCTTTGCCGATGAGAGATTGAATCCACAACAGGGTGGTGAGCGCACTGCCCACTTCCACCACGAACATGACAGGGTTGCGCACCATCCAGCGCGGGTTAAGTTTGATAAAGGAGTCCAGCACAGCGCGTTGGTACATCTCGCGGCGGGCTTGGGTTTTGTTTTTGGTAGTCATAGGTCCTCATTCGTCATTGCGAGGAGGGCGATAGCCTGACGAAGCAATCTCCAACTTCGCTATCCAAAGATCATCAAATGTTCCACAATCGGTCCGAGCGCCAGGGCAGGCAGGAAACTCAACGCGCCGACGATGAGGATGACGCCGATGACCCAGGCGATGAAGAGCGGGGTATGTGTGGGCAATGTCCCGGCACTGGCTGGGACTTTCTTCTTGTTTGCCAGTGAACCTGCAATTGCCAATACTGGAATCGCCAGCCAGTAACGCGCAATGAACATGGCAATACCGAGCGCGATGTTATAGAAAGGCGTGTTTGCGCCCAGCCCCGCAAATGCCGAGCCGTTGTTATTGCCAGCGGACGAGAACGCATACAGCACTTCACTGAACCCATGCGCAGACGGATTGAATATCGTCGCACGTCCCGCTTCGGTCATCAACGCTGTGGCAGTTCCAAGCAACACCACCATGACAGGGATGAGAATGACGATGGATGCCATCTTCATTTCGTAGGCTTCGATCTTCTTGCCAAGATATTCGGGCGTGCGTCCCACCATCAAGCCGGAGACGAAGACCGCGATGATGACGAACGCCAACATGCCATACAAGCCTGAGCCAACGCCGCCGTAGATGATCTCACCGAGTTGCATGAGCCACATCGGGACGAGTCCACCGAGCGGCATGTACGAATCGTGCATGGAGTTCACTGATCCGTTCGACGCGGCAGTTGTCGCCGTCGCCCACAGCGCGGAGTTCACGATCCCGAAGCGCACCTCCTTGCCTTCCATGTTGCCGCCGGGGTTCGTCGCCGATTGCGTCTGGTCAATGCCGAGTTTCGCAAACATCGGGTTGCCGCCTTGCTCCGACCACACCGCCACGCTCAACAGCGCCGCGAAGATGATCGTCATCACTGCCAGCAATGCCCAACCCTGACGTGTATCACCCACCATCTTGCCGTAGGTGTAACAAAGTGCGGCGGGAATTAGCAGGATGGATAACATCTCCAAAAAGTTCGAGAACGGAGTCGGGTTTTCCAGCGGGTGCGCTGAGTTGACGTTGAAGAATCCGCCGCCGTTCGTGCCGAGTTGCTTGATGGCGACCTGCGAGGCGGCGGGTCCCACCGCGATGATTTGAGTCTCGCCTGATTGAAGCGAAGTCACAGTTTTGTATTCGCTAAAAGTCTGCACGACGCCTTGAGAAACCAGAGCCAAGGCTAGCACAAGTGAAAGCGGAAGCAGGATATAAAGAACGGAACGAGTCATGTCCACCCAAAAATTTCCGATCTCTTTGGTGGTGTGCCTGACGATTCCACGAATCAACGCCACCAACACCGCCATCCCCGTCGCAGCAGAGACGAAGTTCTGCACGTTCATGCCGAGCATCTGCGTGAGATAACTCATGGTCGTCTCGCCGCCGTAACCCTGCCAGTTGGTGTTGCTGGCAAAACTCACCGCCGTATTCCAGGCGGAATCCGGCGAGACCGCGCCGAGTCCCTGCGGGTTGAGGGGCAGGAATCCTTGCAGGCGTTGAAGCAGATAGACCACGGTCAAGCCGAGGATGTTGAAGAGCAACATGGCGACGGCATACGTTTTCCACGTCATCTCGGGGCGCGAGTCAATGCCTGAGAGGCGATAAATAAATTTTTCAAAGGGAGTGATTGATTCGTTCTGATAGACCTTCGCCATGTACGCGCCAAGCGGCTTGACCAGCAGGAGCAGCGCTCCGAAGAAAATCAAAACTTGAAGGGAGTTGTAAATATTCATCCGAACCACTCAGGTTTCACTAAAGCCAATACAAGATACAGCAACAATCCCAAGGCAACAACGCCTGTGGTCAGGTATAAGGGATTCATGACTTGTCCTCCTGCAACATTTCGAGGGCAGTAATCAATCCAAGCGACAGCAAAAGGAGCAGGACGGTAAGTCCCGAAAACAAAAAATCATTCATGGGAAACCTCCATGAATCAGTATATTTAATTACGGGTCAATTTTGGGGCAAGAAGAAGGCGGGTATCTGTCAAGAAAAGGTAAAGCTACTCATCCGCGATAAAGCGATACCCAATCCCAGGCTCGGTGAGGATGTATTGCGGGCGTTCGGGGTCGGCTTCGAGTTTCTTGCGTAGTTGGCGCATGTAAACGCGCAGGTATTCAGTATGGTCGGCGTCGGCGGGATCCCAGACATGGGTGAGGATGCTTTGATGAGTCAGCACCCGCCCGTGATTGGCGGCGAGAAAGGCAAGCAGTTTGTATTCCGTCCCCGTCAGTTTGATCTCTTCCTCGCCGCGCTTGACGATGTGCCAGACGAGGTCAATCGTCAGGTCGCCCGCCCGCACCACCTTGCTCTGCGTCCCCTGCTTTTGCGCGGAATGTCGCAGGGCGACGCGCACCCGCGCCAGCAATTCTTCGATGCCGAAGGGCTTGGTCAGGTAGTCATCCGCGCCTTTGTCCAACGCGCCGACTTTGTCGCGCTCGCTGTCGCGGACGGAAAGGATGATGATGGGCGTTTGAGTCCATTCGCGCAGGCGGGAACAAACTTCCACGCCGTCCATGTCGGGCAGACCCAAATCGAGAATGATGATGTCTGGTTCGTTTGCCGCTGCTAGCGTCAAACCTTCCTCGCCATTGCTGGCAGTTGTCACGCGGAATCCCTTCTCGGTCAAAATCGTGCGGATGGCGCGTTGGATTTGCAGTTCATCGTCGATGACTAAAATGCGCGGCTCGTTGCTCATTCGACCTCCGTATCCATCGGCAATCGTGGCGGCGGCGTCCCTTCCCAGTTGAGCGGCAGGGTGAAGTTGAACGCCAGCCCATCACGCAGATTCTCCGCCCAAATTTTTCCGCCGTGCGCTTCGATGATTCCCTTGCAAATGGAAAGACCCAGCCCCGTGCCTGTGACTTTGTCCGCTTCGTTGATGCGATAAAACTTGTCGAAGATGCGTTCCAGATGTTCGGGCGGAATCTGCGGTCCCTGGTTGCTGACCTGCGCGCGGACACATTCTCCTTCGACCTCTGCGCGGATTCGAATCAATGAATCGGCGGGCGCATACTTGACGCTGTTGCTGATGAGGTTGGTGAAGACCTGCTCCATCTGCACATAATCCACAGGCACAAAGGGCAGGCTTTCGGAGATGTCAACTTCGATTTTATGTTCCTCCGCCGAATACTTCATCCGCGCCGTGACGCTGCCCACAATTTCGGAGAGGATGTTCCACTCGCGTTTAGGTTTGAGCGCCCCCGACTCGATGCGCGACATGTCTAGCAGATTGCCGACCAGCATATTCAAATGGTCGGATTCGTCGTCGATGGCGGCGATCAACTCGACGCGGGCGGGAGAATCCCAGCCGACTTCGTTGCCGCGCAAACTCGAAGCGGCAGCTTTGATCGTCGAAAGCGGAGTCCGCAACTCGTGCGACACCGAAGACAAAATTGCAGATTTCAGCCTGTCGCTCTCCTCCAAAATTTTTGCGCGGGATTCGGCCTGGGCCAGCCGCGCCCGCTCCAGCGCCAGCGCCGCCTGACTCGCAAAAGTTTGAATCAGACGCATTTCTCCCGTCAAGATGGGCGGCTTGCTTCGCCACAAGAGGATTTCGCCCAGCGTGCTTCGCGCCGCTTGAATCGGAACGGTCAACTCCGGCGGACGGCTGGGCGGCACCCCCTGCTGCGGCTGGGAAAAATGGACAGGCTGTGTGCCTGTGATATTTACTTCAAGATATTCGCCCTGTGACAACGCCGCAACCTGCTTGCCTAAAATCTGCGCCACCGTGTACTCGTCATGCAAACCCGCCAGCGCCGCGCTCATTTCGTAAAGCTGGGTGGCTTCGCGTTCTCGCGCATTTGCAGCGGCAAGCCCTGCTTGAGCGCGTCCCACCAGACGGCTCAACACAATCGAAACCACCAGGAAAATGGTGAGGATGACAAGGTCGAGCGGACGGTGAACAGCAAGCGTATAATATGGCTTGATAAAGAAGTAATTGAAAGCAAAGAAGGAAAACAAGGCGCTGATGATACCGGGGGTGAATCCGCTGGTGGTGGTGATGACGCCGATGGGAATCAAATATAGCAACGCGACCAGCGTGGTATCGAGAAAGTCGCGCAGGGTGAAGAAAAAAAGTGTAGTCAGTACAATTAACAGCGTAGAGAATAGGTAATGCCAAACAGTGGAAAGGTAGGCGGGGAGTTTCATGGTTTCGTGGTTGATTTTATACCAAAAATGCTATAATAAAAACATGACACATCCCAATCTCGAACACACTACTCCTCCAGCCCCGCAACTTACTCCCGAACAACAGGCGGAGTTGCGCGAGAAGGAACGCAAAGATAAACAAACGATGGCGGCAGTCATTGCTGGTGTCGTCATATTTCTTGCGCTGCTCATCCTCGCCATCTATGCCTTGATGCAGCCCTCCACCCCCACAGATAAGATCCGCGATGTCTTTATCATTGTGGTCGCGCTCGAATCGCTGGTCATCGGCGTGGCGCTGGTTGTGCTGATCATACAATTGGCGAGCCTGATCAACCTGCTGCAAAACGAAGTCCGCCCAATTTTGAGCGCCACCACAGAAACGGTGAACACCCTGCGCGGCACGGTGGAATTTTTGGGCGAGGAAGTGGTCGAGCCTGTAGTCAAACTCAGCGGTTACATGGCTGGATTGAATCGTATGTTAGAATTAATGAGAATCAAGAAGAAGTAACAGTTTATCGATCACCGGGCATAAAAAAGCCCGGGCTTAAAACAACCAAACACACTACCAAAGGAGTTATACCATGTCTGAACGTGATGAATTTGGAGCATTTCTTGTTGGCTTTATCGTCGGTGGGCTGACTGGCGCAGTCGTGGCTCTATTGTTCGCCCCCCAATCCGGCGAGGAAACCCGCGCCCTGATCAAGGACAAGAGTATCGAACTGCGCGACAAGGCGCAAATAAGCGCCGAGGAAGCCTATCACCGCGCCGAGAAACTCGCAGCCGATGCCCGTGTCCGCGCCGACGAACTGGCAAAGGAAGCCAAGGAACGCGCCGCCGAACTCGCCAACGAAGTCCGCGAGCGCGGCAAGACGGCAATCGATGCCGTCCGCAAGCCGAAGAAAGGCGAAGAAGCCGCAGTTTGATAAACATCCCCAAACAGCAAGGGTTTGACCGCGGTCAAGCCCTTCTTTTTTATGAATCTGATTCAACGCTTCATGCGGGTTTTCTTCGACCTGCTCTATCATCCCTTTGCCTTCACCTATGACTTCGTCGCTGCTGTTGTCTCTTTTGGGAAATGGAATAATTGGGCACGGAGCGTGATCCCATGCTTCGCAGTCAGCGGGACTCGCATCCTTGAGTTGGGACATGGACCCGGGCATTTGCAACTGGCGCTGATAACCCGCGGGCTGGATTCTGTTGCGATGGATGAATCAGCGCCGATGGGGAGACTCGCAAAACGCCGCCTCGGTGATTCAGCGAAACTTGCGCGGGCTGTCGCGCAGAAAATCCCCTTCGCCGCAGAAACGTTCGACACCGTCATCTCGACCTTCCCCACCGAATACATCTTCGACCCGCAAACGCTGACCGAGGCGAACCGGGTCCTGCGGAGCGGGGGCAGGCTCGTTGTCCTGCCTGTGGCTTTTCCCGCCAGCGGATTCCTCAAATGGCTATACCGGGTCACAGGCGAAAGTCCCGTCGCATTGGATGATATTCTAAAGGAAAAATTCAAACAACCGTTTATGCAGGCGGGGTTTTCGGTGGAAATCAAAACCGTCGAGTTGAAGTCCAGCACCCTGCTCATCATCCTTGCCGACAAGTAACAGCGTCAAGTAAAATCAACTTCATCTTCTACAAAAGGAAAGTCCATGTTTTCAGGAATTGACCTACCTCAGATTCTTCTTTTCCCCGTCAAAGATTCAGAAGCGCGCAAGTATTTTCTCGTCGGTTGCGCGGTCGCACTGGCCGGATTCATCATCCCCATCATTCCGCACCTGTTGCTTTTCGGGTATGCCGCGCAAATCGCAAGGCAGGTCTTTAAGGGCGAGTCGCCGCGCATGATCAAATGGGATGACTGGGGCAAGCTGTTTCAGGATGGCGCAAAGTTATTCGGCGTGCGCATGGCCTATTCGCTGCCTTTGCTGATCCTTGTTCTGCCGATGATGCTCGCAAGCATTGTCATGCCCATCATCGTGGGCAATGTCAATAGTTCCGAAGTCGAAACATTCATCCTTGTTTTTACGGTGGTGATATTCTCGCTCTTTTGCCTTATCGTGTTGCTGTCCCTCCCGCTCGCGCTTATCATCCCTGCGGCCGAGATGCACACAGTTGACAAAAACGAATTCGCCGCAGGATTTCGTTTCCGCGAATGGTGGGGAATTTTCCGCGCCAACCTCGGCGGGTTTATCCTCGCGCTCGTCATCGCTTACGTCGTTTCGATGGCATTGACCATCATTATGCAAATCCTGATGGCAACGATCATTCTCTCCTGTCTTTTGCCATTTTTCATACCCGCAATTACCACTTACACCACGCTGGTAATGTATGTAATGTTTGCGCAGGCGTACAGGGCCGGCAGGGAGAAATTGGCTGATGTGGAAGGCGCCCCAGTTGTCGTTCAATAGTATGGATGATGTCCGCCTGCGAGACGGCCGTCATCGATTGCGGGCTACTTCAATATCTGGAAGAGATTGCTGTAATCGTCCGTCCACAGTCTGATGGATGTGGAATAGCTATCGAATGGTATTGCATGAGAATTAATCGCCGGGATTTCCAGCAGATCTGAATTTCGAGTGAGCAAAATCCACTCAGAGGGGAAACCGTCCCTGCCCAGAGAGGCGGGACGGTTGACCTGAACGATGCTCAGACCAAATTCCCGGGCGAGTCCCCAAAACACGGGACGCAAATCCAAATGTCGGTTCGAGATGTGAGCGGCGATAACTCCCTCAGGCTTGAGGTGATTCAAATAAAGCGCAAATGCTTCCTTTGTCACCAGATGCGTGGGGATTGAGTCACTGCTAAAGGTATCCAGCGCCAGCACATCGAAATTCTGCGGCTGTTCCTGCTCCAACGAAATGCGCGCATCACCCAACACGACGGTCGTCTCGGCTTTGCTATCCTGCAAAAATGTGAAGAAGCCACCCTCACCTTCCGCCAGCCGCACGACAACGGGGTTGATTTCGTAATATCGGTAGGTATCTCCATCCAGCGCGTATGCCGCCAATGTACCCGCGCCGAGTCCCAACACTCCAACCCGCATTCCCTGTCCGCGCCGGGGGTGGTTGAGCAAAAGCAAGCCAACGCCGCTGTCATTGACATAGTATGTGGTCGGGTGCGTACGATCATCGGGGTGCTGAATGCCATGCACGGTCATACCGTGGATCATGGAATTTTCCCCCTCCTCCCCGCTGCGGACGCGAATCACGCCATAGAAATTTCGCTCCACAAAAAGCGCATTCCCACTTTTGTTCAGGGAAATGGATAACAACAACACACAAATCAAAAACGATAAACTCATGGTAAAGGCCTGCAAATTGACTTTCGTCAGGAAACGCGGCAGAAGCATCGTCGCCAGAACAATCATAATGGTCAGCCACGCCAGGTAAAACTCCCAGTATCCCGTAAAAATAAATGGCGCGATCAGGTTGACGAAAATCCCGCCTGCCGCGCCGCCGAGGGAAACCATCAGATAGAAACTGGTCAGGTGGTCGGCATGTGGGCGCAATCGATACAATTCACCGTGACAAATCATTGCGGCAAAGAAGAAGAGCAGGTTATAAACAGCAACTTGGATGAAGACATTCAACGTACCGGCACGAGTCAAAATCCACAGCATGGCGAGAGAAGCAAAGCTGAACAACAAGGCATAGACCCGCCTGTCATACCAGCGCGAATCGGAAAAGGCAAGGATGAACGAGACGAGATAAATGGCAAGAGGGATGATCCACAGGAAGGGGATGACCGCCACTTCCTGTGAGATTTGATTGGTGACCGAAAGCAGGAACAAGGAAGCCGTGCCGCTTAGGATGATCCACAAAATGCGCAGGGAGAGCGAAGGCTTTTCGGATGTAGAAGCATGATATTCGATACCGCGCTCATTACGGGCGCGATAACTCAAAGTTCCCACAACCAGTGTAAAGAGGACGAAGCTGCCCGACCAGGTCCAACCTTGTTGTTTCAAGGTGAGGGACGGCTCGAGCAGGATGGGATATGCCAGCAACCCAAGCAGGGAACCGAAGTTGGAAAGCGCGTACAGCCGCGCATAGGATTGCGCAGGAAAAATACGGCTGAACCACGCCTGCATCAACGGGCTGTTGGCGGCAAGCACGAAGTAAGGCAAGCCGACGGAAACTGTCAAAATCAGAAAGATATGGAAAACGGGAAAGTCCACCGAGGCGGGACGCATGGCTGCGGACGGTGTGATGGGCGAAGTCCACAGAAAGCCAAGCACGATGAGGAGAACGAGAGTCATTCCGAGTAGCGCCAGATGAATCCTTCCCTGCCTGGGGCGTTTGACCAGCCAGTAGGCGTAGGCATATCCACCCGTCAGAGCCGCCTGGAAAAACAACATGGCTGTGGACCACATGGCGGGAGTCCCACCAAACCAGGGCAGGATGAACTTGCCAATCATCGGCTGGATTTGAAACAACAGGAACGCGGAAAGGAAAATGCTCAGTGCGAAAAATAACATGGCGTCTCCGTGCTTCATTCTACGCAATATCCCATAAAATATGGGTTGCAGATTTGAAAGGGCGGACCATACACGGAGCCACAAATGTCATATATGGGATCAAAAGTCTCCTGACTTTTGAGTATCCAACGACAGGAGCCGTTGGACTCGATCATACTTACTGACATCCATTCGCCAGATGCTCTTCAAAGGTGACGGCAAAGGTATGATAGCCTGAACCGTCGCAAGTTGCCTGGAAATAATAATACGGGGATGTTTCAGGAAAAGCCACGGCCTGCAGCGCGCCGAGGCTGGGATTGGATATCGGCGCGGGCGGCAAACCAGCATAAATGTAAGTGTTGTATGGCGAGTCGAATTTCAGGTCAGCGAGGCCGAGCGGATTCTTCCACCAAGTCTGCGCGGACGAGTCGTAGCCGAGGGCGTATTGAACGGTCGGGTCACTGCCCAAGGTCATGCCGACTTTCAAACGATTGAGGAAAACCGAGGCAATCAACGCTTGTTCGCCGTCTCGAACAGACTCGCGCTCTACAATGGAGGCAAGCGTGACAGCCTGATACAAATCCAAACCTTGTGCGGCAAAGCCCTGACGCATGTCGTCAGTGATGTGCAAGGCAAAGTTGCGGGCAATCAGGTCGAGGAGTTGGTCAACAGTGGCTGAACGCGGTACTCGATAGGAATCGGGATAAAAGAATCCTTCCATCGTGGAAGATGAAATATCAAGCACTTGCGGCGGAGAACTTGCAGAATAGATAAAGGCTTCGGGAGAAATTTCCAGCCCCGAGGTGGGGAATGAAGCGGCGATCTCTTCCATCCGCCAGCCGGGCAGAATCACGAAGGTCACGTCTTCAGGAGTCGAATCCTGCAACTGACGGGCGAGGTCAACGATGGACATGGCGGGACTGAGGGTGTAGTCACCCGCTTGAATGGTGAGGTCGAGCCCCGTGTAAACGACATAATCGTAAAATGCCTGGGCGCTGACAATAAGCGAAGATTGCTCCAGCCGTGTTGCGATAGAAGAAATGGATTCGCCTTGCTCAATATGAAAAGGATGAGCCAACCCGTTTGAATTGAGCGGCGCGACAAGCAAATCTCCATGCGAAAGCAATCGCGCGGAATACTCGATGCGGTCAGAAATGGAAAGCAAACGCGCGGGCGGCCCATACAACATGGAAGCCCGCGCGGGTATGTAACCGATAAAAAGATAGACGGCAACAAGGAAAACGACAACAAGGGCGGCAAGGATGAGATGAGAACGGCGCATGAGGGGAAAGGATGGAATTAGAAAGGATGAAGGAAATTACAAATTACCAATTACTAATCGCGCTTCGCTTCAAGATACGATTGTAAAATCACCACGGCGGCAAGAGCATCATGATGCCCCGCGCGTTTTTTTCTTGAGACGCCAAGTTGGATGCGTGCGGCGCGGGCATCCTGCGTGCTGAAGGATTCATCCCAAAGCTCGATGGGGATGCTCGTCTGGTCTTTGAGTTCGTCGGCAAAGCGACCCGCGCGGCGACCAGCGGGATTCGGATTGCCGTCCTCGTCGAAGGATTGACCGACAACAATCAAGCCGACAGCGTTCTGCGCGGCAAGGTCAGCAACCTGCGCGGCATCGATGACGCGCGAGACGTGTTCGATCACCTTGAGCGGACTGGCAATGGTCGCAGTCTCATCACTGAGAGCAAGTCCGATTCGCTTTTCACCGTGATCGACGGATAGGATTCTCACTTGACCTCCGCCGAAATATTGAAAGGAATGAGTGGAAGCCACGGATACCACGAAGGGGCAACGCCAACTTCAGGCTCCTGACGCAAAGGCAAAGTGGAGGTCAACACAGATTGCGCGTCCTGTGGTTTGCGTCCGCGCGCGAGGGAGAAGACCTGCGCCTCGTCAATTCGACGAAGCAGGGAGCGGCTCACTTCGAGATCGAAATGGCTGACGCCCGCGCTGTCAGTGGACGGGTCGCCAACCACTTTGTAAGTTGGCAAAGCGGACGCCACAAAGCCATCCTCAACCGAAGCGTTCAATATCGAAAGCGATAACTCGTTCAGGTCCTCGCCAGAAACATACCGTCCCAAAAACTCAACCTGCATTTTCAAAGTCAATCGTTTGCCGGGTTCGCCCGCCACAGGCGTGAAGGTCTCCTCGATGGACTTCACCGCCTCGATGGTGTCAGCCAGCAGCAAATCATTCGACGCAAGTTGCTCTCGCAATTTCGTCTCGGCATCGCGCAGTAAATTCTCCACCGCCACATCGCGCAATCGCGCGCGGTCTTCGTCGGTTGCGCCAACAGCATTGATATTTGCGCCGCCTTGGATCGGTTTTGGATTCGTCAGAGAGATCGAAAGTCCAAGCGAACCCCTGATCGTCGTAACGACATTCTCGGGGACGTTTCCCTGCTCGCCCGATTCCACCGCCTCGATGGGAACCTCCACGAACTCGTCCAAACCCGCGGGCAAACGCGCATCCCTCAATGTCACAAACTGAACGGCTTCACTCGAGACCATTGTGGCTTTGGGGATTACGACCTCGTTCTGACTCAGATTCGTAAAGCGGATGACCCCCTTCGATCTGGATTCCGGCACCGAAATCTCACTGACGATTGCCAGCGACTGTTCCACGCTGACAGTTGCTTTCACGACCCGGGCTGGGACTTGTCCCATGACGGACACACCTTGAGTTGACTCGCTTGCCGAGACGGGGATGACGATACTTTGAGTTTTGGTTTCGGGATAAAGTACCAGCGTGGCGCGAGGGATGAACAGACTCGCCAGCGCCAACACAGCCAAAACACCTACCGCGAAAGTCAAAACACGCCCCAATAGAGAGGTTCGCCATGCCGCTTCCTTTTCGTAGGCGCCATCACGAAGAGCGCGCAAATCACGACGAGGAGGCCGGGGAACACGCCTCTTTCTGGGAGCAGTTCCAACCCACGATTCGCGTTGTGCTTTGGTCGTTGAGGCAAAGACGGGAATCCCAAGCGACTCCGCGTCCCGTCGTACCTTGGCGCGGCGCGTGACCAATCCCAATTGAGCGCCGAGCGAATCCGCGTGCCGCTGCAAAACCTTCAAATCCAACAAGCGCAATTTGACCTTCGTGTACTTGGGCCAAACCAACAGAATGCGCGGCGTCTTTGCCCACGATAATTTATCGCGGACGGAGATGAGGTCGTCGTGAGATTCGAGGGTGATGATCTGAGTTTTCAAAATTAGTTCACCATCTGCATTGGCTTATCATAACGCTATTTTCGATAAAGTCCATTCCTGACCGGCGCCAACTTCCACTTTGCAACAAACACAGAACCAGCGTAGAAATTCGTCATTACGGATAATTGCCGCTGATGGTGGTAAAGGATTCGCCGAACTCACTGGCGGTGACAATCGACCCCTGTTTGGTAAGCGTGCCCAGATATTCACGAGCGCCATTATGTGGAATCCAACCGCTCATCTTCAACGGGATGGGGCTGTCGGCGACGATCCATTCACCGTTGTATTTTCGGGCAACGTGAACGTGCGATCCTGTGGCGCGTCCGCCTTCGCAGGATGGATAGCCAATGAGATCCCCTGTCTTCAATTCCGCGCCGAGCGGAGCGCGCTGTCTGGCGGCAAGATGAAGGTAGAAAATGACCCAGCCTGTTCGTTCGTCGCCGTCCTTGTCCAAGTCGAGCGCAACCCCTTCCACAGCAGAACGCACCACCAGCCCGTCAGCCATGGCGGTGGCAAAGTATTTTTCCTCGGCAATGAAACAACCGGATTTATCGGAGGGCGGGGCAAAATCCACCGCAGCAAAAGGTTCGCCAGTTCCCCATCCCGTATGAGGTCCGCCCGTGTAATACCATGATTGGTCGGGCTGGAAAGGAAGCCGGAACTCTGGCTGTTGCAAACTGCCGGGGATGATGACCGTGGAATCAGCCCAGGGGTCGCCAAAAAAATTCCGATAAGTCTGGAACAAACCTTCGGGTCCGGCGGCGCGATCATAATCCTCGCCTGAAAGAACCCGCGAAAAATAATATTGAATCGAAACCGAAGCCGCATTCTGCCACGGGTCGGGACGAATGAGCATACCGTCCAACCTTTCGAACTCGATCAGGTCCCCTGTTCGCCAACCATAATATCCATTGTTGAGCGTATTAGCAGCCATGACCAGCTGCAGGTAATGATTCTCCCAATAGAGGCGCTTGAAGCCGAGCAGATTTTTCTTTACCAGCGGACTGGGCCGGGTCAACGCCCCGCCCTGGTATTCGAGAAGGGCAAGCAAGAGGCGGGGGTTGATGCTGTAATTGGTGGCAATAAAATCCACCATCTCGCCGCCCGTTCTCCATTTTCCACCGGCATACACCTTGTAATCCTTCAACCAGCCCGGCTGCGATTGAAGGTACGCGGAGGTGTTGAAACCGATTAAAGCAGGACCGTTGACAAAGGCGTGGTCGGGAATGATCTGGAATGGGCTGGCCCAGAGCGCGAGAAAATAGATGGGAATCTTCATCGGCATTCCGGGCGGCATCGTGGTCGCATCGCGGGGAATGAAGGGATTGGCTTCGAGAATTTCATCCACTGTGGTGTTGAAGCGCGCCGCAAGCGCCGGAAGGGTATCTCCCGATTGAGCGGTGTAATCCACCAACTCGCCGGGCTTGTAGGTCCGCCGCACAGGCAGCGGAGTTGAGTGGGCGTCCGAAATGCCGGCGTCAGAAGTTGCAGTTGGAGCAGAGGGTGGGTAAATAACCCTGAGATTGCATGAGGAAAGGAACAGGATGAGAGTCAGCGCAGCCACTACTCCCCTCCAGAGGGTTGCCATAAGCCTATTGTTCATCTGAATTTGGGGTGGCCTCAGGGGTGGCATTGGGGTCATCGCGGAAGATATTCGACCATTTCTGCCCCACCGGGTCGGCAAGAACAACTTCGTCGCCGCGAATCAATTTCCCCTCGTAAGCTTTTTCGCCCGCCACCACGCGCCAGCCATCCATGATGAATGGGATCGGGCCGTCGGCTGTCACCCATTCGCCGTTATATTTTCGCGTAAAGTGCAGGTGTGTGCCGGTGGAAACTCCGCCCTCACAGGAAGCATGACCAATGCGGTCATTCGTTTCCAGCCACACGCCGACAGGGACGCGGTCCTTTTTGGCGATGTGCATGTAAAGAAGGTTCCAGCCGGTCTGTTCGTAGCCGTCGCCGTCGAGGTCAACCATCACGGCGCCATTGTCGGAACGAACGACCAGGCCGGGAGCGGCGGCAGTCACCCAGCTTGTGGTTGGATCGCACCCACCGTGATCGGTGGATGGCGCAAAGTCAATGGCGGCAAAGACGGTATGCGTGGTTCCATAAATATTGGGGTTGATCTGTCCCCAGGCATTATGGGGGCCGCCGGTCAGGCTCCATTCCACACCAGGTTCAAAGGGAAGCGTCAGGGGCGGCTGGTTCAATGCAGCCGGAAATATTGGCGGAATCGCGTCCGCGCGCGCCCAAGGGTCGCCAAACATCTCTGCGTACATGGCTGGAAAGCCCGAATTCGGGTCGATGATCCGCTCCCATTGCGAGCGGCTGTATTCCCGGGAAAACAAATACTGAATGGCTACCGTTCCGGCGTTCAGGCGCGGATCAAGGCGGAGAGTGGAGCCGTCGGGAAACTCGAGGTGCGTAAGCGTGCCCGCCCGCCATCCATAATAAGCAATGGCCATGTTGTTGATGGCCCAGACCATTTGCACGGTCATACCCTTGTATCGAAAATCATCAAAGCCCATTGGGTAATTGATATGAAGCTGATCCACCGGCTGCCCGCGCACCCAGCGGCTTTCGAATTCCAGCAAGGCAAGCAGAAGGCGGGGGTTGATGGAATTCTCGATTGCAAGGCGCTCAATGGCTTTGTCGCCGCTGATCCAGCCTGTGGAGCCAAGATAATCCTTGAACCTGCTCAAATACCCGCCGGATTGCCTGACATATTCCTTCACATCGAAATCGGCAGCGGTAAAGGAAAAAATCAATTCGGCATCGGGTATGATCTGAATATTGGGCGACATTTCTTCGGTGATACGATTTGGGATGACGAGTAAAGCGCCGGGGTCTATCAGAGTCGTTTTCGTCAGATTGGCATCGGAAACAATCTCTGACGCCTCCACCCCGAACCTGCCCGCCACAGCCGAAAGCATATCCCCACTTTGGGCATAGTACAGAAAAGGCGCCGAATCGTAAGACGGAACCTTTGCCGTTGGGGGGACAGGAGAGGGTACGCCATCAGGCGCTGGAGTCGCAGCAGATGTGTAGGCGGCTTCGGTTTCGAGATGCGGAGGGATGGTCGAAGTGGGAAAGGCAATTGGTACGTCGTGAACGGCAAACGGGTCCAGCAAAGGATCGGAGAAATTCGAAATCCCCGGCGTGGGCGTATCGACCACGCCCCAAATCGACATTGTCTGATATTCGGGCGCGCAGGCGGAAACCATCAATAACAGCGCAATGACAACGGAATGTGTTCGTCTCATGGACATTGGAATTATATATGTGTGGATTAAGGCCGGATGAATTAGCGATAAATCTTATTGAACTCGTTCGCGCCGTCCCAGGCTTCGATGGTCAGCCCGCTGCGCGTCAGGAAACCGTCGTATTCCACTTTGCCTGCGCTGGCAACCCAGCCGTCGAGATTGAAGGGCATGGGTCCTCCAGCCGCAATCCACTCGCCGTTATACTTTCGCGCAACGTGAACATGGGTGGCATTCGAGACTCCGCCTTCACAGGATGGATGTCCCACGCGTTCCCCGGCAAAGAGATATTCGCCGGGGTTCACGCGGCCCTCGCTTGCAATGTGCATATACAAAATAACCCAGCCAGTTTGTTCGTAACCGTCGTTATCCAAATCCTGAATCAGCGCGCCATTCGAAGCGCGAAGAACAGGCCCATTTGCCACGGCAGTCACCCACAATGGACTTGCCAGGCATGAGCCATTATCGCCGGACGGGGCAAAGTCCAGCGCGGCCCATGCGGAACCTGAATCCCAGCCGCCGTGCGGCCCTCCGGTGAAATACCAGGTTTCTCCGTTCCGAAAGGGAAGGTTCATGACCGGCTGGGAAATCGAAGACGGGATCAAGGGCTCAATGGCATAGTCGAAGGGGTTGCCAAAGAATACATAATATGTGAGCAACAATCCTGTGCCGCCCACATCCTTTTGCCAGGTTGGCAGGTCATCCAGTTTTGAAAAAAAGTATTGCACAGCCGCGGTGCCAGCATTGATGGTCGGATCGATGGGCGTAACCGTGCCGTCGTTCATCACCCAGGTCGAGAGAGCGTTGGCCTTCCAGAGATAGTATCCTCGGTTCAAATTATCGGCCGCCCACGCGAGTTGACGATACAGCCCATAGCGCGTTTCATCCGCGAGTCCCATAGGGTAGGCGGTATTAAAGGGGCTGGGATTGGTCACCCAGCCGCTTTGATATTCCAGAAGCGCAAGCAGAAGGCGCGGGTTAACCGAATAATTACGCGCAACGATCCATACAATCTCATTACCTGAGAGAACGAACCCGCCTACATCTTCCTCGTAGGCTTCCAGATACCCGTTTTGCCTGTCGATGAAACTCTTAATATCGAAATACACCCCGGCGGGACCGTACACCATCTCAGAATCAGGAATGACCTTGAAGGAGGTCCCTCCGCCGCCGGGGTTTGGCGCAGGAATATTCAGAATCATGCCTGCATATAGAAGGTTTGGGTCGGTAATGTTATTGGCTTCCATCAATGTTTTCACGCTTATGCCATACCGTTCGGCAATGAACCCCAGGATATCCCCTTCCTGGACGACGTACTGCTCCGCATTCTGGCGCGGAGTCGGCAGGATACGCGCTGCATCGGGCGTGGGAGTGGAAAGGGGCTGGTCTGTAAGCGCCAGGGTGGGAAGGGCAATCGAAAGCGGTGCCCGGGTGGGGGTTGGCTCTCGCGTGACAGTGGCGGTCAGAGTGGAAGGCAAGGGGGAATTTGTCGGCACAACGACGGGCGCGGAGGCAGATGCTGTCATGTCCTCGATCGGCATAAATGGGTCATAGGTTGGATAAACCGCTTGCAGATCAGATGCAGGCATACAGGAAACAAGAAGCGCGAGAATCAAACAAATACAGGCAAGATGCGCTGGAATAAGATTTCGACGAAAAGGCATGAAAGTGATTTTACCAGACGGCAGGGATGATTATCGACCCGCGCAGCCATGTCGAAAACGGCGATGGATGGCTCTCACCCACCGCCGTATCCGGCTACAAAGGATTTTTCGTTTACCCTACGATTGAAAACCGGAGCCCATGATGTAGTTTTCAAGTCCGCGGATTTCAAATTCCCTATCCTCCAAAACGGCAAACACTACATCGCGCATGGAGACCACCCCCAAAAGATGGTCATCCTCCACAACCGGTAGATGGCGAACGTTATACTGCTTCATCAACGCCATGCATTCCTCGACCGAGGTGTCCCTTTTTACCGTGAGCATTTTAGACACCATTACATCCCTGATCTTTGTGTCCTTCGCCACGCGTCCTTCATTTTCACCCTTTCGAAGGTAGTCGCGCTCAGTATAGATACCAACGACCTTTGGTCCATCGGTGACCAATACCGCGCCGATACGGGCATCCGCCATTACTTTTACGGCATGCAGGACGGAATCATTGGCGGATACGGAATAATTTGTTCCAGACGGTTTTGCCTCCAGCAGGTTGCGAACAGTAGTCATGGTAAGCCTCCTTTTTTTATCCAATTATGCCACATTCCATCTTCACTGGTAACTTAAAAAATCATTTTGATGCCATGCAAATATTGTAACGTTTCTATCGCCTGATCTGTGCGTCGAAGAACTGGCTGGCACGCTGCATGAAGGCAAACCATTCATCGTACAAAAAGGAATGCCCTTCTCCGTCGTGAGCGTAGAGTTTGGCATCCACGCCTGCTTCGATGAAGCCTTCGTACATTTTCTTCGACCAATCGGGAGGCGTACCCGCGGAAGTCTTGCCATCTTCGGTTCCGTAGACGATTTGCACCGGCGCGGTCACGGAGTCGAAATAATATAGTGGGGAAAATTTCTTCAATTCCTCATGATTGGTTGAAACATCGAAATAGGGCGTAATCAAGTCATCGGGCAGGGTCAGGGGCAAAATATCGGAGGAGTTACAGCCGTACGCCAGTTCGCCTTCCAGGACGTCACCCAAACAACCTGGACCCCAGCGTTCGATGATGTCGGCAAAGTCCGCACTGACGGAGGAATACAGAACAGCGGCTTTGACACGTTTGTCAATCGTCAACACCTTGAGTGCGACACCGCCGCCCATGCTGTGTCCCCACATGCCGATTCGCTCCATGTCCGCTTCGGAGAAGGTTTCAAGCGCGTTCATCAGGTTAATGACATCGATTGCCAGTCCCGAGTAAAACAAGCTTTCGCCTGTTTCAGCGTCACCCCAACTGCGATAATCCGACGAGACGGTAAGATAGCCGCGCTTGTTGAGGAATTCCGCGGCGCGGTCTGTGCCATCGCCAGATTTATAAACTGTGCGTGAAAAGAATCCGTGATTCATGACGATGACAGGATACGGCGGCTCGCCCACAGTGGGAACTTGCAAAATGCCAGTAACCGTCAAGCTATCGCTGGGATATTCGATCAGGTAACGGGTGAAATCCTTCGTCTCGAGCAGCGTCTCGCGGACGGTGATTTCTCCGCTAAGGAACTTGTGCTTCCGCAAACCTTCAATGGTGTAGGGGTAAAGCGCCTGCTCAGGAGTGCGCGTGGCGGTTGGAGAAGGCATGATTGTCGGCGTAGGCGTATCTGGGACAATCACAACACTGACCTTGGAAGTTGGCGTTGCGACGGATGCAGGGGAACATGCCGTAAGGAAAATCAAAAGGAAGAAGGCGAGAGGGGATTTCATGCGGCAATTATAAGCTTACCTTCGCGCCGAGCGTAGTCGAGACGCAACCACCCTTCGACTGCGATCAGGGCAAAATTTACAAACTCGGCGCCTTCCACGTTCGAATCACATCCGCAAAGGGCGGCAAAATCTTCTTATCGCGGAACGGATACCAGCCAACCTCTCCGCGTACTGCCTGCTCCTTCAATTCGGTGGAACCCCAAATGAGAGACCCACCGAATGTGCCGAGTAATGCCGATGCCCAGTCGTTCGAGATAAACAACGTAACAATGACGGATAAAACTCCCGCCCCCATCACATAGGGCCACCAAAGATAGCCGAAGTAGCGTTCGCCGCGAATGACCCACACAAATCCCAAGCCGATGATGAAGAGCGTGGCAAGACCAAGCCAAAGCCCGAATGAGTTCATTTTGCGCCTTCCTTCATGGATGCCAATTCAGCCGCTGAATATTTGCTGCCACGCAGATCGCGGTCGAGCCAGTCGAAGGTCGTCGCTTCGGGATGTTCCACCAAAATCTTTGCGTGGCGCGGGTTGTTCGGATTCGCAGGCGCATGTCCATGCTTGACTCGATTCTGCTGGCGGGTGAATTCGAGCGCGTCCCACAAAAAGGTCACGGCAAGGATTCCGCTCCCCGCAGACAGAATCAGGTTCGGGGTCGTCAGGGAAAGCGAAACAAAAGCCAAGCCCAAAGCCAGGAAAAATCCAATCGGAATCCATAAATGAATTGCATTCCGTTCGACTTTCCGCACGGTTACATGTCCCATCCACACGCCAAGAAAAGTCGCAAGCGCGGCGGTAATACCAACAAAGTTCATTCCCATGACGACTCCAAAAGTATCTCGATAAAGGAGTCCGAAGTCTCCTGACTTCGGACAAAGCCAACGTCAAGAGAAGTTGGACTCCGCGTTGGCGCTGGATATTATATGCAGGCGGCTGGATGCAGGCGGGCTTCTCACTGAACTCTCAGCAGAATCTACATATCGTTTGGATTTGAACGCCTCCCGCGCCCACACGGAAGAAGCTGAAGTTTTGGCATCCGTCGCCGCGGATTGATCACCAAGATCATTTTGTCAAAAATCACCATAAGGAGGCAAAATCTGTCAGTCCTTTTCATTTTTCGTCCCGGATCGCTTAAAAAACCGAACAAAAGATGTTTGATATACTTGCCGCCGGATGATGCAAACGCTGGTCGGCAAGCCTGACACCCTCAAGAAACAGGTCACGCAATGAAGAAACTCTGGAACTTACCCATCGTGAACTTCATGCCCTTCTCCGATGCCGTCGAAAGCCACATGGGACACGGCCTCCCTCACGGCGATTTCGAGTCGGCTCTCAAGGCATGCAATATCCCTTTGGACAGAATCCCGCCGGAGGTTGTCAAGCGCACGCTGGCAGAACTTCCCGCCTGTTATGAAAAACATGGGTTGGCTTTCGGGCTGGCTCACACATTGGGAAGATAATGTTTACATCGGAACAGAAATTCCTCGATTTCTTGGAAGACAATCATTTCGTGTTCGAGCGATTCGAGCATCCCGCCGTGTTCACCTGCGAAGAAGCGGATTTGTATAACCCGCCCCGTCCCGCTGTTCACACCAAGAATCTGTTTTTGTGCGACAAAAAGGCAAGGCGATTCTTCCTGGCGGTGACTGCCTGCGAGAAAACAGTGAAATTGGATGAATTGCCCTCACAGCTTGGAGTCGCGCATTTGCGATTTGGCTCGGAGGAAAACCTTATGCGCCTGCTGGGCGTGACTCGCGGCTCGGTGACGATGATGGGGCTGGCAAACGACACTGAACACAAAGTCGAGCTATGGATCGATGAACACATCTGGCAGGGCGAATATTTTCAGAGTCATCCGCTGGTGAACACCGCCACACTGGTGATGTCCAAACCGGAGTTGGTACGGTTCTTCGAGTTGACGGGACACACGCCGCATTTTTTCAGCGAAAAGGAAATCACAGAATGAAAATCACAGTCATCGGCGGCGGTTCGACATACACGCCGGAATTGGTAAGCGGATTTCTCGCCAGAGTGGATTCGCTTCCGCTCAAGGAACTCTGGTTGATGGATATTGACAAAGAACGGCTGGACATCGTCGGCGGGTTTGCCCAACGGATGGTCAATGCAAAAGGGAAACCGTTCAAGGTGGCGCTGTCCACGAATCAACGCGAGGCGATTGCCGGCGCATCCTATGTGACCACGCAACTGCGTGTCGGCATGATGCCCGCGCGACGCGGCGACGAATACCTCGGACTGCGTCATGGACTCATCGGTCAGGAAACGACGGGAGTTGGCGGCATGGCGAAGGCTCTGCGGACCATTCCCGTCATTCTCGGCATCGCCAAAGACATCCGCGAGGTTGCGCCCGGCGCATTGTTGGCAAACTTCACTAACCCTGCGGGGCTTGTCACAGAGGCGCTCAATCGCTACGCGCCCGATGTCTCTGCGGTGGGCGTGTGCAATGTGGGCATCACGGCCAAAATGGAAATCATCGAAGGGTTGGAGAAGGCTACAAGCGCAAAGATAGAAGATAATCGTGCGATCCTCAACACGCTCGGACTCAACCACCTGACCTGGCATCGCGGCTTCACCGTGGATGGCGAAGAGATGTGGCCGCAGATCTTCCCCGCTTATCTGGCGGGGCCCGCAAAAGAAGACGAATGGGATATTCCCACGCTCGAAACGTTGGGGATGATCCCCAATTATTACCTGCACTATTTTTATTACACTGAGAGAAAAATCGCTGAGCAAAAGAAGTGGCCGCCGTCACGCGCCGAAGAAGTAATGGAAATCGAAAAAGACCTGCTGCATGAATATGCCAACCCAAACCTTATCGCACCGCCAGAAGACTTGATGAAACGCGGTGGCGCGTATTATTCCACACTGGCGACTCAACTTATCAACTCGCATTACAATGACCTTGGACAAGTGCACGTGGTCAACGTCCGCAACAATGGAGCGGTGAAAGAATGGCCCGCAGATTGGGTACTGGAACTCCCCGCCAAAGTCGATAGCAAGGGAGTCCACCCGCTGCCTACAGACCCCTTGCCTGCTTCGTGCTTCGGTCTCATTTCGCAGGTTAAGATGTATGAGCTACTGACCGTCGAAGCTGCCGTGCATGGTGACAGGAACGCCATGTGCCAGGCTCTGCTCACTCACCCACTCGGGCCCAGTGCAGATAAAATCCAGGCAGTTATGGAAGACATGCTTGAAACCAATAAGCAATGGCTGCCACAATTCAATTAGACCATTGACGATGGGCCGCGGGCAACAGCCTTCCTTGATCTATGGTCAGTCGTCCATCATCCCCCAATAAGGAAACCATGACTCCAAACGCATTGCTCAAAAAACTTGGTTATTCGGACAATGATCGACTTGTCATCATCCATACCGATGACATCGGCATGTGCCATGCATCAGTACAGGCTTTCAAAGACCTGTGGGAAGTTGGCATCATTACGTCAGGTGCGGTGATGGTACCATGCCCGTGGTTCCCCACTACGGCGCAGATGTGCTGCGAGAATCCACAAATGGACATGGGAGTCCATGCCACGCTCAACGCGGAGTGGGACATGTATCGTTGGGGTCCGGTTTCGACGCGGGATCAACTGTCAGGGCTGATGGACAAAGACGGCTACTTCCACCAATGGCAACCTGCCGTCTATGAGAACGCGAAGGAGGAGGCGGTCGCAGCGGAAGTCGATGCTCAGGTGGGACAAGCGCTTGCTGCAGGAATCGATGTCACACATATTGACTCACACATGGGAACAGTCGTGCATCCCAAGTTTGTGCAGTCGTATCTTCAGGCGGGGATGACGCGTCTCCTGCCGAACATGCTGCCACGTGTCAGCACACGGGGCTTTGACATGATGGGCGTGGACGAGCAGTCGCTGGCGCTATATGCTCCAATCCTCAATCAACTCGAAACCCAGGGGGTACCGATGCTGGATGGGATATTTGCCATGCCGTTGGAACATGACATCGATCATATCGGCGTTGCAAAGGAATTATTGAGCGAACTACCTGTTGGTATTTCACACTTTATTTTGCACCCATCCATCGACACGCCCGAACTGCGCGCGATCTGTCCCGACTGGCGGGCGCGGGTGGCAAATTATCACGCGTTCATGAGCGACGAACTCAGGAAGTTCATCGAGCAGGAAAACATCAAACCAATTGGTTATCGTCAAATCCGCAACGCAATGAGAGGCTAACATGGCAGACATAAAGGAATTTGCAACCAGCACCAAGACCCGCATGATGTATTCTTTGATGAGTCTCGGCGTGGCAACACCCACCGAGGCTGTCGCGGGCATCATCGCCTTTTACATCGTGGACGTGAAGAATCTCCCCGCCACCTGGTACGCCACCTTCTGGTTTTTCTACACGATTTACAACGCCTTGAACAACCCAGCGCTCGGATACATGTCTGATAGAACTCGCTCGCGTTGGGGACGCCGCATCCCGTATATTTTGTTTGGTGGATTGCCCTATGCCGTATCCTTCGCCCTGCTTTTCACCGCACCCTTCGACGGCAGGGATAATCCCGTCGGGTTGTTGATTTACTTCGGGGTGGCAATCGTGGTTTGGGAAGGCATCTTCACCGCAATCTCCACCGGCTATTACGGACTGTTGCCTGAAATGTTCGGAACCTACCGCGAGCGGACGGACGTGGCGGCAAAGATGAACATCTTTCAAACTGTCGCGCTGATCCTTGGCGCCGCCCTGCCTCCCCTGCTTGCCAGTATGCTGGGCTGGGCCGGCATGGCAACGGTGCTGGCAGCCATCTCGGTCATTGCGATTTATGTGGGGTATCCCTTCTTATTTGAGCAGCAGGACTTGAAGACCGACACCAGTTTCCCGTTCATGCAGGCATTGAAATACACCTTCCTTAATCGAAGTTACCTCACCGCGGCGGGCGCGCAAGCCATGCGCTTCTTCGGCACAGGCACATTGCAGGTGGGGATTCTGTTCTACATCAAATACAGCCTCAAAGCGAACGAAGGTCTTGCCACCGTGATTCTTGGCATCGCGTTCATCGTTGCCATGTTGTCGCTGTACCCGTGGCGCAATTGGGTCGCCAACAAACTCGACTCGCGCCGCACGTTGATGCTCGCCAACCTGGTGATGATTTTAGGCATCGTGCCGATGGGATTTTCGCCCAACATCAACTTCACCTACGCCGCTGCCGTTGTGCTGGGAATCGGACTCGGCGGGCTGGTGCTAATCGGCGATGTGATCATGACCGAGGTAGTGGACGAAGATGAGGTCAAGACGGGTCATCAGCGGGCGGGGATGTACTTCGGCATGAGCGGATTTCTCATCACCCTGAGCGGGTTGCTGGTTTCGAGCGTCTTCGGTCTGGTCATGCCAGCCTTCGGCTATGACACCCTGCTGGATGTCCAGCCTGCTTCGGTTGACCTCGGCTTCCGCATCTTCCTGACCGTCCCAACCAGTATCGGCTTCCTACTTGCCATCTTCCTGCTCTGGCTCTATCCATTGCACGGAAAGAAACTGGCAGACATTCGCAAAGCATTGGAAGCAAAACGAGGCGAAGCATAGATGCGCTTCTTTCTGGGTATCGACGTCGGCTCCTCCAAAACCCATGCGCTGATCGTGGATGAGACGGGCGCGTGCATCGGGTTCGGCAAAGCCTGGGGCGGCAATCATCAGGTTGTCGGTTATGACGGCTTGGAAGATGTTTTGAAGGAGTCCTTCGCGCAAGCCAGCGAAATGGCAGGCGTTTCCGCGAATCAAATTGCCGGAGCGGGATTTGGGATTGCGGGCTATGACTTTCCCTTGGATCACGATGCGCACTTGCAGGCGATTGCCGCGCTCGGTTTGACCTGTCCGCTGGAGGTTGTCAACGACGGGGTCAACGGCTTGTTTGCGGGAGCCACACGCGGAATTGGTGTAAACATCACGGCGGGTTCGTCTAATAACTGTCGTGGGCGCGGACGCGACGGGCGCGAAGGCCGCATTGTCGGCAATGGTCCGACCTTTGGCGAATACGGCGGGGGAATCGAGATTGCGTACAAGGCGCTGCACATGGTCAACTATGCCTGGATTCAACGCATCCCGCCCACGGCGCTTACCAAGATTTTGCTCAATGCCACAGGCGCAAAAAATGAAATGGATTTGATGGAAGGTCTTTCCAACGACCAATACCATCTTTTCCCTTTCATCGCCATTCAAGTCATTCAAGCCGCGCGCAATGGCGATGCGGCGGCGCGCGAAGTCATCCAATGGGCGGGCGAAGAACTCGGCTGGCTGGCGGTCGCAGTGGCGCGCCAAATTGGCATGGAAAACGATGATGTCGAGATCGTGCAATCGGGCAGTGTTTTTGACGCGGGAGACATCATCACCAATCCCATGCGCGACATTGTTTTGAAACATTGCCCCAAAGCAAAGATCATTCACCTCAATTGTCCACCTGTCGTTGGTTCCGTCCTGCTCGGCATGGAACAGGCCGGCTTCGACGGTTACACTGTCCGCGAAAAAATCGTTCAAACCGCAAAGGAACTTGTGAAATGAAAGTTGGTTACGCTCAAGACATCATCACGCCTTCGCTCGATAAACCCGTTTACCTTGCAGGCTTTGAAAATAATCGCCGTGCTGAAACCATCCACGATGACTTGTACGTTCGTTCGCTTGCAATTCAGGACGACAAGCTCACACTGGTGACGGTTGCGCTCGACTTGATCGGATTCTTTCGGCAGGATGTTTATGAAGTGATTCAGCGCGTCCAGGCCTCCGAGTTCTTAAAGAACTCGGAGGCCTACATCCTGATCGCCTCCGTTCACCCGCATCATGGACCCGACACGATGGGGCTTTGGGGTCCCGACGACAAAACCAGCGGCGTGGATGCGGAATACATGTCCGCGTTGAAGGACAAAATTGCTGCGACAATTCTCTCCTCTTTATCCGATACTGCGACTTCGCTCAGTACAGGTCTCAAGCCTGCTTTTTTCAAAACGACTTCCGTCGATGTCCCAGGGCTGGCAAAGAATGCGCGAGACCCCGAAATTCTCGATGATGAGTTGACTCTTGCCCAGTTCACGAGCACCGACGGCAGACCATTGGTCACGTTGTTCAATTTCCCCTGTCACCCCGAAGTGCTTTGGAAGGATAACCCGCACATCACCGCGGATTATGTCGGCTACCTGCGTGATGAAGTGGAAAAGCAGACTGGAGCGCCGTGCATCTTCTTCGTGGGCGGACTGGGAGGCATGATGACTCCCGATGTGAAGGATCATTCCTTTGAAGAAGCAGAGTTCATGGGGAAGAAGCTGGCAGAGGAAGGGTTGAGAGCCTTGTCGCAAGTCAAAGGTCAAAAGTCCAATATCAGTTTGCAAAGGGAAGAGATCAAGGCAAAACTGACAAACCCGTTATACAAAATCGCCTTCTGGCGAAAACTCCTGCCCGATGTGCGTGACCGGAAAGGCTATGTCCACACTGAGGTCAATCTCATCAAGATCAGAGACTTGTGGTTGGCAACTGTCCCGGGGGAATTGCTGCCAAAGCTGGGACTGAAACTCAAAGCCCAATTGCTAGCGTCCGGCGCGGGCATGGCGGGAGTCATCGGGCTGGCAAATGATGAGTTGGGCTACATCCTGCCCGTCGAGGATTTTAAATATCCCTGGAATCCCTTCAAACCCGGCAGTCACTATGAAGAGACAAATTCCATCGGAAAGGACATTGCCCCTGCTGTGATGAACGGTATCCATCTGCTGACGAAAGGATGAAAGGCGGATCAGCGCGTTTTCATTTCTTTGCCCCGCTCGCGAGAAAGACATCCACGACCTGCGGGTCGAAGTGTTTTCCCCTTTGTTCCAAGATATATTCGAGCGCTTTTTGCTCCGTCCACTTTTTGCGATAGGGGCGGTCGTTGGTCAGGGCATCCCACACATCCACAACAGCAAATATGCGCGCCGCCAGTGGAATTTGATTTCCCTTCAACCCCTGCGGGTAACCCGTGCCGTCCCATTTTTCATGATGATGGTAGGGAATTTCGAGGGCGTCACGTAAATAGGAAATCGGGGTCAGCATGTCGCGGGCAAATTGCGGATGGCGGCGCATGATCGCCCACTCTTCGTCGGTCAAAGAGCCATCCTTGAGGAGGATCGCATCGGGGACTCCCATCTTTCCGATATCATGCAGAAGCGCGCCGCGTCGGATGGCTTTCAACTGAGTCTCGCCCACCTGCATGGCGCGGGCCAGTTTCAGGGTAAGATCGGCAACCCGGAGCGTATGACCTTCGGTCTCATGGTCGCGAAGGTCCAGCGCCCGCGACCAACCTTCGATGGTGGCGTCATAAGCCAGATTGAGTTCCATGTTTGCGCGTTGTAAATACTCGAAGAGTTGCGTGTTTTCGATTGCAATTGCCGCCTGTCCGGCAAAGGCTTCGAGGAACTCAATCCACTCTGTATCGGGGGTAAATTCTCCCCGGCAATACACCTCCAACACCCCCTTGACTTCGCCCTTGACAACCAGAGGCATACACCAATAACAGACAAATCCCTCTTCCTTCCAGAATTCTGCAAATTGGGGATTCTGTTCCGCCGCGTCTGTGTCAAGTTGCATGACCGGCAGGCGCTCGAGAATGGCCCGCCCGGCAAAGCTACTGTTCAAATTGGTTCCTGCGGCCAGGAAGGATCTGAAACCGCGCGACGCAGCCAGGCTCAATACAGTGGAATCAGGATGAAGCAGGAGAACATCCGCCGCGTCAACTTTCAGCTGCGAGATGGTATGCGTCAAAAGGATATTGAGAGTCAAACGCATATCCAGGCTGCTGGAAATGGCTTGATCCACGGCGCGCAGGGCATTCAATTGTTCAAGCCTGCGGACAGTCTGCTCATGCAGCTGCAGACGGTGCAAGGCCGCGCCGGTCATCTCGGTTAAGATCGAAAGCAAGCGAAGCTCGTCCTCGTCGAAGGCGCGCCCACTCGGCACCGACACAACCATCACACCCAGCGTCTGTTGCGAAGCGCGGATCGGCAGACATACCCCGCCCCACCCCGGAGGCATCTGACTGCGAGACGACGGAAGGGTTTCAGGATCGCTGGCAAATTCACGAGATGTATATATCTCCCCGGTGGTTACCACTTTTCCAATTATTCCTTCGCCTGCAGTTTGCGGACCTTCCACCACCGAAGCGGTCCAACCACGGGAAACGATTTTTTCGAATCTTTCAGTCGTCCTGTCGTATAGTTCGATGATACCATGCGAGGTATTGAGAATAGACAAGGCTTCGTCCAATACGATAGTGAGCATTTCATCTTGCCGCGAGACCGAGCGCAAAACGAGGGAAATGCGGTTAAGCGTCTCAAGTTCCATCACGCGCTGGCGTATCTCTTCGAACAGCCGCGCGTTTTCAAATGCGCTGGCGGCCTGGTTTGCCAGCGTCACGACCAGCCGTTCATCCGCCTCGGTGAAAGCATCCGGCTTTTCATCTTCGATGCTAAGTACGCCAACAACTCGCTCCCCCAATTTCATTGGCACATAAAGACCGGAATGTATGCCAGGATAAGCTCCGACATAGCGCGGATCATTGGAGACATCGCCGGAACGAACGGGTTGCCCATGTTGTATAACCCAACCGCTCATCCCCTGTCCCGAATGGGTGATCAGGGACTGGAAACGATCTACAGCCTCATGTCTGCCTTCCAAACCATTCAACCCAGGCTGGTTAAAGTCCAAAAGTTCGAGGCTGTCACCCTCCGAATGATACAAGCGAATCCGTGTATGGCGCCAGTCCAGTTTTTCCTCCAACAGTTCAAGGATTTTCTCTCCGATCTCTCGTGGATTTAACAATTGACTGAGCGCCAAGCCACTCTGGTATAACATCTCCAACTGGGTCACGCGCTGATGTGTTTCCTCAAACAGGCGCGCATTCTCAAATGCGCCTGCGGCCTGGTTTGCCAGAGTAACGATCAACTGTTCATCGGCTTCGCTGAAGGCTTCCGGCTGTTTGCTTTCAACTCGAATGACGCCAATCTTCCTATTGCCCAATATCATTGGCGCGTAAAGCCCGGAGCGTATGCCGGGATCGGTTTCTATATAATTCGGCTCTTTAGACACATCTCCGCTGCGGATCACATGAGACTGCCGCAACGCCAGTCCGGTTAATCCATCGCTGGAGTGGGCAATAAGTTCATTGAACCGCTCCTTGATCCTGGACTTTTCCCCATCGTTTGTCAAACCCGGTTGATTAAAGTCCAGCAATTTCAGGCTGTCATCCTGCGGGTTATAAAGACAGAGCGATGTATGATGCCAATTGAGATTCTGTTCCAATAGCTCAAGAATTTTCCGTCCAATTTCCCTTGGGTCTAATAATTGATTAAGCGCCAATCCACTCTGATAGAGCATCTCCAGTTGAGACAAATGAACGCGAACGCCCTCCTCCGCCAGTTTACGCTCGGTGATATCCACCATGATGAGAGCAAACTGGCCCGGGCGCGGACAATATACCGACACTTCGAGATAACGTCCCAAATCCCCGGAATAATTTTCGTAGAATGTCGAGCGTCCTGTCAGGGCAACATTCCCATAGACTTCGATCCAATAATTCTCGGTTTTGGGAAGTACTTCACGCGCGGTTTTGCCGATTACATTTTCAGCGCGAAGTCCGGTCAGGCGTTCGAAGGCCGGGTTGACCTCAAGAAAACGATAGTTCACAGGCTTTCCATCGGCGTTGCAAATGATCTCGTGCAGGGCAAAACCATCTATCATGCTGTTAAATAATTCACGGTACCGCGCCTCGCTTATCCGCAGGGCTTCCTCGGATTGTTTACGCTCTGTGACGTCATACATCACGCCCTGCCAGAACAACGGGGTTCCATCGTTGTCCTGAATTATCGTTGCTTCATCATGAATCCATATTTCGCGCCCATCGCGGGTCAGGATGCGGTACTCGGCGTGGAACGGATCACGGGTCGCATTTGTATGCGCATCCGCCTCCAGCACAATCGGCAGGTCGTCGGGATGGATGATGTTTCTCCAGAAATACCGATCCTGCATCCATTCGTCAGTTGTATAGCCGGTCACCTTCTCCAATTGTCCGCTGATATATGTCGTCTCGCGGGTTTCAGCAGACTCAGTGTACACAATTGCTGGCACCTGTTCCACAAGGGCGCGCAATTCAGCCTCTGAGACGGACAGGGCCCGCGCTGCCTGTTTTCCTTCGGTGACATTCCGCGCCACCCAAAGCGTGCTGTCGTCGTCCATCGGTGAAATGGTTGTCTCGAACCAGGTGGGACGATTCTCAATCAAAAGTTCGTATTCAATCCGGGAGGTCTGTTTGGTTTCCAATACCTGTCGAATCGATCGGATAAAAAACTCCGCTTGATCAGTCCGGAAAATATCCCGCAGATTTCTGCCAAGCAGTTCCTCCGCCGGACGTGCCAGCAGGCTGTAATTCGTGGGGGCAACTTTGCAATATGTCCCATGTCTGTCAATCACCAGCACCGCATCCTGCATGGACGCAAACAGGGCGCGCAGTTCGGCTTCGGAAGCGGCGCGAGCCTCCTCGATCCTCTTCTGCTCCCGCCGTATCGCAGCCTGCCCAAGTTCGCGCTCCACAGCCGGCACAAGCCGCGCAAGGCTGCCCTTGATCAGGTAATCATGCGCGCCGGCCTTCATCATGGCTACGGCGGTCTCTTCGCCAATGGTGCCCGATACAACAATAAAAGGAATATCCCGTCCCGTCTGATGAAGCAGTTTGAGTGCGGCAAGTCCATCGAACCGGGGCATTTTATAATCTGAAATAACGACATCCCAATCACGCCCGACCAGCGCAATGCGCATCTGTTCCGCAGTCTCGACCCGTTCGCATTCGAGTTCATAGCCTGCCTTCCTTAGAAGGCGCATAATAAGCTGCGCATCGCTTTCGGTATCTTCAACGATTAATGCGGCAAGCGTTTTGCGCGGGACATTCATATTCTGAACCATCTACCCGCCTTTCAACATCATCGATGACTGGTCAGCATCCGAAACATCCTCGTACTGCATCACGCGATTGCCGCCGCAATGCTTGGCTCTGTACATTGCCGCATCAGCACTCCTAAGCATATCGTCGATACCCGACATCTCCCCGCTAATCATGACCACACCGATGCTTACCGTGACGAACAACGATGCGCCCGGCACTTCAAAAGAAAGATGTTCCACCGACTGCCGCAGCCGTTCAGCAAGCAGCGCCGCCTCATTCGACAAGGTGTTGGGCAGGAGAACGGCGAACTCCTCCCCGCCCATACGCCCAAGAATATCGGTTTCACGCATATTGGATTTCAGGGCGGCTGCGATCTGTTGGAGCGCCATGTCGCCGGCATCGTGACCATGGTTGTCGTTTACTTTTTTGAAGTGGTCGATATCCAACATTAGAAGCGCCAGCGGCTGGTTGTTACGCCAGGAACGCTTGAATTCCTCGGTGCCGCGCTGCATAAAATAACGACGGTTGTATAAACTTGTGAGGTGATCGGTCATTGCCATTTTTTCCAGCCCGGCATTGAGGCGTTTGATCTTTTCCTCATTCTCCTTGCGCAAGGTAATATCTTCGCTGACGGCGACAAAGTGCGTGATGATCCCATTCAGGTCGATAATCGGCGAGATGGAGACGGCTTCCCAATAGGTCTCGCCGTTTTTCCGGCGATTCAACATCTCACCGCGCCATTCTTCTCCTGCCTGAATGGTCTGCCAATGTCCCATACCGGACTCAGGATGTAACTGATTTGCCCCGTACATATTCGCCGGGGTTTTGCCGCGCGCTTCTTCGAAAGCATATCCGGTTAATTCCGTAAATTTCGGATTGACATATTCGATGTTGCCATTTACATCCGTAATCACAATTGCAGACGGGCTGTGTTCCACCGCGCTCGAAAGCTGGCGCAGTTTTTCCTCCGTCCGCTTGCGTTCGGTAATATCACGAACAATTCCCTGAAAGCTCTCATCCGGCAGTCTTCTGGCGCTGATCTCGACACATACCAACCTGCCATCCCTGTGGAATGCCTCATCCTCAAAAATTATAGTTTTACCCTCCATGAGTTCTTTAAGTTGCAAAGGACTCTTCATCGGGAACTTGGTCACATCCTGAACGTTCAACTGTTGGATTTCTTCACGGGCATAACCCAGTAATTTACAGCCGGCGGCGTTTACATCCAGGAACCGGCCGGTGGAATTTGCGATAAATATGGCATCTGAAGCCTGCTCCACAAGCATCCGGTACTTTTCCTCGCTTTCGCGCAATGCCTCGCCTGCCTGTTTACGTTCCCTGCGGATGATGGACTGCTCGAGTTCGCGCTGAACTGCGGGAACGAGACGCGCCAGATTATCTTTAATAAGGTAATCGTGCGCGCCGGCTTTCATCAAGGCCACCGCGCTTTCCTCGCCTATCACACCCGAAACGACAATAAATGGAAGATCGATCTGTTTCTTCTTCAACAAATCCAACGCGGCAGGCCCGCTAAACTGCGGCAGGTTGTAATCCGAAATGACAATATCCCAGTCCCGTTTTTCCAATGCTGCAAGCATCTGTTCGGCCGTATCGATCCGTTCGAACACAAGCGCATAGCCCGCCTTTCTCAACAGGCGCAGGACCAATTGCGCGTCACTTTCCGAATCTTCAACAATCAACACAGCAAGCGGGTTTTCCACGTCACCTCTTTTTAGGCGGGGCGGGTTCATTCATCACCAGCCAGTATAAGCCCAAATGTTGAACCGATTCCGAAAACTGTTTGAAATCCACCGGCTTTCGGATGTAACTGTTTGCGCCGAGGTCGTAACTTCGCGCGACATCCTGCTCCTCGTTGGACGTTGTCAGGATGACCACCGGCAGGCGGCTGGTTCGGTCGTCGGCGCGAATTTGATGAAGCACCTGCAAGCCGTCCACTTTTGGAAGTTTCAAATCAAGCAGGACCAAAGCCGGCAATTCATTCAGGCTCGAGCCCGTCAACGGGTCCACATCAAACAGGTATTCCAGCGCCTCCTGTCCATCCTCCGCAATTACGAGTTCGTTGGCAATTCGACTCTTTTCGAATGCGCGCCGCGTCAATTCGATATCACTGGGGTTATCTTCCACCAGCAGGATTGTTTTGGATTTCATCTCATCTCCTTGTCATGCAGGCAAAACGGTTTCGACTCGTTTTCAGCCAAGCGAAAAATAAAAAACAGCGCCATGACCGGGCTCCGCCTCTGCCCACACCTGCCCGCCGTGACGATGGATGACGCGCTGGACAATTGCCAGCCCGACACCGGTACCGGGGAATTCGGAGAATTTGTGCATCCGCTGAAAGGCTCCAAAAAGTTTTTGGGCATAGGTCATGTCGAAGCCCGCGCCATTATCACGGACGAAGAACACGAGTCGGTCATCCACTCTGGTTTGCCCGAATTCGATCAACGCGTCGGCGCGTTTTCCAGTAAACTTGAAAGCATTACCCAGCAGATTGGATAGAGCCGCCTCCAACAGGTTTGCATCTCCCACCACGGTCAATCCCGCTTCGATCCTGAAATCGACCTGACGCTGCGGGGCGTCCAGCATAAGCCGTCCTGCAATGGACTGGGCAAGATCGCTTAAGTTCACTTGTTCCCGATTCATCTCGGCGCGTGTCAGGCGGGACAATTTTAGCATATCATCAATCAAATATCCCATGCGCTGGGTTTCGGAACGCACCCGCTCGATGTATTGTCGCCCCTGCTCGTCGAGTCGATCGTAATAGTCCTCCATCAATGCCTGTCCCCATCCATCGATCCCGCGCAATGGGGCCCGCAGGTCGTGTGATACGGAATAACTAAAGGACTCCAGTTCCTTGTTGGTGGTCTCGAGTTGCGCTGTGCGCTCCCGGACACGCTGCTCAAGTTCGAAGTTGAGGTTGAGGATTTCCTGCTCCGCCCGCTTGCGCTCGGTAATATCCTCATAAGACCCAAGGACGCCGATGATATTTCCCAAGGTATCTCGCAAAGGAACTTTGGATGTCTGAAGCCATATGGAACGGCCATCAGGCGTTGTTTGAGGTTCCTCATAATTGATTTTCGGTTCTCCCGAGTCTATGACCCGCCTATCATCGGCTCGATAAAGGTCAGCCTGCTCCTGCCAAGACAGTTGATAATCGTCCCTGCCGATCATTTCTTCAGCAGAGGCGGCGCCGGCATCGAGAGCAAACGAACGATTGCACCCAAGATACCTCAAATCGACTCCTTTCCAGAAAACACGCACGGGGATCGTATCCAGTACAATTTGCAGAAGATTTCGAGATTCTTGCAATGCCTCCTCGGCCCGCTTGCGCTCGGTGATATCCAAAGTAAAACCGGCAAGGATGTAAGGTTTGCCATCTTTGAACACAGGGAACTTGGTCGTTTCATAGATGCGTCCGTTGAATTCCTCCGTTACGGTGATCCGCTTGCCTTCTTTCAGAATCCGCAGGTCGTCGGCCACCATGCTTTTCGCCAAATCAGATGGAAAAAGATCGTCCATTGTCCTTCCAAGCAGGTCATTAAGCGGCATTCCAAGCATCTGCTCGTAGTTTTTGCTTAACCGCAGCGAACGAATATCTTTATCCTTGAAGAAAACATAAACGGGGCTGTGTTCGAGGAAGGATGAGAATATGGCCTCATTTTCCTTCAAGGCTTCCTCCGCCCGCTTGCGTTCAGTGACATCCGAAGCCACCACCAGGGCGGCTTCGCGGCCGGTCAGGTTCAATGTGTGCGACGAAACTTCCACATCGATGAGACTGCCATCCTTCAGCTTGTGCCGCCACCCGCCAGAATGTTGAATAACAGAACGGGGGCGCGCCAGGTTCTCCCGCAACCGTTCCAACTCCTCTACAGGGCGGATATCTGCAATGGTCATTTGCATGAATTCATCGCGCGAGTAACCATATTTATCCACTGCGGCGTCATTGACCGCCAGGAATTTCAGGGTATCCAGGTCGTACGCCCACATGGAGAGGGGGTTGTTCTCGAACAGATAGCGATATTGTTCCTCGCTCTGCCGCAGCTTCTTCTCGACCTGTTTGCGGTCGGTAATATCAAGGGCGGTAAATATGGCGCCCTTGGAGAAGTCCGCAGGATCGATGAGAGTCGAAGACAGCAGAACATCGATAACGCCACCGTCCTTTTTCTGCCAGCGCGTCTCGACAACAGATGTTCCCCGCAGGGAAATTTGCTCCAACTGCCCCACGGTCACCCGTTCAAATTCTTCCTGCGCAAAGTGTAATTTTCGGGCGTCCTGCCCAATCAACTCGCCGGCAGAGTAGCCCGTTATTTCGCTAACGCGGGGATTGACTTCGCAAAGCGTTTGGTCCTTGACAACGCCAATACCAACAGGAGCAACGCGAAAAATGGAGCGCATTTTTTCTTCGCTTGCGCGCAACGCCTCTTCCGCCCGTTTACGATCAGTGATATCGTGGGCAGCGGCATAGATCAAATTACCCGACGGCTGTGAACGCCATTCGATGAAACGATAGGAGCCATCCATACAGCGATAACGGTTAACAAAGTTCAAGACCTGTTCCTGTCTCCCAAGCGTTGCCATGGCTTCAAGCGTCGAATCCATATCGTCGGGGTGGACAAAATCAAGGAATTTGCCATGTTCGAGTTCAAGGGTCGAGTACCCAAGGATTGATTCCCAAGCCTTGTTAACCTTAATAAAGTTTCCATTGATGTCCGCAATGCATAAGAGATCGAGGTTGATCGAGAAGAATTTTTCGAGCCTTTCCTCTGCCTGCTTGCGTTCTGTGATATCCAGCGCTGTACCTTCATAATATAGCAGGTTTCCACGCCCGTCATAAACCGCACGCGAATTTTCCAGAATCCAAATCGTACTGCCGTCCTTGCAATACACCTCGGATTCGAAATTCGTTACACTTCCATTTTCATCCATCAACTTCTTGAACTCCGCGCGGCGGCCAGGTTTGACATAGAACTGACGATCAAGATCGGTCCTGTCGGCAATCATTTCACCGGGGGAATCGTATCCCGCAATTCGCACTGCGGAAGGATTGGCGGTAACATATTTCCCTTCGGGGGTTGTTTGAGTAATGGCCTCCATGGCGTTCTCAAAGATTTGCCGATATTTTTCCTCGGCCGCCCGCAAAGCCTCCTCAGCCCGCTTGCTCTCTGTAATGTCCTGCATTACACCGTGGATCAATTGCGGGTTCCCGTACTCGTCTCGCAATAACACCGCCTGGTCATGCACCCAAACCAAACGCCCGTCCGCAGTCCACATTCTATATTCCGCCTCGAAAGGCTCACCCTCAACGGCGCAACGTGTAAATCTCGAATTTATGGATTCGCGGTCATCCGCGTGAGCGCAGGCATCCCAAATGCTCGGATATCTTTGCAGCCATTCTCTAGGGGTGTAGCCGAGAATTTTCTCTATCTGGGGTCCGATATATATGGTCTGAATGCCTTCCTTCACGTCATCCACATAGACAATGGCGGGAATTTGTTCAACAAGCGTACGGTATTGACGCTCACGCTCGTATAGTGATCGCTCGACTTTTTTGCGTTCAGTGATATCGCGATAGATGCCAGATCCGCCAATAATCTGCCCTTCCGCAACAATGGGATACCCAACCATGGACACATCCACTAAGCGTCCGCCCTTTGCGCAGCGGATGGTCTCCTTTTCCACAACCCGACCTGCCTCGAGCGCCGCCTGGGTAATACCCTCGGCTTCGTCTTTGTACGGTTCGGAAACAATTAAATCGTTGACATATCGTCCTTGAATTTCCGCTTCCTGATAACCGAAAAGTTTCTCGAAAGACCGGTTCACATTTAGAATGCGGTCATTCCGATCCACAATGGTAATGGATTCAGGTGACCTTTCGAACAAATTCCGGAATAAGGCTGTCTGCCTACGCAATTCCTCCTCAGCCTTTTTGCGCTCGGTGATATCGCGATAAATGGCATAGGCCCCGATTGTATGTCCGTCTATGATGATGGGGTAGCCAATTATCGATACGTCCACCGGGCGGCCATCCTTTGAGCAACGCACCGATTCCTTCTCTACGATCTGCCCATTGCCAAGCACGGATTCGGAGACCAGCCGGGCATCTTTGAAGTATGGCACGGGAGCCACCAGAGTGTTGATGTTTCTTCCGTAAGTTTCAGCTTTAAGGTAGCCAAAAAGCGTTTCAAAGGCCCGATTGACTTCCAAAACACAGTCCGCCTGATCCAATAAAGCAATGGCTTCGGGGGAACTCTCGAATAGATTCCTGAACATGGCCGTCTGCTTGCGAATTTCCTCCTCCGCCCGCTTGCGTTCATTGAGTTCCCGCTGGAGAGACACGAATAATCTGGCGTTGGCAATGGCAATCGCCGCCAGCCGGGCAAGGTGTTCCAGAATAACCAGGTCTTCCTCGGCGAAGGTTTTGGCTTTATCAGGTTTATAAGCCAGTCCCAATACGCCCAAAAACTCACCGCCCGCCGTAAGAGGCACGCCGACCACAGACCCGATTGTCCTAGTAGTGTAGGACTCGACACGATTGCTCCATCGATCATAATCGTCGACAATGATAGACCTGCCCGTCTGCCAGACCATTCCCGCTATGCCTTCGCCGCGCCGCACAACATGCCGCGTCGATTCGGCCAGCGCGCCAAACCCAACACACGGCACCAGTTGTCCGGTTTCGGATTCAATCAGGTCGAGATAGCCGGAATCGGTTTCCATGATCTTACCTGCGCGCCTGACAACATTTTCCAGAAGGATATTGAGATCGAGTTGAGAGACCAGCTCAAGGGTGGTTTCCTGCAAGGCAAGCAGGTGACTGTTCCGCCGGCGCAACGCTTCCTCACTTTCCCGTAGCGCATCCTCGACCCGTTTGCGGTCGGTAATATCCATAACCGTGCCCTGGTAGTAGATGGCATTCCCCTGGGAATCGCGTTCGATCATCGTGCGATCGTCCGTCCAACGGATCTGTCCATCCCTGGTCACAATACGATATTCCTGCTGGAAATGATCGACCCCGCCCGATGAATACTCGTTCACTTCGCGTGTGACTCGTTCCAGATCGTGAGGGTGGATAATCGAGGCATATGGAACCAGCCCGGAAAGGAAATCTTCGGGCGCATAACCAAATTGGGAGATATTTTCAGTGATCAGTTCCACCGGCCAACTCTCAGCCGCCTTCCAACGGAACAGAACTACGGGACTGCTTTCCAACACCAATTGCGCCTCGCGCATTCTTTGATCTGCCTGCTTGCGGGCTGTGATATCCAGAATGACGGCAACGAAAACCCGGCTCGACTCGAACGTCGATATTTGCAGGTGAACCTCCGCGGGGTAACGCGAGCCATCCCTTCTTTGATGCGCGGTTTCGAACACGATCTTTTCTTCCGCGCCGCTCTTTAGCGGTTCGACCAAATCCAGGAACCTCTGCCGGGTAAAATCGGGCTTGATATCCACCGGAGTCATTTCCCGGAGTTCTTCCATATTGTAACCAAGATTGAGTTGGGCACCGCGGTTAACTTGAAGGAAATGCAAATCATCGGTGTCGAAGATATAGATTTCATTGAGCGAATCTTCGAAGATGCCGCTAAAACGTACCAACCGTTCCTCGATGGACTTTCGCTCGGTGACATCACGGGTAATGCTGATGATATGCGGGATGCCGTCCAACTCGATAAAAGAAGCGGACATCAGCCCGTACCTGATTTCACCGTTCTTCATACGAAAACGAAATTCGAGATTCTCAACCTTGCCGTCTTTACGTAAGCCGTCCACCAGTTGTTGGCGATCCTGCGGATTCGTCCAAATATTTACTTCGAGGGAGGTTTTGCCGATCACTTCCTCGGAGGTATATCCTGTAATTCTGGTAAAGCCGTCGTTAACCGAGACGTACATCCCGTCATGCAAGCGATTGATGTTAATCGAATCGGGACTGAGGATGAACGCCTTGCGAAACTTTTCCTCGCTTGCGCGCAAAACCCGCGCTGTGTCCGACTTGGCTTGATAGTAATACAGGCGCTGTTGACGCCAGATTGCAAACAGAGCCAGTCCGGAAACAAAGATTGCCATGGCAACAATCAAGAGGGTTTGCCATAGGCGTTCCCGCAAAGGCGCATATACCTCCGTCATATCCACTTTGGAAATCAGGCGCCATGGAGAATCGGGGACTGGACGCATGTCAGCCAGAACCGGGCTGCCTCGATAATCCGCCCCTTCCATCACTCCCTTCTTCCCCAGCGCGGCTTGGACAGAGGGGGTGTTTATGCGCGTCAGGGGAATTCGCAAATTAAGCGCGGCGTTCTGAACGAAACGAAGTTCATTCAGGAACAGCACATCTTCACCGTCGCGGCGCACAAGCAGCGTTTCAGCAGTGTCGCTTGGAACCGGCCATTGACTGATATAAGGATACAGATAATTTCCAGGGTCGATGCGAATGACAAAAACACCCAATGGACGCCCATCCTGTTCGGTAAACACCGGAACCAAAATGGAGATGGAAATCCCGCCGTTTGCGTCAATATCGTGTTGAAAATCCAAAAACACGATCTCGCCGGAAGCGAGACATCTGGTTACGTCATCCTTTAAATTGGAATATTCGGGTACAGGCGCTCCGGGGTTATCGGAAACAACGAGTCTATTCCTTCCATCCGCATCCAACAGGCTGACACGATCATATTGGTTATAGGACTGATAACGCGCCATGGTGTCGGCCAACTGCGTCCGGGAAAATGCGTCGTCCGGATTATCGAAATAATCTCCAACCAGGCCAGACAAGACTTCGTTTTGATAAAAGAATTGGGCATCCAGTAAACGTTCGCTGCGCCAGTTTACCAGCCCGTTTACCTTCAGTTCGGCGATGGCTGAAATTTGCCTCTCCGCCTGGTAACGGAATCCCCGCTCAAAATTACGATAGGACAGGACTCCACTGGTAATGATGCCCATCACTAAAAACAGGAAGATGAAGGCGTAAACGGCAAATATGGTTTTGCCTTTTTCATCATGAATACTCATGGGTGAATTCCTCCAGCAGCATCTGACCTAGAAACCCCCGGAATACGCGTAACGACAACTCGAACAGGTTCCAGCATAGCAGCCATAGAAACAAAAAAGGGCGCTCATTAATCGATTATACAACGCGGAAAGTATATCAAACATAAAAAGTCCCTACCAAAATGGTAAGGGGCTTTTGCGCGCGCATTCTGCGTTCACTTCCGGGTAAGCCTTCATTTTCCTCCCGCCCATTGCGCGACCAGAAGCATCCATTCATCCAAAGGCTGATACAGGATACCGTGCCTCGTGCCAATGTGGAGGGCGATTTCGTCGTGACAGGTAAGTCCCCTGCCTTCGGAAAATTCAAACAATCTTTCAAGGGAAAGACGTTATAGCTGGCAATGTCATTACGGACGTCATTGTCGGCGCGGACGCCATTGCAAAGTCGCCTATTTGCCCAATTCCGCAGCCATGCCAATCATATCGCGGTTATGGGTAAAACCATGTGCTTGCAGCGCCTTGTCGAGGGTCGACGGGTGCGAAAGCGAGCCACCCACCAAGTCAACGGAGTGGCAGTCTGGCGGAAGGGTTCGAGCGCGTTCTCGATCCGCAGGTCGAGTTTTTCGCTGGAGAATCGAGCGCAGGTAATGCCGTTGTAGCCCATGCGTTCCAACCCGGAGATAAACCAGGTTGGGTTTCCGGTATGCGGTTGTCCGCCAGGCGGCTTTGCAAAATCCTGCGACTTTGCCGACAAATTATCCTCGATCAGTTTTGCAAATTCGCTTCAAGATGATCGGGCTATATTCATTTTTCCAATCGGCGGCAATTTATGCTGCGCCCAATTTTTCACCCAATTTGTAAGCCTTTTCCATCAACTCAGGCTGTTTTTCCGCATCGCCCACATCGGACATCGTCCCGTAGACCATGCCCGCGATCTCGGCATTCAGGAAGCGACACATCGTCTCGAAAGTGGCGATGGCGTTGATACCGCCCGAAGTGTAGA
>DAOUAS010000179.1:0-18991 GCA_034433295.1 Anaerolineales bacterium | reverse complement strand
CCAATGTGTATTTCAAGGATCAGGAACTTGCTGAAATCCGCATGAATACAAAACAGGTTCAATACACGGCGTATCTCTGTGCTGATTGCGGCTATTTTGAAACATACATTACCGATAAGGATGCGCTGGCGAAAATCGCTGTCCGGGCCGAAAAACTGGGGGATTGGAAGAAGGCGGGTTAGAGCGCTTCTACCGAGAATCGAAATTGTTCCCAGAGGTACCCCCAATGAAAGTGACCAGCATTAATATTGGACAGGAAAGGACCCAGCAAAGAAAAGATTATGTCGAGACCACAGGAATTTATAAACTGCCTGTGGCGGGTCCCGTTGAAATAAAACACATGGGCATCGAGGGAGACGCCATCTGTGATATGCGGCATCATGGTGGTCCTGACCAGGCGATTTACGTCTATGGCGGCGCTGATTATGCGTGGTGGTCGAAGGAACTCGACAGGGAAATCCCGCCCGGCATGTTCGGCGAAAACCTGACAATCAGCGAATTGGCGAGCGCAGAATTCAATGTGGGGGATGCTTTGCATATCGGTGACGTAATCCTGCAAGCCACTGCGCCGCGCATTCCGTGTGGGACCTTTGCCGCACGCATGGGTGATCCGCAATGGGTGAAGAAATTCCGTAAATCCGGCCGTCCGGGACTTTATTGCCGCGTGCTCAGAGAGGGAATTGTCAATGTCGGCAATGCAGTGAAGGTCGAGAAATATAAAGGCGCAACCCTGTCCATCTCACAGATGTATCGCGATTATTACGAAAAGGAAAAAAACGAAGAGACGCTGCGCCTCCATCTGGCTGCGCCGATTTCCAGCCGCGCGCGCCTTGATCTTGAAAAAGAGTTGAAAACCCTTTTGGGATGAAAGACATGACCGCTGAAATACTCGACTTAACAAAAATCCTCGATGAACACCTGCCCATCTACGCCGAGGAAAATTATTCCGACCCGCCGCTGTTGATCGAAGACTGGTGCTCGGCGCAGAGCCTGGGATACAAGGTCTCGCGCCTGTCACTTGGAACGCAATGCGGCACGCACATCGACGCGCCGTCTCATTTCCTGGAAGGCGGCGCGGACCTCGAAGCGCTACCCGTGAACAATTTGATCGGACGGTATTGTTTGCTTGACCTCGACGCAATCATGCGGAATGCGGAAACCAGTTTCGATTATCGAGGCGAGCCAATTCTATTTCTCAAATCAAGCGCTGGAATCGAAGTTTCCGAAGAAGTCTTCGAGGCCCTGCTTGCGCTTCCCTGCCGGGTGTGGGTCATTGTTTACGATGTCAGTATTCGCGGACGGGATATTTTCCATTTCAACCGCATGCTTGCCAGGGCGGGCAAATGGCTGGTCGAAAACGTGGATGAACAAGCCGCCATGCGAGTCAAAAGCGGCGGTGAGATTTTTGCCCTGCCGCTCAACCTGGTTTCCACGTCAGGCGCGCCTTGCCGGGTGGTTGTCAGGCAGGCCGGGTGAGCGGTTTCCATGCCAGCCATTCCTGAAATCGAACTTCCCATCGCCGATGTCCAATGGGCGGCTGAAACGGCGCGCGCATCCCTCAGGAGATGGGAAGGCCAGCGTGGATATTACAACAATCGCTTCAACTCGCATTTCAAGGGAAAACTGGGGGAACTTGCCGTTGAAAGATTTCTGCTGACGCAAGGGTCCAAACTCGATGCGCACTTCCGCTTCCCCGACCGGGAAAACCTGGCCGACATCGTAGTGAAAATTCTCGGATACAGGAAAATCATGCGCCTCGAAGTGAAAACCTGGAGCGGGGACTATTGGCCGGGACTGGGGCGCTGTATTTCGGTGGACCAATTCCCCGACTTGAAGAGGAAAGCCGATGTCGTCATTTGGTGTGTCACCAGCCCCGACGCGGCGGATGCGCCGGTCAAAGTCTTGCTTGCAGGCTGGTCAACAATCGAGGATGTTTCGAAGGCGCCGATCCAATCGACGGGCTTCGATCACATGCGCAAGGTGCGGAACCATCAATTGTCGGAGGCGGGTTTGCGCCAAATGAATGAGTTGTCCGAACTCCTCCGCGCTTCCTGATTCTTTCATTTCCCCAAACTCGTCGCAATCGATTCCATCTGCGCCAAAATCGCGGGGACTTGTCCGCTGGGGACGCTGACTCGATACATGTGCGTGAAACCGTCGCCGATCACGGTCTTTACCTGCCGCCACGATGCCAGTTGCGGTTGCATCTCTCCCTGGGGCAAAAGTTTGACGGTTTGGACCCACTGCGGGTGAGTCTTCTCGTAATTGTCGAGCAGGTCGAGGCTCGATGACCGAATCGGGAAAAGGTGAGTCGCCTCCACCATTCGCGCATCCTGTTCGTTTTCCAGCATCCACTTGATGAACAGCCATGCCGCCAGTTGTTTCTGCGGAGTGGATTTCAAAACCACGTAGGACGAACCGTAAACTACGAGCGCATCCTCGCTTGCGCCGGGGAAGGCGACCACATTCCATTCGTCCGTGTTTTCGGCGGCGGCAAAGGCACGCGCTACACTGGGCAGGTCTTCAAGACTGGCGGCAACAAAGAGCGCTTCACGGTTTGCAAAGGCTTCAAACGGATTCGTGCCGGCGACCTGCCAGGAGCAAAGACTTTCCGAGAGTTCGCGCAAAAACCGAAAGGCTTTGATGTTATTGGGCGTGAGAAAACGGTAACTGCTGCCGTCCAAAACGCCGCCCTCGAAGGCAAGCAGCCAGGCGTAGGCGGTCATGGGTTCGGTGTTTACGTACAAGCCGCCCATGAAATCGTTCTGCGGGACGGCATCCTTCAACATGGCTTGCTGGGCGCGGCAGGCCTGTTGTTTGAAATCGTCGGGGGCGTCGGGCGGGGAACTGAAGCCGATCTCGCCGGCCCACGTTTCGTTCCATAACAGGAAACGCGCGGTGCGTTGCGCGGGAATTCCCAAGCGCTTGCCGTTGATGTGATCCTGGTTCCAAAACACATTGGGAATGTCGCCGGTTTCCATGGCATAGAGCGGATCCTGCGCGTACGGATTCAGGTCAACGACCACGCCGTTTGCATCCCATCCCAGCGCGTGTTCGGGCAGGGCAATCACCATATCGGGTTTGTCGGCAGTGGGCAGGGCGGCGGTTGTATTTTCATACAGGTTGGTGAAGTTAACCTGGCTCTCCGCAACGAGCTTGATGCCCCATTCGTTTTTTTCGTTGAACTCCGCTGCGAGATTTTCGAACAGGCTGGATTCGACGCCGTACCACGGATGCCAGACCCTGACCTCGACTCCCTCCAAAGATTCTACGCTTACTCCCAGGTTAGTTGCCCTGCCGGCGGTTGGTACCGGCTTTGGGGTTTTTGTGGCCGCTTCTGCAGCCGTTTTGGACGATGAAGCCGATGGCTGGTTTGTGGATGTCGCCTCGGGAGTCAGTCCGCAAGCCGGCAAAACGATGGATATGATGAAAAGAAGGGAAAGGATTTTTTTCATGGTGGGATTTTATGGCGCAAGCAGCGTGAATGGGACGGGCATGAAAACCAGAACGAAGACAACAAGCATCGCAAGGGCAATCAGGAGTCGGGTGGAGTCGAGGGTCGTGATCTGATCCAATGGTTCGGCGTTGACCCGTCCCAGCCAGAAGAGCAGGATCGCCCACAACCACCATCCGTTCCAGAAGATGCCCAGCACGATTAGCAAGCCGATGATGAATGGGAAGGCTTTTTTGGCTTTATCGCCAAAGACGGAGTAGATCACATGCCCGCCGTCGAGCGTGCCGGCGGGGAGCAGGTTGAGCGCCGTGACCAAAATTCCGGCCCACCCCGCGAATGCGACGGGATGGATGAATACATCCAGTCCGCCAAATGGAACGGGGCGACCGGTGAAGAAATATCGAAGCCAGTATAAAATCCCTTGCGGCTCGGCGGGTGACGGCAATAATTGCCCGAAGGTTACGAACTTGGCGAAAAGATAGAGGAGCGAATTCCCTTCGAGGAATCCGTTCGGGTTTGGCTCGATGGCGCCAAGTGTGGAAAGCCTCAAACCCAGGAAAAGTACGGGGATGGCGACGATCAATCCGGAGATCGGCCCCGCCACACCGATGTCGAAAAGGACGCGCTTGTTCTTCGGCGTGCCGCGCATGAGGATGGCCGCGCCCATGGTCCCCAGCGGACTGAATGGGAGTGGAATGAAATATGGCAATGTGGCAGGCGTTTTGTGATGACGACTCATGAAGTAGTGACCCAGTTCATGCGCCAGCAAAATGCCGAGCAGACTCAATGCGAAGGGCCAGCCGGTGAAAATGCTTTTTGCCAGGGCAAGCATCTGTCCGGCAATATCCTGCGGCATGGGTCCTTCGGGTTGCGCGCCGGCCAGCATCACGCTGAACACGGTCAGCAGGAAGAGGATGACATTTGTGGAGACCTTGTGATTCCTGGGTTCCATGGGTTTGGAAGCAAGATAGATCGCGTGGCGTCCATCTTCGATTTTGAACAGGGGGATGATATTGTATGGGGCAAGGGAATCCGCCAGCCGGTCGTAGAGTTCGGCGGAATCGCCGTCCACCAGTTGACCGCGATAGCGGGCGAGGAATCCCTTTTGTGGATCACCGCTGGTCACATCTTCGATGCGAAATATCCGTGAGACATATCTTGTAAGTTCTTCGATTTCCGGAGTTGACATTCAATTACCTTTTCGACGATAACAAAAGACGGTGGACAATGAACCATTGCCCACCGTCCAATAGGCGGGAGTGGATGGGAGACGAACCCACCGCGGCTCGCAACGCGACCCGCCACTGGTGTTGAAGACCAGGAAGCCCACCGGGACCTAACCACTCCCACCCGCAAGGATAACCGAGAGGGAGGGGTTTTGCAAGATTGTCTTGAAGTATTTTAACAAAACAACCCCGCCAAAGGCGGGGCTGCATCTGTTCAGGGCTGGAAATGATTTCTAATAGCGGTTCTGCCCACCGCCGCCGCGATTCCGATCAAAGTTGCGGGGCTTGTCTTCACGGGGTTTGGCGACGTTGACCGTGATGGTCCGCCCCATGAAATCCTGTCCGTTGAACATGCTGATTGCCTTCTGGGCTTCCTCAGCCGTGGACATTTCCACAAATCCGAACCCTTTGGCGCGGCCTGTGGCACGGTCTTTGATCAATGCGGTGGATGTGACGGTTCCGGCCTTGCTGAAGTGAGCCTTGAGGTCTTCTTCAGTGGTGGCGTAGGGCAGGTTGCCTACATATAACTTGTTTTCCATCTCTTCTCCAATGATTCAACGTCCAGCCTGAACGACGTGGGTAGTTTATCATAGATTAATGTTTTGTGAGAGGGGGTGTCACCAGCCTCTGATTCCGGGCAGCCTTGCCACGCCAATGAAGACGATGATCAGCGTATCGAGTATGATAAAGAGCGAATTGCGGAAACGCTTTTTGTCCTCCTCGTTTTTCCACAGCACATGCAGGTGGGCGACCACCGCCGCCACAATCATCGTGACGGTGTGTTCGATGCGGTACATCGGAAAACCCGCACCGGCAAAACCACCCCAGAGCAGAAGGATCAAACCAAGCAGCACCTGCAGATCCATCAACCCGCTGAAGCCAGATGCAAGCGCGCGATCCGTTTTTCGAAAGGCGCCTCCGCGCAGCCAGCCCCAGGTAAATTTGAGTGCCGCAGCCAGGGCAACGACCAGGATCAGCCAGCGAAGGTGCGAGTGGGTCATAAACAGGAACGACATGTTCTCCTCCAAGACTTGATTTTGTGTTGCGCTTCATTATACAACAAAGCCTTTCATCCTTTATAATTTAGGGCGCAGGGTCTTTCCATTGCCGCAACCATTCGGAGGAAACATGAATTACTCAACGGTTTTGACGGAAATTCGCGGACGTGTCGGTGTTGTCACGCTCAACCGTCCGCAGGCGATGAACGCTTTCAACAACCTGATGCTGGGCGAATTATTCGATGCGCTCGAAGAATTCGACCGCGATGAAAATGTCGGCGCGATGGTCATCACCGGCAACGAGAAAGCCTTTGCCGCCGGAGCGGATATCAAAGAGATGGCTGAATCCTCGCCCTTCGGCATGATCAAACAGGGACGGGTGGAAAAATGGGACCGTATCAGGGGAATCAAAAAAGTGGTCATCGCGGCAGTTTCGGGCTGGGCATTGGGCGGCGGATGCGAACTGTCGCTTTCCTGTGACATGATCATCGCATCGGAATCCGCGAAGTTTGGCCAACCCGAAGTGACCATTGGCATCATCCCCGGCGCGGGTGGAACGCAACGCCTGGCGCGTTTGCTTGGAAAACAACTTGCGATGGAGATGGTCATCAACAATCGCCATTTGACCGCCGCCGAAGCCCTGCAATTTGGCTTGGTCAATCGTGTTGTGCCGGTGGAAGGCTGCCTCGACGCAGCCGTCGTCTTTGCCGAAGAGATTGCCTCGCGCGCGCCGCTGGCTGTCCGCATGGCCAAGGAATCGGTCAACGCCGCGTTCGAGACCACGCTCACCGAAGGACTGCGAGCCGAGAAGCGCAACTTCTATCCGCTGTTCTCCACGGAAGACCAGAAGGAAGGCATGAAAGCTTTCGTTGAAAAACGCAAGCCAAACTGGAAGGGACAGTAGGTTGATAATCGGCAATTTGAACGATGAGTGACCTCGCCGACCTCAAATCTGGTCTTGCCAAATTGGGTTTGAAGAAAAACCTGGTCATTGCTCATGCCTCGTTGAAAGCGTTCGGACACATCGAGGGCGGGGCGGAGACTATGCTTGAAGCCCTGCTCGACTCAGCGCGCGGCGTCATCATGCCAACCTTCACCTACAAGACCATGCTCAATCCTGAGATCGGTCCGCCGCGTAACGGCATGACCTACGGCAGTGAAAAGAATCTCAATAAAATGGCGGAGGCGTATCACCCGGGAATGCGCGCCGATAAGACGATGGGCATATTGCCTGAAATGCTTCGCAAGCATCCCGGGGCGAAACGTTCCATGCATCCGATCCAATCCTTTGCCGGGATTTGCACAGACGCAATTCTCAACACCCAGACCATTTTCAATCCGCTGGCTCCAATCGGCGCCCTGTCAGATCAGGATGGATGGGTGTTGTTATTGGGCGTGGATCATCGCGTCAACACCAGCATCCATTACGCGGAAAAACTCGCCGGAAGGATGCAGTTCATCCGCTGGGCATTGTTGCGGGATCGCGTGGTGGAATGTCCCGGCTTTCCCGGCGACTCGGAGGGATTTGAGTCCATCGCCCCTTTTGTGGAAAAATATACCCGCCGCGTGGAAATTGGCCATGCGCTGGCACAGGCGGTTCATCTCAGAAGTTTGATCAGGGTGGTGATGGAACAGATAAAAGAAAACCCGTTCGCATTGCTCTGCACCAGGCCGGACTGCGAACGGTGTAATGCGGTCAGGTGGGGATAAAAATTACCGGCAGACAGGCCGCACCCGTTCTTCAGACGGCAGACCAAATGCCTCGTAAACAGGAACGCCATCCCATTCGGGTGGAATGGGAAGACCAAGCGCAAAAGCGGCGGTGGCGGCCGTATCGGTTGTGTGGACTTGTGTCGCCAGTTGTCCGCTTCGGATTCCCGTCCCGGAAATGATCCAGGGAATTGTCATGTCTTCGAGCAAGTCGGTTCCGTGCGTGGTATCGTGTCCACCGTGGTCGCCCGTGACGATGATCAGCGTGCCTTCGTACAATCCCCTGCTTTTCAGTCTTGATAGAAAATAACCGAACGATTCGTCGTCGTTGGAATACGCCCGCAACTGCTGGCGCGACATCCAGCCGTGGTCGTGTCCCTCCAGGTCGCCATTGGGAAAGTGGACGAACATCAAATTGAAGTCATTCCCAATCTGCTGCAGGGCAATCTGCACCAACGAAACGGGGTCTTTGACTTGATCTGTCTCGTCCACGAAGGCAAAATAATCGGTGCTGGATGGCTCCGTGATCTGGCGCAGTTTTTCCTTGCCGACCACCATCACAGTCCGCAGTCCCGCCGCATGGACCAGATCGAAAAGATCGGTGCCGAGGGCATATCCGTTTTCGGGGACATATTCATTCCAGCGAACAATGTGCTTCGCGGGACAGGTCCCCACCAGCATGGAGGCATGGGATGGAAGGGTCACGCTTGGCATGATGGTCTGCGCGCCGAAGGTATATGCGCCCGCCTGCATCAGCGACATCACGTTTTCCATTTTGGCTTTTGCGATGGCGTCGGGACGAAGCCCGTCGAAACTGACGATCAGGATCCGCTGGAAGGTCGGAGCGGGTGTGGACGTCGCTGTCGGCAGGGGAGTTTCCGTCGGCGGCGGGAGCGGGGTGCTGACCGGGCTGGGGGTGGCCGTCGGCGGGGATGGAACAGCCGTCGGCGGGGCGGGCGTGGAGAGGATTCCGCATGAGAGCAAAAGAATCACAAGAAGGGTCGGAATGAGGATGAGTTTTTTCATTTCGGCGTAAGTCCCCCTATTATAAGGCTATCCCCGGCCGGCGTGATTCGCGTCCAGCCTTTGCGCGAGATCAGCCAGCCGGGGTAATACCGGGCTGGTTACTTGCGGCTCGATTCTCCAAGCGTGATGGTTAAATCAACCTGCTTGCCATCCCGCATCACGCCGAGGTTAATCTGATCGCCTGGCTTGAAGGTGAAGAGAGCGTTGATGTAGGAATGGGTTTCGTCGAGCGTCATGTCGCCGATCTTGAAGATGATGTCGCCCTGTTGCAAACCCGCCGCGCTGGCGGGGCTGCCCTGCGAGACCTCGGTCACGTACACGCCCCATTGCACGGGCAGGTTGTAGGCGGCGGCGATGTTCGGCGTCACCTGTTGGAAGCGGATTCCCATGAACGGGCGCGAGAAATATCCCTTCTGGATGATCTGCTCCGCGACGGCGCGCGCCGTGTTGACGGGGACGGCAAATCCCAAGCCTTCAGCCACGTCGCCGCTGTTGGTGTTGCGGACGACCAGCGTGTTGATGCCGATCACTTCACCCGCGAGATTCATCAGCGGTCCGCCCGAATTACCGTGGTTGATCGCCGCGTCGGTCTGGATCAAGTCTTCGATCTGGTATCCGTTGCCGGTGTCGATGGAACGTCCTGTGGCGCTGACCACACCCACCGTCACAGTGTTCTTGAAATTTCCAAGCGGCGAGCCGATGGCGATCACCGACTCACCAGGGTTCAGCAAGTCGGAGTTTCCAAGCGTCGCCACTGCGGGCGCTGTGGCGTCTGTCTTCAGAACCGCCAGATCGGAATAAATATCCGTGCCGACAAGGACTGCTTTCTCCTGTGTCCCGTCCGCGAGGATAATATGGACTTCCTTCGTGCCTTCGACCACGTGATTGTTGGTCAGGATGTAGCCCTTGTCCGAGATGAAGACGCCGCTGCCGCTGACAGTTGCATCACCTGTCTGACCGAAGAAGGTCATTTGCCCGGGGATGGTCCCCACGATGGTCACCACTGCCGGACCGACTTTCTCCACCGACTGGGTGATGGCAGTCTCGACGTCCGTCGAGTTGAGTGTCAGGGTCTGGGTTGGGTCGAGCGATGTGTTCGATGCGGGCAGGATGGATTGAATGGGATTTGCGGACTGGTTTTTATCAACCGCCCGATAGACTGCAATTCCGCCAGCTACCGCGCCTGTCAAAGCCGAGCCGCCGGCGACCACAACAACGAGCAGGATGTAAAGTATCTTTTTCCAAGTCATTTCTACCTCCGTAACTGCATGAATCCTAGCCTGCGAAAATTACACACCGATTAAAAAGTTTTGGCGTAAAATAAAACCAGGTTAAGAAGGTTGTAGGAAAATTGTTAACTCTCTCGAGTGTGTCACTCTGAGCGCAGCGAAGAGTCTCTTTGCCTTTACTGAGACTCTCACTGCACTGGCGTGCAGCGCAAGTGTCAGTCGCGACGAACACGCTCCCTCAGAGTGACATAACGACAACGAGGCATATGTTCATCACACTCGAAGGTCCCGAAGGTTCCGGCAAGACATCCCACATCCCTTATCTCGTGGAATATCTGCGCGAGAAAGGCTATACCGTTTTCCCCACCCGCGAACCGGGTGGGACGTCCATCAGCGAGCAAATCCGCGACGTGCTGCACGACTTGAAGAATGCCGAGATGCACCCGCGGACGGAGACCCTGCTCTACCAAGCCGCGCGCGCGCAGATCGTGGAGCAGGTCATCAAGCCGAGGCTGGCGGCGGGAGAGGTCGTCATCTCCGACCGCTATTACGATTCGACGATTGCCTATCAGGGCTACGGTCACCAGCAGGATTTGGAGCAGGTGCGTGGACTGGTGAAGTACGCCACCGGCGGCTTGACTCCCGGCCTGACGGTTTTGCTCGACCTTGAAGTGGAAGTCGGCTTGCGGCGCAAGACCCAGAACGAAGTCGAGTGGAACCGCATGGATGCTTACACGGTGGAATTCCACCGCCGGGTCCGCGCGGGATATTTGGAGATGGTCAAAGCCGAACCGGGACGATGGATTGTGGTCAACTCCGAGCAGAAATGGGACGACGTGCAGGCGGAGTTGAAGAAGGTGGTTTTGGGCAGGTTGGTCAAAGGTTGAAAGTCAAAAGTCAATGATTGTAGAACACGAAGAAGACATCGCGGGCTTGAAAGCCGTCGGTCACATCTGCGCGGTAACGTTGCGGACGATGATGGAAGCTGTCCAGCTTGGCATGACCACAGCGGAATTGGATGAAATCGGCAGGGAGGTTTTGGACAAAGCGGGCGCGAATTCCGCGCCGGTAAGTTTGTACAAATTCCCCGGCGTGACCTGCATCAGCATTTCGCCGGTTATCGCGCACGGCATTCCCGGTGACCATGTCCTGCGCGAAGGCGAGTTAATCAACATCGATGTCTCAGCAGAGATGGACGGCTACTTCGGTGATACGGGCGCTTCGATGGTCGTCGCGGCTCAGGTTCCCGAATATGAAAACATCATCGTGGCGGCAAAGTTCGCGCTGGAGAATGCAATACAGGCGGCGCGCGCCGGACAGACCATCAATCAAATCGGCAAGGCAGTGCAGACTGAGGCAAAGCGTCACGGCTATGGCGTCATCTATGATTTGACCGGTCATGGCATCGGACGTCACCTGCATGAGGAGCCGGTGCAGGTCTTCAATTACTTCAAGCCGCGAGACCGCTGCGTTTTGAAGGAAGGGCTGGTCTTGGCAATCGAACCGTTCCTCACCACCGGCAAGGGACACGTCGTCGAAGAAGCCGATGGCTGGTCTCTGCGGACAACGGATCGCACCATCGCGGCGCAGTTTGAACACACGGTCATCGTCACCAACGGCGAGCCGATTATTCTTACGATATAAGCATATGTCATTGCGAGTGGTCTTCGCGAAGCAATCTCCACACAACATGAGATTGCTTCGTCGCGAAAAACACGCTCCTCGCAATGACATTAGACAAGAAACATGCCTAACCTACACCTTTTTTCCTCCCCCGGCAAAGATGACATCCGCTACATCATTGAAACCAGCCGTCCCTACCTCGAAGGCAAACCCAACGCGACTGTGACATACCTTCCGCTTGCCTCGTTGTTTGCCGACCGCTGGCAGGAGTTCACCGCAGACTCGTTCAAGGGATTGGCGCGGGTCGAAACGATCAATGCCGAACTCATGACCCTGCCGCAGATGGAGGACGTGATTCGCCGCGCGACGCTGGCCTACATCCCCGGTGGAAATACATTCCTGCTCAACCATCGTCTGCACGTCAGCCGCCTGATGCCTTTCCTGAAGAAGAAGGTGCAGGCTGGTCTGCCCATCGTTGGCTTCAGCGCAGGGACGATTCTCTGCGGACCGAACATCCTCACGTCCAAAGATATGAACACGGTCGCCACGCCGCACTTCGAGGGATTGAATATCACGCCGTTTAATTTTTCGCCTCATTACCCGTTGGATAATTATGGTCAGTCCATGAAAGATCAATGGCTTGCGGATTATCATTTCTTCCATGATAATCCGGTGGTCATGTTGTGTGATGGAGCCTACCTCAAAGTGGACGGGAAGAAGACGATCCTTGTCCGCGGCGAGGCTTGGATTTTGCGCAAGGATTCAGAAAAGGAAAGACTCGAAGAAGGAAAGTCGATAACTTTATAGGAGACGATTTATGACTGAAGAATGGATACCGGGAAACAAACGCGAATTAATGTCCGCTATCAAGCGGGAGTGGAAGCTGCTGATGGATGTGGCGGACAAACTGACCGACGATCAGATGACCAAACCCGACGCCGGCGGCTGGTCGCCAAAAGATAACCTTGCCCATCTCTCGGAGTGGATGAACGTCCTCATGGGCTATCACATGGACCATCGCCCGGCGCATGAAGTCCTTGGGGTATCCGAGGATGTGACCAAGGATTGGGATATGGAAGTCATCAACCCTGTCTTACTCGAACGGAATTGCAACCGCTCGCGACAGGATGTTTTGAATGAGTTGAATCAAGTTTATGAAAAATTGACGGCGAAACTGGAGTCAATGACCTTTGAAGACATGCTCAAGCCGCGTCATGCTGACGATCCGGAAAAGCGCCCATTGCTTCTCTGGATCGTGGGTGACACCACCGACCATTTTGCCGAACACCGCGAAACAATCGAGAAGGCGATAAAAGGTTGAAGTTCGATTCTGCATAAAAGTGACGGATTTCAGAGGCAATCCCTGTTCACAGGGATTGCTTTTGTTTAATTGCCGTGTTTGTATAGATATCATTGTCATCCCGTAGAGGAAGCGTAAGTTGTTTTTAATCCCGTCTGGCTAGAATGTTTCGACAAGGAGAAACATCCATGAAAAATTTCGTGAAACTCTCTCTGTTCGTGTTCCTGTTGAGCGCTTGCGGACCCTTGGTTTCCGTCACACCCGAACCAGTTTTGCAGCCTCAAGTCAATGAATTTCAGGATTATGCTTATGACATTGTCTGGTCGCAGGATGACTCGATGGTTGCCCTGACGACCGGCACAGGTTTGTACGTTTACGACACAAAGACATTCGAGCAATTGTTTTCCTTCGATCAGAACGGATCCACGGTTGTCTTTGGGAAAAAGTATATGGCGTTCGTCAACTGGCAGGGATTGTTCGTTTATGACTTGAATGGTTTCAAGCTGTTATTTCACGAAGAGCCAAAAGACGGGCGAATGTTTGGAAACGTAGCCATCAGCCCGGATGACAAATTGCTGGCGGCTGGCGAACAAGACCGCTTGAGGGTTTGGAGTCTGCCTGACATGAAGGTAACGCAAACGATCTCGACGGAGGATCAGGTGTTTTGGTCACACATGGTTTTCAAGAGCAATATTGATCTCGTCGCAGCCAACACCCACCATGGAACAGTTCAGGAATGGGATGTTTCCAGCGGGAAGTTGATCCGCGAGTTTGATTTCGACAAACCTGCCGTATATACCCGCTTGAGCCGCAACGGACAACTCGTCCTTGTGGATTACGGGTCGGTTGGCTTTCAACTCTGGGATGTGGACACAGGCAAGCTCAAGCAGAATTATGGCGACATTGTCAGCGCGTCTGGTTTTCAAAACCTGAGCGGGGATAATCACTACGCGGCGGTTTGGGGCTACGCCTTCGACGGCAAAAACAGCGGCATGTCCGTTTGGGATTTGGATGTTCACATCCATGTTCAGGAATTTACGACGCCGTTTGTGAATGGCGACGGTTGGCGTTACGGGGCATTGAACTCGGATGGCTCCATGCTCGCGGCAAGTGACAATCAGGGATATGTTTATTTCTACAACGTGAAAACGGGAGAGAAGACGGGAGAATTTTTCCTGCCCTATAAATATACGTTGGAATAAAGTCAATCTCCCGCAGGCTTATTCTGCGGGAGATTTTGTTTTAGTCCTCTCTCATCCAACGCTTGACCGCCTCGTGTGGGTGGTCGTATTTTTCCATCGCTTTCAAGAGTTGCCCCGGGCCAGCCTCACAGCAAATCGCATCCTTGTGTTCTTTGAAGATAAACCCCTCCGCCACGGCATGGTCCATTGCCGCAAGCAGGGGATTGTAGTATCCGCGCACGTTGAGCAAGCCGACCGGCTTTTCATGCGCCCCGGTCTGTGCCCAGGTGACGGTCTCGAAGAGTTCGTCCCAGGTGCCGAATCCGCCGGGCAGGGCAATGTAACCATCGGACAGTTCGTGCATTCGAGCTTTGCGTGCGTGCATGTGCGGAGTGACGTCCATGCGCGCCAGTCCGGTATGCGCCAGCGCCGGCGTGTTCATCGAAGGGATGATGACGCCGATCACCTCTCCGCCCGCATCCACTGCTCCGTCCGCAACTTTGCCCATCAAACCGGTCTTGCCGCCGCCATACACCATGCGGATTCCACTTTCCGCAAGCAGTCTTCCCAACTGGTAGGCGGCAGCTTTGTAATCCTCATGGACCGAGTCCGAAGACCCACAAAAAACACAAATTGATTTCATAGTCTCCTTTTGATGTCATTGCGAACCGCGTTCGCGTAGCGTGCGGCGAAGCAATCTCAGCAGGTTTAGGAGATTGCTTCGAGCGGGAGAACGCCGCCTCGCAATGACATAATTCCTTTGGTAACTTTATCACAAAACACAGGTTAGAGTTCTGTTAGTGTGTCTTTTGTGCGCTTGACTCTCCACTGGCGCAGTGATAACAATAGTATTATGGATTACAAGGATTATTATAAAATTCTCGGCTTGGACCGCAAAGCCAGCGCAGACGATATCCGCAAGGCATATCGCAAACTTGCCATGCAACATCACCCCGATAAAAATCCGGGCGATAAAAAGGCTGAGGAAAAGTTCAAGGAGATCAACGAAGCCTACCAGGTCCTGAGCGACGAGCAAAAGCGCGCCCGCTACGACCAGCTTGGCAGCGCCTATTCCGATTTCCGCACACGAGGCGGACGCCCCGGCGATTTCCGCTGGGAAGATTGGGCGGGCAGTGGCGGATCCTCGATCAACATGGACGACATGTTCGGTGGCGGTGGAGGCGGCTTCTCGGAATTCTTCAAAGCCATTTTTGGCGAAGCCATGCGTTCCTCCATCCGTAATCAGGCGGCGCAGCAGCAGCAAGGTTATCAGCAGGAAATCCAGATCAGTTTTCAGGAAGCCTACGAAGGCACCACCCGTCAACTACAAACCAACGGACGCAAATTGCAGGTTCGCATCCCGGCCGGGGTGAAGACCGGCTCCAAAGTCCGCGTGGCAGGCGCGGGACCGGATGGTCTCGACCTCTATCTCATCGTGAACATCACGGACGAAGATCGATTCGAACGCGACGGCTATGATTTGTACACCACATCCACGTTGAGCGTGTTCACCCTGATCCTCGGCGGCGAAGCGGACGTGGAAACGCCCACCGGCAAGGTCAAGTTGAATATCCCAGCCGGCACCCAACCCGATCAGGTCTTCCGCCTTGCCGGGCGCGGAATGCCTCATCTAAAGAATTCGACTACGAAGGGCGATCTTTACGTCAGGTTGAAGGTACAAATTCCGAAGTACCTATCGTCCAGGCAGAGAGAGTTGCTCGAAGAAGCCGCCCGCATCAAGTTTTAGCGATGTTTCAGGAGTATCCACGAAAATGAAAAAAGCTTTATTGGCTTTAACGGTTTTGACGCTTGCGATGCTTGCCTGTCAGGCGGCTGCGTTGCCCAGCCAGCAGCCGGCGCCTGTGATCATGGTGCCTACAATGGTCTCCATCAATTCCAATGCGGCCAACCCCGCCACCGAACAGGGGGGACTGGTCGCGCTTTATGAGGCTGTCAGTCCCGGCACAGTGGCTATCATCACTGATACGGGACAGGGTTCCGGCTTTGTCTATGACGGGCAGGGAAATATCGTAACGAATTACCATGTCATTGAAGGGGCGAACACTGTCGAAGTGCGTTTTACCTCCGGCTACATGGCGTATGGAAAGGTCATTGGCACCGACCTGGATTCTGATATTGCCATCGTCAAAGTGGATGCGCCCGCCTCTGAACTTCGCCCGCTCCCATTAGGCGACTCGACTACGCTGAGGGTCGGTCAGACCGTCATTGCGATCGGCAATCCCTTTGGCTTGAACAGCACCATGACCGTCGGCATCATCTCCGCGTTGGGGCGCACGTTGGATTCGGCGCACCAGACCGGCGGGGGGAACTTCTTTACTGCAGGTGATATCATCCAGACCGATGCGGCGATCAACCCGGGTAATTCGGGCGGACCGCTCTTCAATATTAACGGCGAGGTAGTCGGAGTCAATCGCGCCATCCGCACCACCAACTTCACTGCAAGCGGTGAGCCTGTCAATTCCGGCATTGGTTTTGCGATTTCCGTCAACATGGTGAAACGTGTCGCTCCCGTTTTGATTGCAACGGGCAGGTATGATTACCCTTATCTTGGAATTTCGGCGTTGCCTAGCGAGCGTCTCACTTTGCCAATCGTCGAAGCGCTGAAATTGAAATCCTACACCGGCGCTTATGTTACGGACGTTGTCAAAGGCGGCCCGGCCGACAAGGCAGGGATTATCCCTGGCACCGAACCGACTAGCATCCAAAACCTGTTGGGTGGCGGTGACTTAATTATCGCCATCGATGGACGCCCGGTCCGCACTTTTGATGAGATGCTTGCATACCTCATCACCAATAAGGGACCTGGCGACTCGGTGGTTTTGCAGGTTTTGCGCAGCGAGGAAAAGTCGGATGTGACCGTCGTCCTCGGCAGCAGGCCGTAGAAAAGGCAGAAGGAAAAGAAAGGAAAGGCTCCGCAGGCGGAATTTGCGGAGCCTTTTTGTTTGTGCCTGGCTTTCTCGTTGTCGCCTGACGGAATCAGAAAAATTTCCTGTCGAGCGTATCACCCTGAGTGCAATGAGGGTCTGCGATCCGGCAGATGGATTTTTCGCCCCGCTCAGAATGACAAGCCCGGACTTTTACTACAACCATGTTTGTTTATCTTTCAAGTGTAGCGGTTTTATTTCAATCGTTATATACTTGACCCGGAAAACACCATTATGCGGGTGTTTCATTTTTGCCTGACCTATGTGAATTGGGAGAATGTGTATGCACTCACGACGCGCATTATTGTACATGCCCGGCGACAACTGGAAGATGATCACCAAGTCCATCACCCTCGGCGTGGACTGTATCTGTATGGACATGGAGGATGGCGCAGCCGTCAACAAAAAGGCTGAGGCGCGGGCCACGATTGCCAGGGCTTTGCAGGAATTGGATTTCGGCGCAAGCGAAAAACTGGCGCGTATCAACTCGGTGGGGTCGGGTTGGGAGAAGGATGATATTGAGTCCGTCCTGCCGCATCATCCCGATGGGATCGTGATTCCCAAGGTTGAGTCCTTCGAGCATGTGGAATGGGCAGGCCGGATCATCGAAGCAGCGGAGTTGAAATATGGCTGGCCGATTAATTCAATCCGCGTGTTGATCGGCGTGGAAACCGCCAAAGGGATTTTGAACCTCAAGGAGATTGCGACTCACCCGCGTTTGGATGCGATCATCTTCGGCGGTGAGGACTTTGCGGCTTCGATTGGCGCAGTCCGCTCAAAGGACGCGACCGAACTGCTTTACGCGCGTCAGGCCGTGGTGGTGGCCTGTGCAGCAAATGATTTGCAGGCAATCGACATTGTGGCGATAGATTATCGTGACCTTGAGTCCCTGCGTATGGAATCAGAACTCGGAGCGGGGCTTGGCTACAGCGGAAAGCAGATTATCCACCCGGCGCAGGTCGAGCCGGTGCAAACTGCATTCACACCGAACGATGAGGCGATTGCGTATGCAAAGCGAATTGTCGAAACCTTCGAGACAAGTCAAAAAGAAGGGAAGGGGGCATATTCGCTGGATGGTAAGATGATCGATATGCCATTGTTGAAAAATGCTCAAAAGGTGCTGGAAAGAGCAAAGGCGGCCGGGAAAGTGACAGGCGTGAAGCATGGATAATCGCATCAAGGAATTGGATGGATTGCGCGGCATCGCGGTTGTTCTTGTCATGGCGCTGCACCTTTTCAGGCGCGCCTCTTACTTCACAGACCATCCCGTTCTTGAGGCATTTACTCTCTTCACAACTGTTGGCTGGGTGGGCGTTGATATATTTTTTACGCTCTCCGGCTTTTTAATCACATCCATCCTGCTCAAATCGAAAACCGGCGAGCATTATTTCAGAAACTTTTATGCGCGCCGCATATTGCGCATCTTTCCATTGTATTATGCCGCCATCGCTTTCGTGCTCCTGTTTGCCCCGAAAGTGGAACCGGAATTCACTGCTCAATTGGGCGCTGCCTTGCCGATCATGTTGTTGTACCAACAAAACTGGGCGTTGCTTTTTAAGAGTTTTCACATCACGCAATACCTTGGAATTACCTGGTCGTTAGCCATCGAAGAACAGTTTTATTTGATTTGGCCTTTCATCGTCTATAAATTGGACAGTGAAAAACTGGTCAAGTTCAGCGTCGGGTATATAGCTGTTTCAATCATTGTGCGTGTTTTGGGAACACTGTTTTGGCCTGATTTGAGTGACGCTTCCACTTTTTTCTATTACACCTCGTTTGCGCGTTTTGAGGAGATGCTTTTTGGCGGTTTGCTGGCGGTTTTTCTAACCTACAACGGCTCGAAGGAGAAAGTCCGTCGTTTCGCTGTCCCTTTGTTTCTGGTTTCCTTTGCTATATTCATCGCCCTGCACTTGTTGTCTTTGCCTGGTTCACCGCATCCGGAACATTCCAGTATTCCGCTGATGCTTGGCGGGTATACCACTGCTTCACTATTTACTCTGGGGTTGATCGGTGTATTTGTCACATATCCGCCGCAGACCCTTCTGCGTCGAATTTTTGGTAATCCTGTTCTTACCTTTTTGGGAGCGTATAGCTATTCGATGTATCTCTTCCATATGACCGCTGCGCTAATCTTGCTGGATGTCTTCTGGCACAGCGGGATGCGCGGATGGAAACCGTATGTCCTATACCCTGCCGCTGTTTATGCGGCCACCATATTGATTGCCCTGTTGACCTGGAATCTCCTCGAAAAACACATGCTTGGTTTGAAGAAATATTTTGAGTACAAAAATCCATCCTA
>DAOUAS010000178.1:0-31584 GCA_034433295.1 Anaerolineales bacterium | reverse complement strand
GAGTCGAAGGATGATCGCTGCATTTCGACTGCGCTCAACGCGGAGGGAAAAAGACAGGGGCAGGCGCGAACCTGCCCCTGTTGGATTCAAGGCGGACTATTTGACAAAGACTTTGTCGGCTTGATCGCAGATAGTCTTGCCAAAGTCTTCGACTGTGGTCGCGCCAGTCAACACACCCTGAATGGCGGGTCCCATGATCTTGTCGTATTCGGGCCAGGAGCCAGCCCATAGCGGACCTTCAGCGGTCGGCTTGGCGGCGTCGGAAATGCCGTTCAGGAACGCCTGATTGTTGGCGGGCGGGGTGAAGGTCAGGAAGGCGTCGAGGGCTTCCTGGCTCACACGGCTGGGGATGTTCGCGCCGAGAGCGGCGACTTTGCCCTGGGTCTGGGCGGTGGTCAAAGCCTGAGCCAAAGCCCAAGCCTCTTCGGGGTGTTCGGTCTTGGCGTTGACAACGTACGCGCCCCAGAACAGCCAGTTACCGGGCGTGCCGCTGGGTCCAGCGGGAAGTTCAACCACGTCCCATTCGAATTCCACGGTGCGGACACCGGGAGTCGCCCAACGTCCGTTCTGGAACATGGCAACCTTGCCAGCGCGGAAGGGAGGTTCGGGGTCTTCGCCGTAGGGGGTGGCGACATCGAAGTCCTGATAGAGGGAGCGCTGGAAGTCGAGACCCGCGAGTGATTCGGGAGTGTTGAGTGCGCAAGCGGTGCGGTCTTCGGTGAAGAAACCGCCGCCGGAGGCATTCAACCACACGCCGTAGGGACCCCACCAGGCGCTCGCGCCGTAGCCGTAGACGTCAGAGCCGAGGGCGCGGGTCTTCTGGGCAACATCGAGGAAAGCGTCCCAGTCCCATTTGCCTTCCTTGGCGAGTTCGCGGGGATCGGGAGCGCCGGCTTCGTTGATCAAGTCCATGTTCAGGTAGAGGGCGAAAGTGGACACATCACGGGGGAGACCCCAGAGAGCGCCGGAGTCCGCGCCGGAGGCGGCAGTTTCCGGGTTGTAGGTCATGTGGTACATGGGCCCAGCGTAGAAATCTTCCACGCTGAAGCCTTCGGTAGCGACGGCTAAATCGTTGATGTTCAGAATCAAGCCGCGGGTGGCGAAGTCAGCCACATCGGTGCCGGGAATCCAGAAGACATCGGGAGCGGTTCCAGCAGCAACCTCGGAGCGGAGTTGGTCCTGGTAGTTGGCGCCTTCGGTGCCGCCCGGTTCGTAGGTCAGGGTGATGCCATCGAGTTCGCCATCGAGTTCTTCACTGATCTTGCTGTAAACATCGATTTCTTCCTGGTTATCGGGGCGGGTGCGCCAGCGAATGGCGACATCTTCCATGGCGGGTTCTTCCGCAGCGGGAGCCTCAACAGCGGGGGCTTCGGTCGCGGCAGGAGCCTCAGCAGCGGGGGCTTCAGTGGCAACAGGGGCGGGAGCGCCGCAGGCAGCAAGCGCAAAAGACGCAATCACAAGAAGGCTGAAAGCCTTGAAAAGCACGTTCTTCTTCATTTATTCTTCTCCTTGAACATATTTAAGTGAGCAAACGACGGAAGGTCTTGCAGGATTTTCCTTTTGGGTTCAACCACCTCCTTTTTGAGAAGTGGATTGTCTTACAACCAGTTCTGCAGATAATTTCATGTCGCAGGTTTGGGTTGTCTTCTTCTGAATGATGTCCAACAGCATACGGGTGGCTTCGCGCCCGATGCGGGGGATGTCCTGTCGCATGGTGGTAAGCGGGGGATCGAAATACGAGGACAGCGGCATATCGTCCACGCCGATAACCGCCAGTTGGGTTGGGACTTTGATTCCCGCTTCACGGGCGGCGCTCATCACGCCCATCGCCATGCGGTCGTTTTGGGCGAAGACGGCAGTTGGTACACGTCCCTGCTCGATGAAGGAAAGCAACGCATCCCGCCCGGAGGTGGCAGACCAATCCCCTTCGATAACCATGGTCTCGTCGAACGAAATCCCAGCCTCGGTCAAGGCGCGGCGATAGCCCTCGGTGCGGTCCTGTGAACAATCCTCTTCCATTGGGCCGGTTACGAGGGCGATGTTGATATGTCCCAACTCAAGTAGATGGCGGGTGGCTTCGTAAGCCACTTTCTCGTCATCCAGCGAAACCGAGCAGATGTTCTTTTCGTGGGCGCTGACGCCGACGAAAACGAGGGGAAAATCCCTGGGGATGTATTCGAAGCGCTGGTCGGCGTATGGGTTGATGACGATTAGCCCATCCACGCGGCGGTGTCCCACCAGTTCATCCACCAGTTCGCGAAAGGCTTCAGGATCGGAAGCGGAAGAAGACAGCATGAAATACTTGTGCTGTCGCGCTTCGACTTCCGATCCTTCGATGACGCTGGCAAAAGTAAAGTCTGTCAGGTTGGGGGAAATACAGGCCAAGGTGTGGGTCTGGCCGCGAGCCATCGAACGGGCGATGGCGTTGGGGCGGTATCCCATCTCTTCGATTGCCGCTTCCACGAGGGCGCGGGTTTCAGGCAGGACATCATCTCTGCCATTGATTACACGGGATACAGTCTGATGTGAGACCCCAGCTTTTTGGGCGACGTCGCGCAAAGTCGGACGGGAAATTGCCATGATAATGTCTCCTCATGTTACCGTTCACATGAACGGTAACATGAGTCTACAGGAATCATATTCCTTTGTCAAGAGTTAAAATAAAAAATTGTTGATCTTGGAGTAAAAATTGAGGGTATCCCAGAGTGAACGTTTTTGTCTGAAACAAGCCCGAGCGTTCAAGAGAAAGCCGCGCCGCCGCTAAAATGTCTTGGATGGAGTAAAATGTTTATCAGGTAAAGGATGACAGGTATGTTTTACAAGGTTTTTTTTGTCGAGGACGAGGCAATCACGCGCGAGGGCATCCGTGATAATGTGGATTGGAATGCCTGCGGATTCGAGTTTTGCGGCGAAGCGGCTGACGGCGAGATGGCTCTGTCCTTGTTGCGTGCGGTCCAACCTGATGTGTTGATTACCGATATCAAAATGCCGTTTATGGATGGGCTGCAACTCAGCAAAGTTGTCAGGGAACGCATGCCCCAGGTAAAGATCATCATCCTTAGCGGGCATGATGAATTCGAGTATGCCCAGCAGGCCATCAATCTGGGGGTCACGGATTATCTTTTGAAACCCGTAACTGTGCAGAAGTTGCAAAGCGCTTTGCAGAAGATTGTCGTCCGACTGGACGAGGAAAGAAGAGAACAGGAAAAACTCAAGAAACTCCAGGAACAGGTTCAGGAGAACCAGGCAACACTCCGCGAAAGGCTTTTGTTCAATCTGGTTGTTGGAGCTGTATCCCCTTCCGACGCCATTGAAAAAGGTCAATCCCTGGGGTTCGACCTGATTGCGAGATACTATCTGGTAATCGTTTTGAAGATTGTGCTTGGTGACCGTACCGAGCATTACGATTATGACGAACTCCAGCGCCTTCAGCGTGTTGTGGTGGGGCTGACCGAAAAGAACCCCGATGTTTTTGTGCTCAAAAGGGATTGGGGGGACTTGATCTTGATCATGAAAGGAAGCACCCCCGAATATTTCGAGGAGGAACGCGACCTGCTTTTGGAAGAAATCAGGAGCGAAGTGGGAAAAAGCCGTTATCGCCTGATTGTCGGGCTGGGATTGCCCAAGAAGCGCATGGCGGATATTCGACAGTCGTTCGTCGAGGCTCTGGTCAACGCCCAAAACTCCGTCGATGGCACCAGGCCGGGGACCGGGCAGCCCCTCGAACGAGCCGAGTTGCTCAGGGTCGATAAATCGGCTGTGGAGAATTACCTGCGTTGCGGCGCAAAAGACGGCTTCGATGAATTCTTCGACGCATACCTTCGTCCTTTGGGCGAGGCGGTGCTCAAATCCAGCCTGATCAAAAACTATATTTTTGTGGATGTCGTGCTGTCCATTGCAAAAATGGTAAACGACCTGGGCGGGGAAGTGGACAAGGTGTTCCCGGAGTTGAACTCCATCGAAGCCACCCTGTCTGAAATCAACACGCTCGACCAGTTAAGGGAGCAGACGCACAGGATTCTGTCCAACGCACTCGATTATCGGGATCGCCATCCAAATGGACAATATAAGAACCTGATACGCCAGGCCCGGGAATACATCGGACGCCATTATGCAAACCCCGAACTCTCGCTGATTGAAGTCGCTGCGCAGGTGTGCCTGAGCGCAAGTCATTTCAGCGTCATCTTCGGACAGGAAGCCGGCCGGACTTTCAAGGAATACCTGACCGAAGTCCGCATTAACAAGGCGAAGGAGTTGCTGCGAATGACATCGTTACGGTCGGCCGATGTCGCCTATCAAGTCGGGTATAACGACCCTCATTACTTTAGTTCGGTCTTCAAGAAGAATACCGGTCTTACGCCCATGGAATTTCGTTCGCAGAGTTGACATCCCGCCAGGAGAACGACGTGACCTCAAAAACGACAATATCCGGTTTCAGGCAGTTTCTACTTCGGGTTGGCGCGGGAACAAACTCCGGCGCCCGATCCTCCCTTCGATATTTTGGGCGGCTGGCGGACCTGGTTGCGGGGGTGAACCTGTCCATTCGCGTAAAGATTCTGGCTTCGCTCTGCATTGTCATCTTGTTGATGGGGGCGACGAACGTGGTGTCCATGCTGCAAGTATTGAACTATAGCCGCCAGTATGACGCCATTATCACAAACATTACCACGGCAAACAGCATCAGCGGAAGCGTCAAACCCGACATCGATAACGAGATGTGGAAGATCGTAGCCGGAAAGGAAAAATTTTCGGAGGGAAGGCAGTACGAGATCATCGACAGTGTAGATACAAAAGTGCGCTGGATGATGGAAAATACCGACTCGAAACGGGCCAAGGTCAAACTGGATTTGATCCTCAGAACCCTGCAATCGCTCGAGGGGTATGTCGATAAAATGGGCGATGAAATCGCCCACAACAGCACTGCCACCGAAAACGAGGCAGTCCTGGAGAATATCCGTTTTGCAACCTCCGTCATGGAGGAGGTCGTGCAGAATTATGTTTTGTACGAAGTGCGTCGCACGGAGGATCAATACCAGCTCATGCGCGAAAGTTATGTGCGCTGGCAAATCCTTTCCCTCATTCTGATTTTCGGCGCTGTGGGCTTTTCGGTCGTGGCCGCGTGGAGCCTGTCCAAAAGCATTTACACCCCCATCAAGAAATTGCACGATGTGACCACCACCATCACCAAGAACGACCTTCAAACCTTGATGACCAGCGACAATGTGGATGAAATCACCGAATTGGGCATGAGTTTCAACATCATGATCGGAAAGATCAAGGAACTGCTGGATTCCAAGATCAAGGAACAGGGGGAACTCAAGAAGGCCGAACTTCGCGCCCTCCAGGCGCAGATCAACCCGCATTTTCTCTACAATACCCTCGACACCATCATCTGGATGGCGGAATCCAAACAGACCGATCAGGTGGTCGAGATCGTCAGCGCCTTGTCGAATTTCTTTCGCATCAGCCTCAGCAAAGGCATGGACTGGATCACCATTGGCGAGGAGGTCGAGCGTATCAGAAACTATCTGACCATCCAGAAGATGCGCTATCGCGATATCCTGGACTATAAGATCGATATAAACCGGGACGTGACCGAAAATACCATCCTGAAACTGATTCTCCAGCCGTTGGTCGAGAACGCCCTTTATCATGGCATCAAGAACAAAAGGCAGGGCGGGACGATCAGCATCCGCGCCCGTCGCAAGGGCGCGGATGAAATCGAGATCGAGGTGGAGGATGACGGCATCGGCTTTACGCCGGAAAAACTGGCGCAGTTGCGCTCCGAATTGGAGGATGATTCCGGCGATATCAAACTGGAAAGCGGTTTCGGAATCGGCAATGTCAACAAGCGCATTCGGCTGTATTATGGAAAACCCTACGGCCTTTCCGTCCAAAGCGAATATACCACTGGCACCTGTGTAACGCTGGTGATTCCGGCCAAAGTGGAGACGGCTCCGCAGAAAAACGACCCGGCAGACTCCCAGGGCGTGGCAATGGCGGTTGAAAAATATGAGGAGCGTGGTTGATGAAAATTGCCCGTATTTTTGGTTTTCTTTTGGTTTGCATGTCCATTCTTGGGTCAGGTTGTTCCCGGCGTTCAATCCCCTTATTTACCCCCCAGCCCGCCTCGAATTCGGATGCCGCCCCAAAAAACTACGAAGATTTGATTGTCGGCTACGCCCAATTGGGCGCCGAAAGTGAATGGCGTGCCGCCAATACCATTTCCATCAAAGAGACGGCGGAGCGATTGGGCGTTGAATTGCGCTTCCTTGATGCCCAGCAGAAACAGGAAAACCAGATTCTGGCGATCCGCAAGTTCATCGTCCAAAAAGTGGATATTATCGGAATCTCCCCCATTGTCGAAACCGGCTGGGATGAAGTCTTTCAGGAGGCAAAGGAGGCGGGCATTCCTATCATCCTGGTGGACAGGCGCGCGGCTGTGACAGAGGACCTTTATGTTTCCTATCTTGGCTCCGATTTCCTCGATGAAGGACGCAAGGCTGCGCGGATCATGACGAACCTGGTCCATGGAAAGGCAAATATCGTCGAATTAGTGGGGACGGTCGGGTCTGCGCCCGCCAATGATCGATATGCCGGTTTTCGCGAAGTATTGCAGGAATACCCAGGGATGAAAATCATCGACACGGAGTCGGGGGACTTCACCCGCGCCAGAGGCAAAGAGGTGATGAGGGGGTTCCTGCAAAGGCACGGCAATGCCATCACCGCAGTCTACGCTCATAACGATGATATGGCGCTTGGCGCCATCGAAGCCATTGAAGAGTATGGCTTGAAGCCCGGGGTGGATGTCAAAATCGTTTCGGTGGATGCCGCCAGGGGCGCCTTCGAAACGATGATCGCCGGAAAACTGAACGCCACTGTGGAGTGCAATCCCCTCCTGGGACCGCAATTCTTTGAACTGGCGCTCAAGGTCGTTAATGGTCAGCCTGTTCCCAAATGGGTTCCTTCCATCGAAGACGTATTCTTTCCTGAAGATGCCAGCGAGATTTTGCCAACCCGCAAGTACTAACCCTCCTCAAGGGTTGTTGCAGTCGAAAGAAAATCAACTTTTTTCAAAAAAAATCCGCCATCTGCCCAGATGGCGGATTTTCGATCCATTTACACAGTCGAAAAGTCAACCACTCCCCAAAAAGAAATCATGGATTATAGGGCTGTAAAGATGTATTCTATTAGCAGTTGTGCGCTTTAATTTCACCCATACGGTATTCATGCGCTCCGGCAAAAAAGCAGCGCAAAAGAAGAAGGAGGTGCGCAGGCAGAGAAGAAAACATGAAAGGTGGAGGTACTTGCTCATTGATTGGCGTCTCAGAGCAAGCACCTCCAGGCGAAAGTTTGCCCGTCATAGAAAGGCACCTTCGCGTGCCCAATTATATCGCATCCGATTCTCCTCAAGGAGAACCCCCGATTAAAAATGGAGAGAAGATAATGTTCAAGAAAATTGCTTTTCTGATCGTGCTTGCAACCATGATTTTGACTGCCTGCCAGCCGGCTGCCGTGGCGACTGAATCCCCCAAGCCTGCAGAACCTGCTGCTCCCGCCGCCACCAAAGCGCCCGCCGCCGCGCCCACCGAAGCCCCAGCCAAGGTCTGGACCTACGCTGACATGACCGTCGGCTTCCTTCAGACTGGTTCCGAAGGCGGCTGGCGCGCCGCCAACAGCGCTTCCTTCAAGGAAACCGCCCAACAATTAGGCATCAATCTCAAATTCTACGATTCACAGAATGACCTCGCCAAGCAGGTTGCCGGTTTCGCGCAGTTCATCGAGGACCCCGAAGTCGATGTGATCGTCATGTCGCCGTTGGAAGTCACCGGCTGGGATCAGGTTTTGAAAGATGCCAAGGCCGCCGGCAAACCCGTTATTCTTTCCGACCGCCGCATCGATGGTTTTGAAGACTACTATGTCACCTTCATCGGCGCCGATTTCGTCGAAGAGGGACGCAAGGCCGGCAAGGCCATGTGCGAACTCCTCAAAGACAGCGAGAAGAAGAATGTTTGGGAGTTGGTTGGTAACGTGGGCGCGGCCCCCGCCATTGACCGCGGCAAAGGCTTCCGCGAGACCGCCGAGAAATGCGGTATCACAGTCACCAAGAGTCAGACCGCCAACTGGAGCGTGGTCGAAGGCAAGCAGGTTACTGAAGCTTGGTTGAAGGATACCAAGGACGTTCAGGGCATCTTCGGCCAGAATGACGAAATGGCCTTCGGCGCGATCGAAGCCCTCAAGGAAGCCGGTCTCGTTCCCGCCCAGGATGTCAAACTCATCTCCGTGGATGCCACCTCCGGCGCTTTCCAGGCCATGCTTGACGGCACCCTGAACGGCGCGATCGAATGCAATCCGCTCCTCGCCCCGCAGGTTTACGAAGCTGCCCTTGCAGCCCTCAATGGCGAAACCCTGCCCAAGTGGATTCCTTCACAGGAAAGCGAATTCTACATGACTGACGCGAACCTGAAGGAAGTTGCCGCTGGACGCAAATATTAGAATTTGCCTCTAGTCTGCATACCAGCAGATTGGGCATGTGTCAACGATAATGGATTAGGAAGCGAGGTCCCGCCTTGCTTCCTAATCCAAACAATTTTATTTGCAAAAGGCAGGTAGGCATGTCTGACACAGACCAAAACATACTTACGATGGAAGGCATTAGCAAAGCCTTCCCCGGAGTGCAGGCGCTCGACAATGTAAGCCTGACCCTCAGAAGGGGTGAGATTTTGTGTTTGGTGGGGGAGAACGGCGCGGGGAAATCCACTTTAATGAAGGTGTTAACCGGGGTGGACCTGCCGGATGCCGGCCGGATAACTCTCGATGGCAGGGAAGTACAGCCAAAATCCACACATGATGCTCAAATGCTGGGAATTAGCACGGTCTATCAGGAAATCAATTTGTGCATCAATCTGAGCGTTGCGGAAAACATCCTTCTTGGGCGCGAACCCCGCAAACTGGGCCGTATCGACTGGGCGAAAATGAATGCGCTTGCCAGTGATACGCTCAAACGCCTGCTGGATGTCGATATCGATGTCACAAAACCGCTGGATATATATACAGTGGCAATCCAGCAAATGGTGGCCATTGCCCGGGCGCTTTATGTTTCTTCGAAGGTGTTGATTCTGGATGAACCCACATCCAGTCTCGACGTTCACGAAACGGAACAACTCTTTAAGGTGATGAAAAAACTCAAGGGAGAGGGGGTGGGGATCATATTCATTACACACTTCATTGGACAGGTGTATGACGTTTCTGACCGGATCACGGTTTTGCGAAACGGAAAACTGGTTGGAACCTACGACACGGACTCGATCACACGTGTCGGATTGATTTCGAAAATGATCGGTCGGAGTTTGGCCGAATTTGATGCAATGTCGAAGATTAAACTGGAAAGCGGTAAACACATTAAAAGCGAGGCGTTGTTGCAGGCCAGGGGGGTTGGCCTTTCGGGCGCGATAAAACCTTTTGACCTGGATTTGCGTGCCGGAGAAGTTGTAGGGTTGGCGGGGCTTCTTGGATCGGGCAGGACGGAAACAGCCAGTATCCTGTTCGGGTCGGAGAAACCGGATTCAGGCTCCATGGTCATGAATGGCAGTGAAGTGGTGGATTTCAGCCCGCTTGGCTCCATTGTGCGGGGTGTGGCTCTTTGTCCAGAAGATCGAAAGGCGGCCGGAATTGTGGACGACCTGACAGTGAGGGAAAACATAGTTCTGGCTTTGCAATCTCGCCAGGGCTGGTTCAGGTATCTGGGTTTGAAGGAACAATACGAGCTTGCGGACAAGTATATTAAACTGCTGAACATTGCCACCCCCACTGCCGACCAGCTGGTCAAGAATCTAAGCGGCGGCAACCAACAGAAGGTTATTCTCGCGCGCTGGCTGGCTATCAATCCGCAGGTGTTGATTCTCGACGAACCCACCCGTGGAATCGATGTGGGTACCAAAGCCGAGATCCAAAAACTTGTGCTTTCGCTGGCTGAAGAAGGCAAGTCCTGTATGTTCATTTCCTCCGAACTGGAGGAGGTGTTGCGCACCAGTCATCGTATCGCAGTGTTGCGTGATCGCGAGAAGGTCGCCGAATTTTCCGGCGAAGTGGAGGAGAATACCATCATCCACGCCATTGCAGGGAGCGAATCATGAAAAATTCTATCAACCTACCTTTAATGTGGAGAAAAATCACAGAGAGCAGGCTGTTTTTTCCGTTGGTGGCCCTGTCGCTTATCCTTCTCTTCGATTTCATTTTTATTCCGGGCTTTTTCACCATCGAAAACAGGGATGGCAATTTATATGGAAGCGTAATCGACATCATGCGAAATGGTTCGACCGTGATGCTCCTGGCAATCGGCATGACGTTGGTGATTGCCACAGGCGGCGTGGACCTGTCGGTGGGCGCTGTGATGGCCATTTCTGCTTCGGTAGCGGGAGTTTTGATGAATCCGTCGCCGTTATTCAACGAGGTGTTCTTCGTTACCGACCCCACATACACCTTCGCGCCGCTCTGGGTGGTAATTACTGCGGCATTGTTTGCGGCGGCCATTTGTGGTTTGTGGAATGGTGTGCTGGTATCCTATATGCGAATCCAGCCGATGGTGGCGACATTGATTCTGATGATATCCGGGCGTGGAATCGCTCAATTGATCACGAACGGGCTTCGGGTCATGGTTACCTATAAGCCGTTTACGGTCATTGGGCAGGGATGGTTCATCCTCCCATTTTCCTTGTACATAGTAGTCTTTATGTGCGCTCTTACCTGGTTTATCACCCGCAAAACAGCCATCGGCATGTTCATCGAGTCGGTGGGCACCAATTTTCGCTCCAGCTATTTCAGCGGCATCAATGAAAAGAAAATTAAGTTGCTGGTTTACACGTTCTGCGGTTTTTGCGCCGGGATCGCCGGATTGGTTGCCATGTCGAATATCAAAACTTCGGATGCAAATAATATCGGACTTACCACCGAGTTGGATGCAATTCTTGCCGTGGTGATTGGCGGAACGGCGATGAAGGGCGGCCGTTTCTCCCTGATGGCCAGCATGATTGGCGCCCTGGTGATGCAGGCGGTCACCCAATCCATGTATGCGATCGGCGTTCCCGCTTTTGCCCTCCAGGCAGTCAAGTCGGTTGTCGTTATCCTTGTCATTCTCTTGTATTCGGAACAGGTCAAGACCTTCTTCCAGAATATCAGCGCTTCCAAAAAAGAGGTGCGGTCATGAGGAAACAGGCAGGTAATTTCTTTGCGAATAATCGCAAATATATTCCGGTAGCTTCGACGGCCATCCTGGCTCTGGCGGCGTATGGAGTCGGGGCTTATTTTTTCGAGGGGATGCGCAACCCGCAGGTCTTCTTTAACCTGTTCAAGAATACTTCCTACCTGTTGATCAGCGCCATCGGATCGACGCTGGTCATTCTAACGGGGGGGATCGATCTCTCGGTGAGCGGTATCGTGGCATTGACGTCGGTTTCTTCTGCGGTGTTGCTTCGTGAGGGATGGAATCCCTGGGTGGTCATTCTTCTAATGCTGGCCATGGGAATGACCCTGGGCTTTATCATGGGCAACTTTATTGTCCGTCTGAAGGTCCAGCCATTTATCGCCACCCTGGCAGGCATGTGGTTTGCGCGCGGGATGTGTTTCTTTATCAGTGATAACGCCGTCGAAATAAACCATCCTTTTTGGGCGATCCTTGGGAAAACGAAAATCCTGATTCCGGGTTTGAAAGAACTTGCTGACCGACAGGGTTCCCAGCCGCCATACGTCACCATTCCCGTGCTGGTGGGATTTATCCTGCTGGCGGCGGTGATCTATATCACCGCCTACACACGTTTTGGCCGCAGCGTGTATGCCATTGGCGGTAACGAAGGCAGGAATGAACAATCTGCCCGTTTGATGGGTCTGCCTGCGGACAGGGTCAAACTAACGGTATATACGTTCAATGGATTTTGTTCGGCATTGGCCGGACTTGCGTTCAGCGCCTTTGTGTTCTCCGGACACGGTTTGTATGCGCCGGGCTTCGAACTGGATGTCATTGCCTCGGTGGTCATGGGTGGAACGATGTTGACCGGCGGTTCGGGTTATGTATTCGGCACGTTTTTCGGCGTATTGGTTCTCGCGGTTACCCAGGCTTTGATTCAGTTTATCGGTTCGCTTAGTTCATGGTGGACAAGGATCGTTATCGGCGTCCTGACACTCATATTTATTGGCGTGCAAACCATTTTGGCGAACCGAAAAGACACTCGCAAGGCCCTAAGGTCTCCGCAAGTGATGAGGGTAATGCGCATCCAGCAGCTAAAGATTGGTTTGGGGGTTGGAGTGGCCATCGTGGCATTGTATGCCGGAGTCAAGGCACTCTCGAATATACCCGTGCAATTGCCAAGCGGGAACAGCAGCGGCGGTGGAGGGAAGAAATGCGAGGTTGTGCCGTTTCGCGAAGAGGATGCCGCAAATTTGATCAAAGACGGCGCTGTGATCGCGTACCACAGGACTGCCGGGCCGGATTGTGTTGATGAATTGTTTGCCATATATCCCGATGGGCGTATTGTTGGCGATAACGGTGTATCCAAGGCGGAAAAGAAGGTGACTCCTGCCGAGGTGGAAGAAGTACTCAATGCCATTAGCGTGGAGCATAAATGGTTCACCAACGAAGTGTTCAGCACTTACCTCACGCCATGTGGTCAGTGTTATGCGCACTATGTTGACATTTCCTATAATGGACAGGCAAAAGCCGTCACGGGTGTGGACGGTACAACGGCTGCGCCTCCGGGATATTTGTTCAGTTTGTCGGTCATTCGTCCCATGCTCCCGAAATTTGAAACTGCGCCATAGCGGGTTGGACGCATCGAGGGCTGGATGGTCTTCGATGCGTCCTTCATTGCTTGGTGTGCCATGGAAATGTTTTTGCCTGTCAATGAATTTATCATAAAGGAGAAGGAAAGATGAATGTTAGAAAGATGCTGGTTCCGGCCCTCCTGGTTTATGCATTTTTTACCTTTGCCTGTGTTTATGTTGTATTGCCTGAAGGTTTGGAAACCCCCGTGCCGGAAGAGGAAAGTGCGTCACCAAAGGTTTGGAGTGCCTTGGTAACGGGTGTGAGTAAATCTGATGCTGGAGATTTGCATATTGATCTTGCGATCAGGAATGATACTGGTGATTGGAGCACAATGCGCGCCGTGCAAGGGAAACCCGCCGTGCTTAGAGCCGGTGATGGAAAAACTGCGAATTGCGACACTGTTTTTGTAGGGACCGGTGGGCATCGTTTTGCTCCGGGCTTTCAAATGCGCGGCTACACTGCCGGAACAATGGAGGAGCCACAGACGCAACTTATTTACGTGGAGTGCAAAGGTGTCGAAACCGGCACGGAGGCTAAGCTCTCGATCAAATATGAAAGTTACGGGGGTATCCTAGACGATTATGCGCCAGACGCAAACAAACTGGAAGGAGTGCTGGAATTAGATCTTGACGAAGTCGTGACCGACTTATCATATCCGGTTGCAAACCCTGTGGAAGGCTTGGTCCAGCCTGCCTCCACCAGCTTTACCGGGTTGAGCGAGAATGTGGTTACCATGCTTGATACCAAACGCACAGATACCGGCTTCGAGTTTACCTGGCAAAATTTCAATCCTTCCAAGTTTCCCTTAAAGACCCATATCGGCACGCCGCCGGTCATCGGTTCGGATGGCATCCTCTATGGACCTTACGAGTCTTTGGATATTGCGGAAATCCCGATCACCCCGCCGGGGGAAAACGCGGAGTGGAATACCATGGTCGCGGTTCCAAAAGATGTTAAAGGTTTTTATATTCTTCTTAGTGTCGAGTCGAAGAAACCGCGCACCTATATAAATTACGTTCTTGATATAAGTGATAAGTAACGTCCTGGCGTTGCTTCCGCCGCTTCTCCTTGGTTCTGTCTGCTTGTGGGCGGCAGGCAGACAGAACGATTCGCCCGAAAAAACTTATCGCGCTCAATCCGATGGATCATTGACCGTAAAACCAATGCGCGGCTGAACATCGTATCTTGAAAAGCGGGAAAGAAGCCCCGGCTCCGGCGGTTAGGCTGGGAATCAAGTCGCCAGATCGCCAGAGTCTTCAGACATCGTTGTCCCTATTCGCAAAAACTCGTACAAACCAGCAAATTCCCTCTTGACGAAGCGTAACACCTTTGATAACATGTTATCGATAACATGTTATCGATAACATGTTATAACACTCCAATGAGCGAACAGGCCGTTATTGTGATTTCGTCTGATAGGAAGAAACGCGTCACGATTAAAGACGTTGCGCAGGTTGCGGGAGTTTCAACGCAGACTGTATCTCGTGTGATGAATAAGTTTTCCTATGTGTCGGAGGAAACCCGCCAACGGGTGGAAGAAGTGGTGGAGCAACTGGGATACAACCCCAGCACCCTCGCCCGCAGCCTGATTCAACAGCGCAGCTATACCCTGGGGGTGGTCACTTCCGGCTTGAAGCATATCGGCCCCTCGCGGACGCTCAATGGCGTGGCAGACAAGGCGGATGAACTCGGTTATATGCTCCTGATGAAGGAACTGGATAATTTTGAAGAAAGCAAGATCGGTGGGGTCATTGATTCCCTGCTCGCGCGCCAGGTGGATGGCATCATCTGGGTTGCGCCGGAGATTGGCGACAACCATGCCTGGGTCGATGCTCGTATGGATAAAATTCCCGTGCCTGTGATATTTATCGCCATGCGTCCGCGCGACGGCGTCTCCAGTGTGGCGACCGACAATTATCAGGGTGGGGTGATGGCCATGCGTCATTTGCTCGAATGCGGGCGAAAAAAGATCGGGCATATTTCCGGACCTCTTGCCTGGTGGGAGGCTGAGGAAAGAAAACGCGGCTGGCGTGAAACCCTCGAAGCCGCAGGGTTGGACGCCCCCGAGCATCACTGCGTCGAAGGGAATTGGTCATCTGCCAGCGGCGAACAGGCGTTCGTTCAACTGATCGAAGCATTTCCCGACATGGACGCAGTCTTCGTCGGCAACGACCAGATGGCGCTCGGCGTTTTGCGGGAAGCCTTGCGCCGGGGAGTTAACATTCCAGATCAAATGGCTGTAGTCGGTTTCGACAACATTCCAGAATCCGCCTATTTTTACCCATCTCTTACAACCATTTCGCAAAATCTCCAATTACTTGGGGAGCAGGCGGCGCAGAGCGTGGTGGCGATGATTCAATCTACACAGCAGGCTCAACCCGCTGCCGCCCGCTCGGAATTTATTCAACCCAGATTGGTCATTCGGGAAAGTTCGCAAAAGTTTTGATTTTTATGCAGCTTTCCCATTTTCATTTAAGCGCCATATCTTTCAAAAGGAGGTGAGGTCAAAGGGGTTCCACAAGTTCATAGCAGGAAAGGAAGCGTACATCAGCAAGTTGGCGTCTGAGGTGCAGGCTTCCAGGTGAAACTGGTTCATTGCCGCCCGCGTTACATTGTTCCGGTTTTGCCAATCTATACGCCAACAAAATACTTTTTATCTACTCTAAGGAGAAGAAAATGTCCAAGAAGTTGCTATTCAATCTACTGGCTGTTTTGATGATTGCCAGCTTTGCGCTCGCCGCTTGTGGCGGGGCCGCCACCGAATCTCCCGCTGCTCAAGCCCCCGCCGCCGAAGCCCCCGCCGCCGCCCCTGCCGCTGAGGAAACCAAAATCGTTGGTATTTCCATGCCCACCAAGACCTCAACCCGCTGGATTTCCGACGGCGAAAGCATGGTGAAAGTCTTCGAAGAAATGGGTTACGACACCGACCTGCAATTTGCGGATGACGACATCCCCAACCAGCTCGCCCAGATTGAAAACATGATCACCAAGGGCGCGGATGTGCTCGTGATCGCCGCCATCGACGGCAGCACCCTGACCGATGCGCTTGCCAAGGCCAAGGAAAATGGCGTTCTCGTTGTCGCCTACGACCGCCTGCTTGTCAACTCTGAGAACGTCGACTTCTACGCCACCTTCGATAACTTTGGCGTCGGCGTGATCATGGGATCCCAGATCGAAGAAGGCCTCGACCTCAAGAATGCCGCAGGTCCCTTCAACATCGAACTTTTCGCTGGCTCCCCTGACGATACCAATGCTGCCTACTTCTATAATGGCGCCATGTCCGTCCTTCAGCCCTATATCGATAGCGGCAAGTTGGTTGTTCAAAGTGGGCAAACAGGCGACAAGACGGTTGGTATCCTGCGCTGGGATGGCATCGTTGCCCAAGCCCGTATGGAAAACCTGCTGAGCGCCTACTACACCGACAAGCGCGTGGATGCGGTCCTCTCCCCCTACGACGGTCTTAGCATTGGCATTATCTCTGCCCTGAAGAGTGTTGGTTACGGCACCGCCGATCAACCAATGCCTGTTGTTACGGGACAGGATGCTGAAATTGCCTCCGTCAAAGCCATGATCGCCGGCGAACAGGCCTACACCGTATTCAAGGACACCCGCGAACTCGCCAAGCAGACCGCCAAGATGGTGGATCAGGCGTTGAAGGGTGAGACCGTTGATATCAACGACACCGAGACCTACGACAACGGCGTCAAGGTCGTCCCCTCCTACCTGCTCACCCCCTTCAGTGTCGATGTCACCAACTATGAGAAGTACCTGGTCGAAAGCGGCTACTACACCGCCGACCAACTGAAGTAATTTGCATTGCCTTTTGGTGTGTGAGGATGAAAGTCCTCACACACCAATCCGGTGAGTTTCCCGTTTTTCGTGGCATTATTTTGAAATCATAAGAAATTGCATTAAAATAGGTCTGCCGTTTATCATCCATACAAAACAAGGACAAAAAGAACATGTCTGATGTCATTTTAGAAATGCGCAACATCACGAAGACATTCCCCGGTGTAAAGGCGCTTGACAATGTCAGCTTTAGCGTTCGTCAGGGAGAGATTCATGCCCTGGTCGGGGAGAATGGGGCGGGAAAGTCAACCTTGATGAAGGTGCTAAGCGGTGTGTATCCATATGGGACGTATAACGGGGAAATCTATTTCCAGGGCAGGGAGTGTCGCTTCCGCGACATTACCGAGTCCGAGGAAGTCGGGCTTGTCATCATCCACCAGGAACTGGCGCTGATTCCCTTCCTTTCCATCACTGAAAACCTTTTCCTGGGCAATGAACGCGCCAAGAACGGCATTATCGATTGGAACGAATCGGTCGCCAAAGCCAGGGAATTGCTCGACAGAGTGGGGCTGCACGAGTCGCCCAATACGTTGATTACCGACATGGGCGTGGGCAAACAGCAATTGGTTGAGATTGCCAAGGCGCTTTCCAAAAAAGTGAAACTGCTTATTCTGGACGAACCTACCGCATCATTGAACGAAAGCGATAGCGAGAAACTACTCGGACTGTTGCTCCAACTCAAGGAGCATGGGATTTCGTCCATTTTGATTTCCCACAAGTTGAGCGAAGTCTCCAAAGTGGCGGATTCCATCACCATTCTGCGCGACGGCGCCACCATCGAGACTTTGGATTGTCAAAAAGACAGCATTTCGGAAGACCGGATTATCCGCGGCATGGTCGGGCGCGACATGACCCATCGTTTCCCGCCCCGCGACTCGAAGATCGGCGAGGTCATTTTCGAAATTCGCGATTGGAACGTTTACCATCCGCTTCATGAGGATCGTAAGGTCAGCAACAACGTAAATTTAAATGTCTGCAAGGGGGAGGTTGTGGGAATTGCGGGTTTGATGGGGGCTGGCAGGACCGAATTGGCAATGAGTATTTTTGGACGCTCCTACGGAACGCGTATCAGCGGCAAAGCCTATAAATATGGAAAGGAAGTCGACCTTAGTTCCATCGACAAGGCGATTGACAATGGCGTTGCCTACCTGACCGAGGACCGCAAGTCCTATGGGCTGGTGTTGATCGAGGAGATCAAGGATAACATCACCATCACCAACCTCGAGGCTATTGCGGATGCAAAAATTGTGATCAACGAGCCCAAGGAAATGACCATCACCAGTGAGTACAGGGAAAAGTTGAATATCAAATGTTCCAGCATCAAGCAATTGGCGGTCAACCTCTCCGGCGGCAACCAGCAGAAGGTGGTCTTGAGCAAGTGGTTGTTTGCCAACCCTGATATTTTGATCCTCGATGAACCGACGCGCGGCATCGACGTTGGCGCCAAATATGAAATCTATACCATCATCAACCGCCTGGCAAGCGAAGGAAAAGGCATCATCCTGATTTCCTCCGAATTGCCGGAGATTTTGGGTGTTTGTGATCGGATCTATGTGATGCGTGAGGGCAAGGTTGTCGGTGAACTTCCGGCGCGCGAGGCATCCCAGGAAATAGTAATGAAATATATCATGACGCAACAAGAGGTAATGGCATAATGAAAACCCTAACCACCCTTTTCAAGAACAATGTTCGTGAATACGGCATGTTGATCGCCCTGATCGCGATCATGGTGTTCTTTCAGTATGCGACGAAGGGTATCCTGTTCAAGCCGGTGAATATCACCAACCTTGTTCTGCAAAACAGCTATATCATTGTCATGGCGATGGGTATGTTGCTGATCATCGTGGCTGGCTGGATCGACCTCTCCGTGGGATCGGTTGCCGCATTCGTCGGGGCGGTTGCTGCCGTGTTGATGGTCAAACTCGACCTTCACTGGAGCCTCACCATGCTGATCTGCCTGGTGATCGGCGCACTGGTTGGCATGTGGCAGGGATATTGGGTTGCGTATATAAAGATACCCGCCTTTATCGTCACACTGGCGGGCATGTTGATCTTCCGCGGATTGACCCTGCTCATTCTCCAAGGCGAGGCTGTGGGGCCCTTCCCGCCCGCATTTCAAAAACTTTCCACGGGCTTTATTCCCGATTTTTTCCACTACGAAGGTTTTCATATTACAACGATCCTGATCGGGGCGTTGCTTTCGGTGATCCTGATTGTTCTGGACATGCGTGCCAGAAAGAACCAGCAGAAATACGGCTTTGAGGTTACGCCCTTCTATTTCTTCGTGCTCAAGAACGCCTTCATTACTGCTGCGGTCATGTGGTTGTGCTACCTGATGGCTTCCTACAAGGGATTGCCGAACGTTCTCGTCGTTCTCTTCGTGCTCGTGACAGGGTATGCCTTCGTCACCAGCCAGACCGTTGTGGGGCGGCGCATCTATGCGATGGGAGGCAATGAAAAAGCAGCCCGGCTGTCGGGCGTCAATACTCCGCGTTTGTTGTTCGGCACCTTCGTCAACATGGGCGTGCTTGCAGCGCTCGCAGGGATGATTGTCACCGCCCGCCTGAACACCGCCACTCCCAAAGCCGGCGTCGGCTTCGAACTGGACGTGATTGCTGCATGTTTCATCGGAGGCGCATCCGCCAGCGGCGGCGTGGGAAAGGTCATTGGAGCGGTTGTCGGAGCGTTCCTCATCGGCGTAATGAACAACGGCATGTCCATCCTCGGCATCGGCATCGACTGGCAGCAGGCGATCAAGGGTTTCGTGTTGTTGCTCGCGGTCTTCTTCGATGTTTCCAACAAGAACAAGAGTGTGTAATTGATGACACGCCGGGTGAAAGACATGCCCGGCGTGATGATTATTTGTCGCAAAAAGTTTTCATTATTACGCCGTAAACTGGTCCAAAAGGAATATCGTCACCTTGCCAAAAGCGAATTAGGTTTTCGTAAGTGTCTTTTTGGTTGGTGAAAGTTTTATCGGAGGTGAAATGGAAGATATTTTGGGGCAATTGCTACAAGAGGAACGGGAACTTCAATTCGAGAAGTTCAATGAAGAGACCGCCTGGCAATTGGGCGGCGGGCTCGTTGAAAAATGCGCCCGCGAAGGACTGCCCGTAACAATCGACATTATGCGCGGGGAGCACCAGCTTTTTCATGCCAGCCTGCGCGGAACTTCCGCCGACAACGATGAATGGGTCAAACGAAAGGTGCGCCTGGTGTACCGGTTTGGGCACAGTTCGTTTTACATCGGACAACTATTGAAGAGCAAGGGGAAAAGCATCGAAGAAATGTTTTTGATTCCAGAAAGTCAATACGCCCCGCATGGCGGGTGCTTTCCAATTATCGTCAAAGGCACCGGCATGGTCGGCGCAATCACCATCTCCGGTCTTCCACAGGAGGAAGATCACAGGTTGGTGGTTCAGGCAATCAGAGATTATTTGAGCAAGGAGAAATAATATGAAACTAAACCCTGTAATATCAACGCTCGGACGCAGGCTCAGGCTGGCGGTCATCGGCGGCGGGTCGGGATCCTTTATCGGCGCGATGCACCGTCAGGCGGCACGGCACGACGACCGCTACGAAATCGTCACAGGCGTTTTTTCATCCAACCCGGAGAAATCCAAAAAGGATGCCGTTCATCTTGGCATGGATTCCAAACGCATCTACCCGGTCGTGACCGAAATGCTCGATGCCGAGTCCTCCCGCAAGGATGGTGCGGATGTGGTCGCCATCATGACGCCCAACGACAGCCATTTCGAATATTCGCTGGCGGCGCTGGAACGCGGCTTCGATGTCATTTGCGACAAGCCCATGACCAATACTCTCGAAGAAGCCGATGCTCTGCACAAAAAGGTCGAAGAGACCGGGCTGGTCTTTTGTCTCACGCACAACTACACCGGCTACCCGATGGTACGCCAGGCGAAAGCGATGGTGCAGGACGGGCAATTGGGTGCGATACGTTTGGTTCAGGTCGAATACGTGCAGGGCGGAAAAGCCGACGAGAGAAAGCCCATGCCCGCCAAACCCAGTTGGAAATTCGACCCCGTGCGCGGCGGTCCCTCGCGGGTGATGGGCGACATTGGGACTCATGCCCACAACCTGCTCCGTTTCATCACCGGGCTGGAAGTAGAGGAAGTCTCCGCTGAAGTTGGGACCATCGTCCCCAAGCGGTTGATCCACGATTTTGCCGGGGCGCTGCTTCATTTGGAGCATGGCGCGCACGGAAATTTCTGGGTGACGCAAGCCGCCGCCGGCGTGGAAAACTGTCTCCGCATCCGCGTCAGCGGGACGAAGGGCAGCCTCGAGTGGATGCAGGAAGTCCCCCAGCAGTTGACTTTCAAGCCGCTACATGGACCCTCCGAAAACCGAACGCCCAACGGACCGGGAACCCTACCCCTCGCGGCGCGTTCCACCCGCATTGTGGCAGGACATCCCGAAGGCTTTCCCGACGGCTTTGCCAATATTTACTCCGATGCGGCAGAGGCAATTGCCGCGCGACGCGCCGGCAAACAACCCGACCCGCTGGCGTTGTACTTCCCGAATTCATGGGACGGTTTGTTGGGCGTCCGCTTTGTGGACAGCGTAATCGAGTCAAGCAACAACGGCGGCAAGTGGACGAAGTGCTAGGGAATGCCATGCCTAACTCTGGAACGATTCTGGTCACTGGCGCGACAGGTAAGGTTGGGCGGACGTTCATCGCCCGCCTGCTGGCTGACTCTAAATTCGACTCGTTCACAGTTCGGGCATTGAATCACAACCGCAAATTGGAGCCGCACCCCCGAATTGAAAATGTGCGCGGCTCCATCGAGTACCGCGAAATGGTGGAAAAAGCGATGGACGGCGTGACTCACGTCCTCCACCTGGCAACGGTCAAGGAAACGCCCGAACAAATCATGGACGTGGCGGTCAAAGGGCTGTTCTGGCTGCTCGAAGCCTGTCGCACAAGCAAGACCTTCAAACAATTCATCATGGTTGGCGGTGACGCGGGCATGGGACATTTCGTTTACCCGCATCCGATTCCCGTAACGGAAACACAAAAACACTCCGCGTATCAGGGTTGTTACGCGCTTTCCAAAGTTCTAGAAGAAGTCATGCTGGAGCAGTATTACATCCAGTATGACCTGAACGGATGCTGTCTCCGCGCCCCGTGGATCATGGAAAAGGATGATTTCAAATACCAACTCTCCTTCGGCGAAGACGTCTTCGGCGGACCGCGCTGGCGGGATTTGGTGGGAACTGAGAAGGCTGACGAGTACATGCGGACTCAAGCCGTCCCCATCATGCTCGACCCCGAAGCTGTTCCTGTCAAACGAAACTTTGTCCATGTGGATGATTTGGTGAGCGCCCTCCTGCTTGCCATCGACCACCCGAAGGCGCGGCAACAGCTCTTCAACATCTGCATGGACGAGCCTGCCGATTATGGCGAGATGGGCAAATATTTGAACGAGACTCGCGACTTGCCGACGGTGGAAATCAAGACCCAATATCACTCCACCTGGCTCGACAATACGAAAGCAAAATTTTTACTGGGCTGGCGTCCTGAATACGACATGACGAAGATGATCGACGCCGCCTTCGATTATGTCCGCGCGGAGGATGATCCGCGAAAGGTTTGGTATCCAGGTTGATGGCGACGATGGACGATGGTCTGCGGTCAATGATACATGGTTGAGATAATGAGGACTTAGAGCAATGAAAACCATTCGATTGCATGGGACTGGAGATTTACGAATATATGATGAACCCATGCCCGTTGCGGGCGTTGGGGAGAAACTTGTCCGCGTGAAGTCGGTGGGAGTATGCGGCTCGGATTTGCATTGGTTTTCTGGCGGAGCAATTGGCGACGCAAAGCTGGAGCGTCCGCTGGTGCTGGGACATGAATTCGCGGGTATGCTGGAGGATGGTCAACGCGTGGCTGTTGATCCAGCCATTTCGTGCGGACACTGCGAACCCTGTCAGCATGGGCATCCCAACTTGTGTCTGTCCATCATCTTTGCGGGATACGGAACTCAGGATGGCTCGATGCGCGAGTGGATGGCGTGGAATGCGCAATGCCTATTTCCTATTCCCGATTCCCTTACCTTTGAAGACGGCGCGATGCTCGAGCCGCTCGGCGTGGCGATCCATGCGGTTGATTTGGCTCATCTCAAAGCGGGGATGTCGGTCGGCATCTTTGGCTGCGGACCGATTGGACTGCTGATTACCCAAATGGCGAAGGTGGCGGGCGCGGCGAAGATTTTTGCCACAGACAAACTTCAGCATCGAGTGGAGGCGGCAAAAGCTCTGGGGGCAGACCATGCCATTTTGGCGGAGACCAACTCCGAGGTCGAGGAAATTCGCGCGGAGACCAAAGGTCGAGGCTTGGATGTCGTCTTCGAAGCGGCTGGGACTCAGGATGCAGTCGATACTTCCTTCGCAACCGCGATGATGGGCGGAAAGGTCATGCTGGTCGGCATCCCAGACGAAGAGCGGACCTCGTTTTCCGCTTCGACGGCGCGGCGCAAGGGGTTGACCATCAAGATGGTGCGGCGCATGAAGCACACGTATCCGCGCGCGATTGAACTGGTTTCAAAAGGTCTGGTGGACGTTCGTTCGATTGTCACGCATCGCTTTTCGCTCGATCAGGCTGAGGAAGCTTATCGGGTTGCGGAGCGGCGCGAAGGTTTGAAAATCATCATCGAGGTGTGAAATGGCAAATATCCAAAAAGCAATTGAAAGCGGAAAGACCGTCCTTGGCATCGAGTTCGGCTCGACTCGCATCAAGGCGGTGCTGATCGGCGAAGACCATGCGCCCATCGCATCGGGAAGCCATGAATGGGAAAACCGATACGAAAACGGCGTCTGGACCTACAGCCTTGAAGATGTGTGGGTGGGTTTGCAGGAAAGCTATCGGAACCTTGCCAACGAGGTTGCGGCGAAATATGGCGTTTCGCTCAGGACCGTTGGCGCCATCGGTTTCAGCGGCATGATGCACGGCTATCTCGCGTTCGACAAGGATGGGAACCTGCTCGCCCCGTTCCGCACCTGGCGCAACACGATTACCGAGCCAGCGGCGAAGAAACTCACCAAGTTGTTCCAATTCAATATTCCTCAGCGTTGGAGCATTGCCCATCTTTACCAGGCGATTTTGAACAAGGAAGCGCATGTCAAGATGATTGCCCATCAAACCACGCTGGCGGGTTATGTCCACTGGAAGCTGACGGGGCAGAAGGTGATGGGGATTGGCGAAGCTTCGGGCATGTTCCCGATCAACAGCAAGACCAATGATTACGATAAAGGCATGATGAAGCTGTTCAATGAACAGCTCAAAGCCAAGAAGCTCCCGTGGAAATTGCAGGATATTCTGCCCAAAGTCTTGATGGCGGGAGACGCAGCTGGCACGCTGACCGAGGAAGGCGCAAAACTGCTCGATCCTACGGGAGAGTTACGGGCTGGCATCCCGCTTTGTCCGCCCGAAGGCGACGCAGGCACAGGCATGGTCGCGACCAACAGCGTAGCGGTGCGGACGGGCAATGTCTCGGCTGGGACATCGGTCTTCGCCATGATCGTTTTGGAGAAGCCGCTCTCGAAGCTGTACACCGAGATCGACATGGTGACCACCCCCAGCGGCAAGCCCGTGGCGATGGTCCACAGCAACAACTGCACGTCCGACCTCAACGCCTGGGTCGACCTGTTCCAAGAATTCACCAAAGTCTTGGGCGTGGAAGTGAGCGAGTCGAAATTGTTCGAGATGCTCTACAAGCAGGGACTCGCTGGTGATGCCGATGCGGGCGGACTGCTTGCCTACAATTATTTCTCAGGCGAACATCTTACTCACCTCGAAGAAGGTCGCCCGCTGTTTGTCCGCACTCCCGAGAGCAAGTTCACGCTGGCAAACTTCATGCGTGCGCACTTGTTCGCGTCGCTCGGCGCGTTGAAGACTGGGCTGGGCATCTTCGAGAAGGAGAAGGTCAAGATCGATCAGGTTCTTGGTCACGGCGGGTTTTTCAAGACTAAGGAAGTCGGTCAGCGGATGATGGCGGCAGCGATGAACGTTCCCGTGTCAGTGATGGAAACCGCTGGCGAAGGCGGCGCATGGGGCATTGCCCTGCTGGCAGCGTACATGCTGAACAAGTCAAGCGGCGAGTCTTTGGATGCCTACCTTTCAAACAAGGTCTTCGCAGGCGAGAAAGGCTCGACCATTGCTCCCGATGCGAAGGACGTCGAAGGCTTTGCGGCGTTTATGGAACGCTACAAGAAGGGACTCGTCATCGAGCGAGCCGCTGTGGAAGGACTGAAGTAATTGGTAAATGGTAATTACCATTTACCAATTACCGTCGGAGAAACCATGCTCGAACAACTCAAAGAAACAGTATTTCAAGCAAACCTCCTGCTCCCCAAGCATGGACTTGTCACCTTCACCTGGGGGAACGTTTCGGGGATCGACCGCGCTCAGAGACTTGTGGTCATCAAGCCCTCGGGTGTTTCCTATGAGGAAATGAAGGCGGAGGACATGGTGGTCGTGGAATTGGAAACAGGGAAAAAGGTGGAAGGAAGTTTGAAGCCTTCCTCCGATACCGCGACTCACATCGAACTCTACAAGGCGTTTCCCAATGTCGGCGGCATTGTCCACACCCACAGCCGCTGGGCAACGACCTTCGCACAGGCGGGACGCGGCATCAATGCGCTTGGCACAACGCACGGCGATTATTTTTATGGCAGGATTCCCTGTACTCGAAGGATGACGAAAGCCGAAATCGAAGGCGAGTACGAAAAGAAAACAGGTCTGGTGATTGCGGAGACTTTCCGTGAGAGAGACCCCGATGCCATTCCAGCAGTCCTTGTCTACAGCCACGGTCCCTTTGCCTGGGGCAAAGACCCCATGGACGCAGTCCATAATGCCGTGGTTTTGGAGGAGGTTGCATTTATGAACCTCCATACCATGATGCTAGAACCGGAAATTCTGCCCATGCAACAGGAATTATTGGATAAGCACTACCTCAGAAAGCATGGGAAGAACGCCTATTACGGACAGTAGGAACGACCGACGATGGACAATGCATGTATCGACGCCAGTGCAGGCATTGTCAAGCCGTCGTTTCAAAAGAGAAAAATAAGGAGACATAACCATGATTGATTTAAAACAATATGAAGTTTGGTTTGTGACGGGAAGCCAGCATCTTTATGGACCCAAGACTCTCGAAACCGTGGCGGAACATTCAAAAGAGATTGCCGCCGCGCTTACCGCATCGAAGCACATGCCGATGAAGGTGGTCTTCAAGCCCGTCTTGACCACGCCCGAAGCCATTCGTGACTTGTGCCTCGAAGCCAACTCGGCAAAGAACTGCATCGGTCTCATCACCTGGATGCATACCTTCTCGCCCGCCAAGATGTGGATCGCGGGACTGAACCTGCTCAAGAAGCCGTTCGCGCATTTGCATACGCAGTACAACCGCGAAATCCCCTGGGCTGAGATCGACATGAACTTCATGAATCTCAACCAGGCGGCGCACGGCGACCGTGAGTTTGGTTTCATCGGCAGCCGGCTGCGGATCGACCGCAAGGTGGTGGTTGGTCACTGGCAGGACGATGACGTGCAGGCGAAGCTGGGATCGTGGGCGCGCGTCGCAGCCGCCTGGGCGGACTGGCAGGGCGCGAAGCTCGCCCGTTTCGGCGACAACATGCGCGACGTCGCCGTCACCGAAGGAGACAAGGTTCAGGCGCAGATTCAGCTTGGGTACGACGTCTATGGCTATGGGGTCGGGGATCTGGTCAAGGCTGTCAACGAAGCCAGCGATGCCGATGTCGAAAAGATGGTCAAGACCTATCTCGATGAATACGAGGTTTCTCCCGCCTTGAAGCCCGGCGGCGACAAACATGCCTCCCTGCGCGAAGGCGCGCGCATCGAAGTCGGGATGCGCAACTTCCTCGAGGCTGGCAACTTCAAAGCCTTCACCACCACCTTCGAGGATTTGCATGGACTGGCACAACTGCCCGGTCTGGCTGTCCAGCGTTTGATGCGCGACGGTTACGGTTTCGGCGCGGAAGGCGATTGGAAGACCTCCGCCCTCGTCCGCGCGATGAAGGTGATGAGCGCCGGCTTGAAAGGCGGCGTCAGCTTCATGGAAGACTACACCTATCATTTCAGCGCCAGCGGCGACAAGGTCCTCGGCGCGCACATGTTGGAGATTTGCGAATCGATTGCTTCGAACAAGCCCAAGCTGGAAATCCTGCCGCTTTCGATTGGCGGCAAGGCTGACCCCGTCCGCTTGATCTTCGACTCGAACACGGGCCCCGCCATCGGCGCGTCGATGATGCACATGGGCGGACGTTTCCGCATGGTTGCCAACGTTGTGGACGTCGTCCCGACCGATGCGCCGCTTCCCAACCTGCCCGTCGCCCGCGCCCTCTGGCTGCCGCGTCCCAACCTCAAGGTTGCCGCCGCCGCGTGGATCTATGCCGGCGGAGCGCATCACACCAGTTTCAGCTACACGGTCACTGCCGAGCAGTTACAGGACTTCGCCGAGATGGCTGGAATCGAATTCCTTCTCATCGACGAAAACACCCGCGTGGACGAATTCAAGGACAAGCTGCGCTGGAATGACCTTTATTATCATTTGAGCAAAGGAATATAGTTTATTGCGTGTCACCCTGAGCGAAGCGAAGGGTCTCTATGACAATCTTGGAGATTCTCACCTGCACTGCACCAAACGCAGTGCAGGAGCAAGTGTCACTGTCGATCAGAATGACATGAAAGGAAAGAATTATGCAATATCGTGAACTGGGACGCACCGGTTGGAAAGTCTCAACCGTTTCCTTTGGGGCGTGGGCTATTGGCGGCTCGTGGGGCAACGTGGATGACAAGAATTCCCTTGCCGCCTTGCATCGTTCGATTGACTTGGGAGTCAACTTCATCGACACCGCCGATGTGTACGGAGACGGGCGCTCGGAACGTCTCGTGGCACAACTCCGCAAGGAGCGCAAGGAAACCATCTACGTGGCGACCAAGGCTGGGCGGAGACTCGATCCGCATGTGGCGGGTGGGTATAACCGCGTCAACCTCACCGCCTTTGTCGAGCGCAGCCTAAAAAATCTGAACACCGAAGCCATTGACCTCCTGCAACTGCACTGCCCGCCGACCGAAGTCTTTTACATGCCCGAAACTTTCGGCGTGCTCGATGATCTGGTCAAGGCTGGCAAACTGCGTCATTATGGTGTCAGCGTGGAAAAAGTGGAAGAGGCGCTCAAAGCCATCGAATATCCCAACGTGCAGACCGTGCAGATCATCTTCAACATTTTCCGCCAGCGACCCGCCGAGTTGTTTTTCAGCGAAGCCATTCGCCGCAAGGTTGGTATCCTGGCGCGTGTCCCCCTCGCCAGCGGAATGTTGACCGGCAAACTGACAGCGAAATCCACCTTCGAGGCGGATGACCATCGCGCCTTCAACCGTCACGGCGAAGCTTTTGATCGCGGTGAGACCTTCTCTGGCGTGGATTACGAAACCGGCTTGAAAGCTGTGGACGAACTTCGCGCACTCCTACCAACGGGCTGGACAATGCCACAGTTTGCCCTGCGCTGGATTTTGATGTTCGATGCCGTGACCTGTACCATCCCCGGAGCGAAGAACCCAACCCAGGCGGAGGACAACGTCAAAGCCGCCGACTTGTCCGCGCTGGATTCGGTCACGATGGAAAAAGTCCGCGCGATCTATGATGCCCGCATCCGGGACCTGGTTCACAATTATTGGTAGGCTTGAAGATAACTTGATAAACGATCGCTGTTGAATGTACTGTTGATTATTGCAACACAGAATTGTGTTGCAATAATTTTATATGAGTATTGAAAGTTTCACTCCCAAAGGTGAATTGCCTAAAGTCACGGTAAAATCGACCAGACCTCGTAATTTAATCCCGGCATCTTTTCAACAGGATTACGCTTATGACTTCCGAAATCCGCTTGCGTTATGGATGTAATCCGCATCAATCTCCCGCCCGTGTGTTTTCCAAAAGCAGCAACCTGCCGTTTGAAGTTCTTTCGTCTGCGCCAGGCTACATCAACCTGCTGGACGCGCTCAATGCATGGCAACTGGTCCGGGAGTTAAATCAGGCTACGGGTTTGCCCGCTGCCGCTTCGTTCAAGCATGTCAGCCCGTCGGGCGCGGCGGTTGGGACTCCGCTTTCAGATATCCTTCGCAAAATCTACTTCGTGGATGACATGGAACTCTCGCCGCTTGCCGCCGCATACGCCCGCGCCCGAGGCGTAGACAGAATGTCCTCGTTCGGCGATTGGGTCGCCCTCTCCACCACGGTGGACGTGCCGACTGCCAAACTCATCCGCCGTGAAGTCTCGGACGGGGTCATCGCGCCTTCCTATGAACCCAAAGCGTTGGAAATCCTAAAAAAGAAAAAAGACGGAAGATACGTCGTTCTCCAAATGGATCCCGCCTACGAACCCGACCCTACCGAAACGCGCGAGGTCTTCGGCTTGACTCTCGAACAGCGCCGCAACGATAGACCCATCACCCCCGCCGACTTCGGGAACATCGTCACGAAGAGCAAGTCCCTGCCTGAAAGCGCCGTCCGTGATTTGCTGATTGCCTCGATCACTTTGAAGTACACCCAGTCCAACTCGGTGTGTTTCGCAACGGATGGACAGGTCATCGGCGTTGGCGCGGGACAGCAGTCGCGGGTGCATTGCGCTCGTCTAGCCGGCGCAAAAGCCGACCTGTGGCGATTGCGACAGCATCCGCAGGTGATGGCGCTTCCGTTCAAGACCGATGTCAAACGCCCCGACCGCGACAACGCGATTGACCAATTCCTCCAGCCCGATGTGACCGACGCTGAAAAGGCCAACTGGTCAAACGTCTTCTGTGAGACGCCGCGCCCGCTCCGCGTCACCGCCGAAGAACGCCGCGCCTGGCTCGATGGCATGACCGAAGTTGCGCTCGGCTCTGACGCCTTTTTCCCCTTCCGCGACTCGATTGACCGCGCCGCCAAAAGCGGGGTGAAGTACATCGTCCAACCCGGCGGCTCCACCCGCGACGAAGATGTCATCGCCGCTTGCGACGAATACGGCATGACGATGGCGTTTTCGGGCGTGCGACTCTTCCATCACTAATTACCAATTACCGAGGTTCTCCATGCCCACAGCTATTCTCTCTGTTCACAATAAAACCGGTCTCGTTGATTTTGCGAGGGGACTTATTTCGCTCGGCTGGACGTTGCTTGCCTCTGGCGGCACGGCGCGGCTCTTGCGCGACAGCAACATCGCCGTGACCGAAGTTGCCGATTACACCAACTCGCCCGAAATTTTGGGCGGACGTGTCAAGACCCTGCATCCCGCCATTCACGGCGGATTGCTCGCACGTCCCACCGAATCCGACCGCACCGAACTGCTTGCCCTCGGCTGGGATTATCTCGAACTGGTTGCCGTCAACCTCTACCCGTTCGAGGAAACGATTGCCAGACCAAATGCCACCTACGAAGAGATCATCGAAAACATCGACATCGGCGGCGTGACCCTCATCCGCGCGGCGGCGAAGAACCACGAGCGTGTCACCCTCGTCTGCGACCCAGCTGATTATGCGGGCGTGTTGGAAGCGCTTCAACACGACAAAGTATCCTTTACCATGCGTAAACATTTGGCAGTCAAAGGTTTCCAAATCACCGCGCGCTACGACACGATCATTTCGGAATACCTGAACAAATAACATGGATTCGCCCCTCCTTCTTCTCTCTCCTCTCGATGGACGCTACGCCGAAGCGACAGCTCCTCTGCGGGATTTTTTCTCCGAGTTTGCCTATCTCCGCGACCGCGTCCGCGTGGAACTCGACCTGTTGGCTGGTCTTTCCAAAATCGGCTTGATCCGCCCCGTGAGCAAATCCGAGTCTGCGCTGCTGGAATCCATCTGGAAAAATTTCACCCTCGCCGACGCGGAATCCGTCCGCGCTTTCGAGAAGCAGACCCGCCACGACGTGAAAGCCATCGAATATTTTCTGCGCGAGAAGTTGAGCGGCACATCCTTGAACGACCTGCTTCCGTGGATTCACTTTGGCTTGACCTCCGAAGATGTGAATAACATTGCCCAAGCCTTATCCCTGCGCGACTCGCGCGATACCGTCCTGCTCCCCGCGCTGGATGATTTGCTCGCTCACGTTTTGGGCTTTGTCCAAAAGCACCGCGCCCTGCCCATGCTGGCGCGCACACACGGACAACCCGCCGTCCCGACCACCCTCGGCAGGGAGTTTGCTGTCTTCCTCTCGCGGCTCAAAAAATCATGCGATGAAATTTCTGCCCACTCATTCGAAGCCAAGTTGACGGGCGCAGTCGGCAACTTCAACGCCCTGCAAATCGCTTTCCCACAAACCGACTGGCTGGCGTTCAGCGCGAACTTCGTCCAAGCCTACGGCTTACAGCCCAACCTCGTCACCACCCAAATTCTTCCCTACGACAATTGGCTTCGTTACTTCGAAGCCCTGCGAATGCTTAATGCCATTTTGATTGACTTCGCACAGGACATCTGGCGCTACGTCAGCGACGACCTGCTCAACCAGGCTGTCGTTGAAGGCGAAGTCGGTTCCTCGACCATGCCGCAAAAGGTCAACCCGATTGACTTTGAGAACGCCGAAGGCAACCTCGGTATTGCCAACGCCCTCTTCACACATTACGCCCAAAAGTTGAGCGTCTCCCGTTTGCAGCGTGACCTGTCCGACTCCACTGTCCGCCGCACCTTTGGCGTGGCGCTCGGTCACACCCTGCTGGCTTGGACAAGTTTTATGCGCGGCATGAAACGTATCACCGCCAACGAAGAAAAAACCCGCGCCGAGTTGAACGCCCATTGGGAAGTTGTCTCCGAAGGCGCGCAAACCATCCTCCGCGCGGCTGGGCGCAGCGACGCTTACGAGACGCTCAAATCCCAAACGCGGGGACGAGTCCTCACC
>DAOUAS010000177.1:0-2410 GCA_034433295.1 Anaerolineales bacterium | reverse complement strand
AGCGATGACGAGATCAAAGCTGCGTTCCGCAAACTTGCGCGCCGGTATCATCCCGACGTCAGCAAGGAAGAACATGCCGAGGAAAAGTTCAAGGAAATCAACGAAGCCTACGGTGTGCTTTCGGATTCCGACAAGCGCGCGCGCTATGACCGCTATGGCAAGGAGGGACTTGGTGGCATGGGCGGCGGCGGATACCATGACTATTCCGCCGACTTTAGCGACATCTTCGAGGAAATCCTCGGCGGGTTCGGCGGCTTTGGCTTTTCTTCGGGACGACGTCAGCCGCGCAATTCTCCGCGTCGCGGGCGTGACTTGCAAATGCAGGTCACACTGACATTTGAAGAAGCCGTCTTTGGCGTCGAAAAGGAAATCGAATTCCAACGTGACGAGACCTGTTCACGGTGCAGTGGTTCAGGCGCGGAACCTGGCACGACGCCCGTAAAATGTTCCACTTGTAATGGGCAGGGCGAGGTGCGTCAGGTGCGCCAGACCTTCCTCGGTCAGATGGTTCAGACTGCGACTTGTCCCGCCTGCAACGGGCGCGGTGAGGCGATTTCGTCGCCTTGCAAGACCTGTCGCGGCACGGGCTTGGAGCGCAAGAACGTCAAGAAGAAGGTGCAAATCCCCGCTGGTGTGGATGTGGGCACGCAAATCCGCTTGAACAACGAGGGCGGACCTGGCGTCTTTGGCGGACCCAGCGGAAGCCTGTTCCTTGTGGTGGATGTCAAGCCGCATCAATTCTTCAAGCGGCGCGATCTTGATATTTTGCTGAACCTCGACATCAACGTGGCGCAAGCCGCCCTCGGCGCAGAAGTGACCATTCCCACGATGGATGGCGAAGACAAATTGAAGATTCCAGCTGGCACACAGTCGGGGAAGATTTTTCACGTCAAAGGCAAAGGCGTGCCGCATGTCCGCAACAAACACCAGCGCGGTGACGAGATCGTGATCGTGAACGTCGCCATCCCAACCAAATTGACCAAGGAACAGCGCGAACTGTTCGAGAAGCTGGCAGAGAGTTTGGGTACCACGGTCAAGCCGCAGGAGAAGGGTTTCCTCGATTGGCTGAATGAGGCGTTTGGGGGATAGGGGAATTGGCCTGGTAATTTGTAATTGGAGACGAGTGGATGAAAGTCCCTGGGTTTTCTTTGAAGGGCCTTTGTCTTTTACTGACTTCCGAACTCGGCCACAATAAAGTCCCCGTACGAACCATTGGAATAATACGCATAGCCGACACCCATCTCGGTGGTTTTTGCTTTCAGAATTGCGTCGCGGTGGATTTTGTCATTCATCCACCAACTCATCGCCGCTGATGGTCCGCCGCCGCCATAGATGATTTCCTCGTTGAAGAAGCCTGTGTATCCCGCCGCAACCGCGCGCGAGTAGGGGGTGGAGCCATCGGACCCGCTGTGGCTGATGCGGTTACTGCAAGCCATGTCCGCCGCATGGGACTGCGCCAGCGCCGCAAGCTGTGAGTTGACCGTCAACGCTGGAAGTCCTGCATTTGCGCGCTCGGCGTTAATCGCCGCCGCTACCTGATTGACGTACCCCGCGTTTTGGGTGTAATTGCAATTGGCTGACCCTCCGCCTCCTGTGGAGGTATTTTCCGATTGCATGGGACTCGCTCCCGACAAAGTGGCGGCGGCTGGCGCGCCACCAACGATGACTTTTACCCAGAACGTCTGCTCCGTGCCGATTGCCACCGCCTTGGTGCTTGCGTTGCGCAGGCTGAAATAGCCGGTGTACGTCCCGTTGGACGTGGGCGCGGTCAAATCAACGGAGACCTCGACCTTCTCGTCTTTCAGCGTAGTGGAGACAGGTGCGGAGTCTGGCGCTTTCATCCGGTCGCCGGCGGTAAAGACCAGCGTGTAATTTACCCACGGACAAGTCCCAACGTTTTGGAGTTCCCAGGTCTTGGTAAAAGTCTCACCCGCGCGGACCTGGGTATTGTCCTGAATAGTCACATCGCGCAAGAGGATTGCCCCATCCGTGCAATTGGGTGGGGCTGTGATTGCAAAGGTGGGGGAGATGGTGGCTTCCACTGTCGGCGTCAGTGTCGAGGGAACAAAGCCCTGTTTTGTCGGCGGCAGGGTCGAGGTCACGAAGTCAGGTCCAGCCGTGACGGGCATACCTGAATCCACGTCCACGGAAATGCAGGAGGTGAGAAGCAAGGTGGAAAGAAGGATTATTTTTTTGAACATGGTTCTCCGAGGAATGTAGACAAGTATACAAGTAAACAGGCACGGGAACAACCTGTGTACATGTCTACCCGTTTCCCTATTCAGTTAGCCTGAATAGACCTCTTGCATAAGTGTGCCATACTAGGTAGATGAGATACGAAACCGTGCAAATGCTGAAAGATGAAGAATTCGAGCGGTCAACCGGCGTTCGGCGAAAGAGCTTCGAGCAG
>DAOUAS010000176.1:0-9230 GCA_034433295.1 Anaerolineales bacterium | reverse complement strand
GCAATGGTCCCGCTGAACAAAGTCGTCTCTTGAAGCACGATACCAATTTGCGAGCGGAGCGAGTCGAGAGTCACATCGCGCAGGTCGTGACCGTCAATCGTGATGCGTCCTTCAACGGGGTCGTAAAATCGTGGCAACAGGTTGATGATGCTGGTCTTGCCAGAGCCTGTCGCACCGAGGAGGGCAATCGTCTCGCCTGGCTTGGCTTCGAACGAAACGTTCTTCAACACAGGCGCGCCACCGCCTACATAGCGGAAGGTGACGTTCTCGAACTTCACATCGCCATTCACTGCGGGGAGAGTAGTCGCATTCGGCTTGTCCACGATATCGCTCTTGGCGTCGAGGATTTCGAAGATGCGGTCAGCGGATGCGGCAGCCTGTCCCATCTGGGTGACGATCATGCCGAACATCATGATGGGAAAAAAGAGATACATCAGGTAGAGTGAGAACTCCTGCCATGCGCCGATGGTCAGCGTGCCAGTGATGATCTGTTTACCGCCGACATATAAGATGGTGGCTTGACCTAAGTTGGCAGTCAGAAATACCAATGGGAACAAAAACGTGAACAAGCGGTTGACCGCGATGGCTTGATTCATCGTGTCATCTGCGGCTTTGCGGAACTTCGCCTGCTGTTCCTTCTCGCGGGTGAACGCCTTGATGACCTTGATGCCCGCGAGGTTCTCCTGCAAGATCGTGTTCAACGTCGAAAGTTTTTGCTGGACTTTCTTGAACATCGGCTGGGCCATGCTGGAGAACACACCAAAGATGACGATTGCAATCGGCAGGATCGGCATGGCAGTCCAGGCGAGCGAGACGTTGGAGGTGAACAAAATGATGACCGTGCCAGAGAGCAAAATCACCGCGCCGACGAGTTGCAGCAAGCCCTGTCCGATGAAAAGGCGCACCTTTTCCACGTCGTCCGTGGCGCGAATCATCAACTGTCCCGTCTGGTTCTTGTCGTGATAAGCAAAGGACAACACCTGTATCTTGGCATACAAATCATTTCGCAAGTCATAGGCGACGGATTGGGAATTCTTCTCCGCCCAGAATGATTGCAAAAAGGAGAACACTCCACGCAGGACGGCGAAGACGACGATGGCGACCAGGGCGGTGACCAAAGCCTGAGGCGCGTTTGTCAAATTCGACTCGAGCGCCGCCTTGAGTTGGTCAACCGTCATCGAGCTGGGATTCCCCGTCGCCTCTAGAATCTTCGGCAGCGCCGCTCCCATAAATTGGGCGGGGATTTTGTCCAACGCGCCCAGCACCTGGCTGGCGAGGAATCCACTGGTCACCGCGTCGATCACATTGCGGATCATACGCGGCACAGCCAGTTGCGAGAGCGTGGCGATGATGAGAAAAATATACGGCAGCGCGGCTTGACGTTTGTAATTCGTCAAATACTTGATCGCGCGCCCGATGCCGCCGCTGGACTTGGTCCGCTCACGACGGCGGGGGGAGGTTTGTGTCATGGTTGCTTGCAAAGGAATACTCCTGATGAATCGCCCCGAAGGATTTTGGAAGACGAAATCAATTCACAGCAGCCTTCGGGACGGTGGTCATCGTATCAAAAGATTGTGCAGAAATTATGCAGGGATGGGTACACAAGGAAACAGGTACACAGGTTTTGACTCCGTGTGCGCCTGTTTTCGCACTTCATTGTAATCCCCCATTTTCGCGGACGGCGTTAGAGGTGTGTTAGAGTTTAAAACGTGACAGTCACCTGCAAGGTGACTGTCACGTTTTTTCTTTATATTCCCAGTTCCCCCTGCTTTCCTTCCTTCTTTTTGACCTTCTCCGCCTGCTTGAATTGACCCGGCACGAACTTCGGCATGTAGATTCTCCTTAAACGGTTTGCTTATAGGATTGCTCAATCAGATTCATGACCGCGTCCAATTCAGATAAATCTGCCAGATTTGTTTCTGAAGTACCAGTTCCATGATGTCCGATTTTTGAAACATCTCGGCTCAGTTTGGCAGGGTCGTCCAACTCAGCGTGTGGAATGTCTAACCATATTTTCAATCGGTTCGCCTGGATTTGAACTTCGCAGAAATTCTTTCCATGTTTGTAGCTCAGATAAATCTTGTTTGGTCTTTCGATAATGTCGCCGTCGCTGTTCAATGCAAAAATTCTTTCCCGCAGAGCATCAAATAATAATTTTGTGTCGGCAGGCTTTTCACCCAAATGGTACTCCAAAGTGTAGACAAGTTCTTCTTCCAAATTATCTTCGCTTGCATCTTCCTTGGCTTCAACTTTCTCCTTTTTGGATAACTTTTGATTGATTGTTGCAAATATGGATTCGAGGAACAGAAAATCGCTCCCGTATTTCCTGTAAGTCCATAGTTGAATGTTGGCTCCGATACGATTGACTGCATATTTATCGTATTCAGAAAAACTTTCAGCCACTAAAATTAATCTTGGACTCGACCAATCAATCTCTATTTCCTTTCCAAGTTGTTTCTGAGCAGCAAGTGTGAAGTCGCCCTTGTGATCCACAAGCCAATCCAGATAAAACAGCCCTTGGTTGATGACATTTTCCTTGTTCGTCTTTTTGTATTCTATGATTACAGGCGCGCCGTCTTGGTCGATACCCAAAGTATCAATTCGTCCTCGTTGCCTGTCACCTGTTGTGAACTCGGTATCCACAAAACGAACGCCTAGCAATTCCTCCAAGTTCGCCTCGAACAGACTTTGAAGTTCCTTTTCGTTTTTGAATGAAGAGGGCTTTACTTGTTGCGTCTTCTGTTGTTTTATTTGATAGAGCGGCATGGCAAACTCCCTTTTGAATTACGAGCGGCTCGAATTGAACGGCGGGTCGAGGTAGATCAGGTCAACGCGCTTGTCGGGGAGATACTCGCGCAAAATGGACAGGTTGTCCCCGTAAAACAAGGTGTTTTGTGTGATCGGTTTCGGCATGTTTTCCTCACAGACTTCGGAAGTCTGCGTAGGATTATACCCCGCCCTCTCCATCAGACTTTCATTAACCTCCCCCTTTGTCCAGTTGCCTGAATGGTCGCTTCGTCTTATAGTCAGATAGTCTGATGGTGGCAACAACTATGCGACTATAAGACTATCTGACCAGGAGACTAACTACATGCACGGCTACGGCTTTTTCATGTCAATGCGTCAGGGCGACGAAAAGCCCAAAGTGACCCGCGAACTTTTACTGCGCGTCCTCGATTACGCCAAACCCTACTGGGGACATATTGCGGGCATGTTGGTGACCATTTTGCTCAGCACGGGCTTGTCCCTGCTTACCCCGCTCATCTTCCGCAACATGATCGACGTGGTGCTGCCCGCCAAGGATACCCAACGCCTCATCTGGCTGGGACTGGCGTTGTTGTTCATTCCCGCGCTCAACGGCGGAATCAGCGTCGTCCAGCGCAGACTCAACTCGACGGTCGGCGAAGGCGTGATCTTCGACCTGCGCTCCTCGCTGTTCTCGCGTCTGCAACGGATGTCACTGCGCTTCTTCACCAACACCAAGACAGGCGAGTTGATGTCCCGCCTCAACAACGACGTGGTCGGCGCGCAGAACGCCATCAGCAACACCATCGTCAACATCGTCACCAACTTCGTCGAAGCCATCGCCCTGCTCTCGGTCATGCTGACTCTCGAATGGCGGCTGACCGTCGTCAGCGTGCTGATCCTGCCGCTGTTCATCGTCACCGCCCAACGGCTTGGCAACGTCCTGCGCGACATCGCCCGCCAGGCAATGGACATCAACGCGCAGATGAACGCGCACATGAACGAGACTCTCAACATCGGCGGCGCGCTGCTGGTCAAACTCTTTGGGCGCACGCGCGAAGAGGAGAAGCGTTTCCGCGAACGCGCCGCGAACGTCCGCGATATTGGGATTCGACGCGCGGTGGTCGGCTCGTCGTTCTTCGTCATCTTCGGGCTGGTGACGGCGGTGGGCACGGCGCTGGTTTACGGCTTGGGCGGATACTTCGTCATCACCGACGTCTTCACCATCGGCACCATCGTCGCCTTCGGCTCGTATCTCGGTCAACTCTACGGCACGCTGCAAGGGCTGGCTGGCGCGCCCGTCGAATTCTCCACCAGCATGGTTTCCTTCGAGCGCGTCTTCGAAGTGCTAGATTTGTCGCATGACATTGTCGAGAAAAAGGACGCGGTTGCGTTGAAAGATGTCAAAGGTCAACTCGAATTCAAAGATGTCACCTTCAACTACAAGGTGGACGACTCCAAACTGTTGAAGGATGTCAAACGCTACGGGAAGATGGAGGATGTGAAGGCGGTTTTCTCTGGGTCAACTGACCGAGGACCGAAGACCGTAGACGGTCCATCGTCCACCGTCAATGGTCAGACGGAAGCCGACTCCACCTCTCAAGCTCGTGACGTCGCCCTCGAAGGAGTCTCCTTCACCGCATCCGCTGGACAGTTGGTTGCGCTCGTCGGTCCGTCTGGAGCAGGCAAGACCACCGTGACCTATCTCATCCCGCGCCTGTATGACCCCACCGACGGCTTGATCCGCATCGACGGGCATGACCTGCGCGATGTGACGCTCGAGTCGCTTTCGTCCGCCATCGGCATGGTGACGCAGGAGACCTACCTCTTCCACGACACCATCCGCACCAACCTGACCTACGCCAAACCCGACGCCACGCAAGCGGAGATCGAATCCGCGGCGCGCGCGGCGAACATCCACAACTTCATCATGGACCTGCCCGACGGCTACGACACCATCGTCGGCGAGCGCGGATACCGCTTGAGCGGCGGCGAAAAACAACGCATCGCCCTCGCGCGTGTGATCCTCAAGAACCCGCGCATCCTTGTTTTGGATGAAGCCACCAGTTCCCTCGACAGCGAATCCGAATCCCTGATTCAAGACGCGTTGAAGCGCGTCATGTCAGGGCGCACTTCGATTGTCATCGCCCATCGCCTGTCCACGATTTTGGCGGCGGATCTAATTCTGGTCATGGATCGCGGGAAGATTGTCGAGCGAGGCACGCACGAGGAACTGCTGGCGGCGGGAGGATTATATTCGCAGCTTTATGAGACTCAATTTAGAGGAGGGAAGATCTAATTCTACTGGATGCATGGGACAAGTGTGCATCATTCCATAGATGACTTCAAACCTCAAAATCACACCGATTGAAATCGATCAGCCGACAGCCTTCAAAACCCGCAAGGCTCTCAGCGTCACCCATTTGTTCGGTTTCTTCCTTATGCCAAACTCCACCCAGGTCTTGCCGCTGTAATCGTATTCCAGTGACCAGCGACCGCCTTCATCTTGTTTCTCGCGGATGAGATTCATGGTATTTGCCAGCCGCTTGTCCTTGCCATATCCCAGCGCGGACAAAGCTTCGGCGATCTGCAAAATATCTGTGACGTAGAAGACAGGGAAGCCAAATTTCCACCAACTGCCGCTGGGCTTGTTTGTCACGCCGCTGGGATAATCCGCCGTGACGGGGTCAATGCCGAGGAAAAAATCCACGCCTTGCTTGATGGCTTTCTTGATTAATGGGGTTTGTTTCTTCGCGGGTAATTTGCTGAAAGCCATCATCACCTTGCATCCGCCCCAGGCACAGGGAAGTTTGTTGTTCGCCCCGCAGGCAAAGGTAGGACCGCATTTGTACGCAAAGTAACGGACGGGCGCATCCTTGTCTTCTTTGGGCGCGACCCCATCTCCTGTGACCGTCATTGCCATCCACTCGTAGGCAGAGTCCAGCCGTGGGTGGTCGTAGCCCAACTCCATCAGCGACCAGCAGAGGTTCCCTTGCAGGCAGTCGATTGTCCCCGAAGGTGCGCCAGATGCAATGGCAGTGAATTGACCGCTTTCAGTCAGGGCATGGTCGAACAGATACTTGCAAGCGCGTTCGATGCGCCTGTCTTCATGGACTGACGCTCCAAGCTGGGCAAGCAAAATAATGGACCAGACCGTGGAAAGATATTTCGGGTTGTAGCCAGATCCCGCCTTGACCCAATATCCCGCCTCCTCCATATGGGACAAAACCTCCGCAATGGGACCCTCCCTGTGCGCCAGCTTCCGCGCGGACTTCAACTTCGCATCCTCGGCAGGAAGTTCCATCAGGTCACGCAATGCTAGGTAACGAACCCCAGGCGAATCAGGCTCAAGCAGCCACGAAACAGTATCTCCCCTCAATTGGATTTGCCAGGACATCTCTGCCTCCTTGCAACAATTTCGACTATCTCGGACCCAAAAACTTATCGCCGTTGAAGTGAATCATATGCGAAGGTGTTTCGGCAATCCAGACTTCGGTCTCCCAGGCAATATCGTTGGCGAATTTCTTGAATGTTGCAACATCGAGAAACGCCGTCACATACACTTTTCCAGCAGTACAGGATTCGAGAAGTTTCTCCAGTTCAAATTGGCGCTTTGGGGAAACGGGTCCGCGCGAAGTCACGGCTTCGATCAAGAAAAGCCAGTTTCGTTTTTTGTCATAGAGAATAACATCGGGAAGTTTGCCGTGTTCTGACGTTGAAATTCCAAGTTTGGCAAAGACAACTTTATCGAAAACGAGAACCTTATTCGCAGTATCACCGAGATAGATAAGTTTCGCCCCAGCCGCAAAGCGGGGAGCGAACTCTTCAACAATGGCGGCTTGAAGCTGGTTGTGTTTGCCTGGCGACAGTTTGTAAACCTTTCCGTCCGCAACTTGTAAGGGAACCTTGGTTTGCTCTCTCGTGTTCAGGTAAGTTTCCAACAGAGAGCTTTGTTGTTCGAGAAATTCAGAAACCTTCCTTTTCCATTTCGGAGAACCAAAGGAGCGCAAAACATCCAAAGCCAGATCAGACAAGATGTAATTATTCAATCCGCTGTTGGTTGGACGTGATGGGTCGTCCGCATTGCGAATGACAATCCCCGCCTGTTCGAGTTGGTGCAAGACCTTGCGGCGGATGGTCTCCCGACTGTTTTCCGCGTACTCCCGTCCGTAATCCTGCTTGATCTTCACCAAAATATCGTGGACGCGCAGGCTTTGGCTGGAAGCATCCCGCCATTGCGCCTTCTCCGATAGGTTGGTAAGAGCCAAAAGAGTCAAAGCCGAAACCTCATTCTGCTGCGCGGATGGCAATCCAAGCGCTTCCAAAACTTCCTGAGCCTGTTCGATTTTTCCCATTGTTAGTCTGGTCTCCTGAATCATTGGAAATTCTTCGGCAAGTAATTTCATTTGCCATAGGGTTGAAAAAACAATATTTTCGATTTGTTCGGGGGGAGTGTTCTGACTTTTCTGAATTCTTTCGCCAATCGCCCTGATAACCTCTAAAGGAGGAAGGGGCAATATCCGCAACTCCGCCGCATTAACCTGCGTATTCCCGTTGACAATGCGGAAATAGCGGTCAACGATGGCGCTGTTGAAAAACGCGGATAAGCCAATTGCTTCGGACGGAAGAAGGTCGCCCTTTTTGCCGTAGATAAAGTTGAGGTGGTTCTCAAAGCCGAACTGTTCAAAATCAAAGTCCGCGCCGAGCAATGGAGCAGAGACCAAGCGACGGCGGTCATCCTTCGAACTGAATCGTCGCAACAAAACGTAATTCGATTTCGGAACGAGCAGGGCGGCATCCTGTTTGGAAATGGCTTGCGGCTTGTCAAAACTTTCAAGCGGATACTCGACACGATACGGCTTGACGTTTTGCATCCAAAGCAGGGGAACCGTCCCGTTGCCAACGGTCAGCTTTGGTTTGAGCAAATCCATAGAACGAAACGGCACAACCCGACCTGTCGAAACCTGCCAGCCATACTTTTCGAGAGAGCCGTCCCATTGGTCAACCGAATCCAAAATTTGTTCATCATGTACCCCTGTGGGAAGTCGAAAGAATATCTGCCCGTCCCGTTCATTCAGGAAATGACGAAAAGAGACCTGACGATTGATTGCGTTTTCGCTCAAATCCGCATCGTCATTGGAGACCGAAACATTGACCTTCCCCGCCCAATATCTTTGCACTTTGGGGTTGGATAACTTCTCGAATGCAAAAATGACGTTCTCCTGCAAAACCTTGTCGCCCTTGAAAACTTCATTGCGCGACTGGAAAACATGAACCGACAGCGGGGTTACATCTCTCAACAGGTCACGGCGAAAATCCGAAAAATAAGCCCCTGAACAAAAACTGCGCGGCACGATAAAGCAGGCTTTGCCTTCAGGTGCAAGCAGCTTTGTGCTCAGCGCCATGAATACAGTGTAAATATTGGTGTGTCCGTTGATTTTTCCCGCAATGGCTTTTACGCGCTTATCCTCGGTGTTTAGTTTGAAGTACGGGGGATTGCTGATGACGAAATCATAGGCTTTTCGGCGCGATTGTCCCGCGTCAAAAAGCGACGGCTGACTTTCAGGCAGGCAAGCCAGCACAAAATCTTCATTGAACACCTGCCAGTGGACTTTGATTTTGCGCTTTTCAGCTTCCCTGCTCGCAAGGGTCAGAACGTCACGCGCCGTTTCGCAGAGTTCCTTGTCGGTTTCATAGGCGTCCAGCCAAATTTCCGCAGGTTGATTTTCTGAAATGAGCTTTTCGATAATCGCGCAAGCCAATGTTCCAGAACCAATAGAAGGTTCGATAATGGTGGAACCAGAACAAATATTCCCCAATCTGTTTGCCATGTAGCGAGCTGTATTTGGCGGCGTCAGAAACTGACCATGTTCTTTGAGACTCTCCGCCTCCCTTTCCACAAGAACACGTTTACCTTGTTCGTAAGCATTACCGACCAAATCCAGCGATTCCATTGTCGAAATTATACCCTCCCCATTTCACAAACAGACTTCCGAAGTCTCTGAGACTTCGGAAGTCTATGCACGGTTACCCCTGCAACCCTTCCAACTTTGTCTGAATGGATTGGTAATAAAACATCCGAAGCCGTCTATGCTTCGGATGTTTGCGGTCATGCGTAAACCAATTTGCCTTTTGGCACTGGGATTTCCCTGCCCAATTCACGGGCGGTCTCGATCCACTCCTTTGCGATTTGTTCCACGTTGGCAAGAGCTTCCTGATAATTTTTCCCATCTGCCATGCACCCAGGCAATTCTGGGACTTCCGCGATGAACGCGTTATCTTCCGCGCTCCAATAGAGGATGACTTCATACTTAATCATGGGTTTCACCAGCCAATCTATATTTCAAAATTAAATCTCGGATTTGCTTTACTTGATAAGATTTGGATTTCGAGCCTTTCGGTTGCAGGTTGATAATTTCCAGCACGTCATTTTTTGTAAAAATATGATGACTGCCGCGAATTCTCTCCTGAAATCCCAGCGTGTT
>DAOUAS010000175.1:0-4934 GCA_034433295.1 Anaerolineales bacterium | reverse complement strand
GTGCAGGGTATGGACGCAGGCGAGCAGGTCAAGGTCCACTTGTATCGCAGCAGGGCTGAGATTGGCCGCACGATTTTCTGCATCGGCTCTCACGATCTCACGTTGGATTTGATGGCTCAATATCTAGCCGAGCATGACCGTCGGTTGGCTTCTGCCAACGTCGGGTCCCAGGGTGGGCTGGTGGCTTTGCGTCGTGGAGAGGCGCATCTGGCGGGCTCACATTTGCTCAACCCCGAAACGGGCGAATACAACATTTCATACATCCGCCAGTATATGCCGAATATCCCCGTCAAAGTGGTGACACTCGTCGGACGCGACCAGGGCTTGATGGTCAAGAAGGGAAACCCGAAGGGAATCAAAACTCTGGGTGATCTGACCAAGCCCGGGGTGGAATTCGTCAACCGTCAGCGCGGGGCAGGAACCCGTGTCCTGTTGGATTATCAGTTGAACTTATTGGGGATGTCGCCTGATTTAATTCTCGGCTATACTCAGGAAGAATACACCCATCTGGGAGTTGCGTCTGCCGTGGCATCGGGTCGCGCAGATTGTGGATTGGGGATTGCCGCCGCAGCGCAGGCTTTGGAACTGGACTTCATCCCGCTGTTCCAGGAACGATACGACCTGGTCATTCCAAAGGAACATGCCGAAAGCGATTTGCTTGTGCCACTCTTTGAATTACTAGCCGACAGCAGTTTCCAAGACTCAGTGTCGAAATTGCCGGGCTATGATATTTCGGTGATGGGTAGAATAATTTTGGAGGACTAAAGATGGAAGGTTTGGTCATTGACGACAATCGAAACACAGCAGACGCCCTGCAACAGATGTTGGCAGTTATAGATTTACCAGCCCGGGTGGCGTACGGTTCGAGCGCGGCAATCTCTCTTTTGGGAAGTTTTGTTCCACAGTTTATATGCCTCGATATCAACATGCCGGGGGTGGACGGGACGGAGATTCTGGCTTATCTGAAGCGTGAGCCACGCTTGATGAAAGTGCCGGTAGTGGTCATCACATCCGACGACCAGCCTGAGACACGTCATCGCGTGATGCGGGGTGGGGCGCAGGCGTTCCTGATCAAACCTGTAACCGTGGACGCGCTGGAAGGCGCGATGAGAAAAGCAGGGGTGTTAAGGTAGATGAAAAAGCGGATGCGTTTTGCATCCGCTTTTTGTTGTAATTGGTAATAGCAACCTTGTTCGCTAGTACTGCGCCGGCCAGGGGATTCGTGCAGGCTTTGAGAATCCGTGTTTTTCAACCGTATACAACACACCCTCCGATGGAACGGAACAACCTGCTTCGTCCCTCACGGTGTAGCCTGTCGAATATTGGTCGGGATAGGAATCCGTCCACCATAAATAGTTTCCATCCTGGCAGACGAAGGCGATGATCAAGTAACCACGGTCATGATCGGCTGTCATGTTGACCTGATCCCAACTGATGGTAACTTTGTCCCCGTTGCGGACGGCTTTGATGTTTTGCGGAGGCGGATAATTGCTGTAACCGACGGACTGTAAATCCGGCTCGTTGTAACGAAGCGTGGTCACGTCACCGACCACATCCACCACCGAGGGAGCGACCCAGCAATAATATTTCAACTTGTCGAATTTGACGTGAAGCCAACTGCTGTATTCGTATCGTCCGTCGGCAATGCCTGTGTCACCGGGGTAAAGATCAGCGGCGTGTAAAAATGCCACCGAAGGTCCATAGCGGCAATGCGCCTGCTTGTTGACCGTGACCTGTGGAAAAACGAACGTCGGCGTGGCGGAGATGGTGGGGGTGAGTGTGATGGTGAGTGTGATGGTGGACGTGAGAGTAATTGTCGGGGTCAGCGTGGCGGCGGCTGTGAACGTCGCTTCTGGGGTGGCGGTGAAGACGGGTGTTTGTGTTCCGGTGGGTGTTGGGGTGATGACCTGCAGGGAAGGCATGCTGCAAGCCAGGGCAAATAAAGTCAATACCAGCAACGGGAAGATGCTTTTTTTCATTTGACCTCTTGTTCTCTGGAGTCAAAAGTCTCCCGACTTTTGACCGTCAACGACAGAAGCCGTTGACTCCGTTTGCGCTACTTGAAATTCTCCAATAAAGTGACGATGTTTTCGCCAAGCGCGGCATTAGCATAACCGCCTTCCATGATGATTGCTGTGGGCAAGCCGAGCGCCGCGATCCGTTTGCCAATTTCCGCGAAGCCTGCGCGAGTGACTTTGAATGTGCCGAGCGGATCGCCGTCGAAAGTGTCCATGCCAGTGGGGACGATGAGATAATCTGGCGCGAAATCCCGAATCAACTTCAAGGCCCCATCCAGCGCGGACAGGTATTTTTCATCGCCAGTCCCTTTCGGAAGTGGGATATTCCTGTGGAAACCCAACCCCGCGCCTGCGCCAGTCTCATCTGCATAGCCGATGAAGTGTGGATACTCGAAGTCTGGGTCGCCATGAATCGAGATGGTCAGCACATCGTCCCGTTCGTAGAAAATATCCTGAGTACCGTTGCCCGCATGATAGTCGATGTCGAGAATGGCAACCCGTCCCTTCGACGAAAGCCAATTTGCCGCGACGGACGAATTGTTGACGAAGCAATATCCAGCCGCATAATCTTTTCCTGCATGGTGTCCTGGGGGACGACATAGCGCAAAAGATGAACGCTTCGCGTGAATTATGAAGGGTGAAGAAGGGCGAGAGATGAGTTCTGCTGCGCTTAAGGCACAGTTGGCAGAAGCGAGCGCTGCATCATAGGTCCCCGCCACGATGCAGGCGGACAAGTCCATAATATGGTAACCTGCCTTGCCCAATAGTTGGGATGGAATATGTGACGGCTTCCTCCGCAGGGCAAAGGTGGCGGGCAGAAAAGTATTCTGCTCGGGCGAAGCCGCAACTTCGGGGTCGAGAACCAGCCACTCGCGCCACGCCGATTCGAGGAAGGCGAGGTAATCCCTGTCATGCACACCAAAAATCGGGTCGAGTCCAAAATCCGCAGGCTGGGTCAACTCCGCCCAATTGGTTTTTTGCAGTGCGGTCAAAATCCGCTCCATGCGGTCTGCATTTTCGAGATACGGCACGCGCTTGCCGCCGTCGAAGACCTCGAAGGGCGGCTGGTGTTTGAGGTGGGTATCGGAGTAGAATATTTTCATGGTAAGACAATTTTACTCCCACGCGTCTGTGGGACGGAGGAAAAAATGGATACATTGGAAACAATCAAAACCAGACATTCTGTTGGAAAAGTCAAGGCAGACGCCCTGCCGCGCGACCTGATCGAAAAACTGTTGGACGCCGGCAACGACGCGCCCAACCATCACAAGGTTCGCCCCTGGCGTTTTGTGGTGTTGACCGGGGATGGACGAAAGAAACTGGGCGATGTGATGGCGGCTTCGCAGTCGGCGCGTCAGCCTGACCTGCCGCCCGAAACCTTCGACAAGACCCGAGCCTTGCCGCTCCGCGCTCCCGTGGTCATCGCCGTCGGCGTGGACAAGCCCGCCGAAGCAAGAATCGTAGAGTTGGAAAATTATGCCGCTGTCTCTGCTGCCTGTCAGAATATTTTGCTCGCGGCTCACGCGCTGGGACTTGGCGCGATCTGGCGCACGGGCGAGTGGGCAGGCAACTCAAAGGTCAAGGAGTTTTTGGGCTTTGCCCCCGATCAGCACGTCGCTGGCTTCATCTATGTCGGTTATCCCGAAGCTGTTGGCGAATATCCGCCGCGTTCGTCTTTTGAAGATCGAACGGTGTGGATGGAATGACATGTCAGACCTCGGAGGTTTTCAAAACTTCGAGGTTTTTATTGACACGCCCCAATTTTTCATATATAAGTGATACAAGTTCATACTTCAATGGAGGCTGCGATGTTTGCATTACATTTGCTGTCCGAGGGTGGGGAAAGCCCCGATACCACTCTGCTGTGGATGTTGATTGTCGCGCTGGCATTCTTCCTTTTGATGGTCATCGTTGGCTGGCTGGTGAGCAGAAATAAGAAGCCCGAAGTCCAACACGAAGCGCATGGGCATCACGAAGCCGATGACCTGACCAAGATCGAAGGAATTGGTCCCAAAGTTGCCAAAGTTCTAGGTAAGGTTGGCGTCAACACTTTCGAGAGTCTCGCTCATGCTGAAATTCCTAGCCTCCAAAAAACACTTGCTGATGCAGGCTTGCAGATGATGAATCTCGAAGGCTGGATCGATCAGGCAAAACTTGCCGCAAAGGGAGATTGGGCAGGGTTCGAAAAATTACAGTCCGAGTTGAAGGGCGGACGAAAGGTTGCAAAATGAAAAAGTTGTTTTGTGCTGTTTTGGTTCTGTTTGCGTTTGTGTTGACGGCTTGCGGCGGTGGGGAAGTTGCCGCCACACCCGAAACCATCCCTGCCGAGTTTGCAGGGAAGACCAACCCTCTCGGCGCGGAGTCTGCAACTGCGGGTGCGGAAATCTACAAGACGTATTGCCTCGCCTGTCACGGTGAAAGGGGCGCGGGCGACGGTCCTGCGGGTGCGGGATTAAATCCTAAACCAAAAGACCTTGTTGACCTTGCCGCCACCGTTGGCGATGACTATCTCTTCTGGCGAATAGCGAAGGGCAAGCCTGGCACTTCGATGGTCGGCTGGCAGGGTACGCTGGACGATGAGAAAATCTGGCAGTTGGTGAGTTTCATCCGCTCGTTGAAGTAAACAATTCAGACTTCCGAAGTCTCGAAGACTTCGGAAGTCTTGTTTCTGGGGGAATGTAAAAATCCTGTATAAAGTCCTCTCGAAATAGTGACAAATATCCTAATCTTTGGTATATTTGGCGCGCGCAATAATGATAAATTACACAAATTTTATCCAAATTGCGTTTTGAAATTTCATACAGGAGAGGCGTATGGGACATTTTGTGGTTGTGGGAATTCTCGTCATCCTCATGGCGATTCTCACATATGTCGGTCTGGATGCGGCGGGGTTAATGCCTGCGCAGGCAAGCGCGC
>DAOUAS010000174.1:0-18086 GCA_034433295.1 Anaerolineales bacterium | reverse complement strand
GTCTTGCCTTCGCCCGTGCGCATCTCCGCGATGTGACCGTGGTGCAGCGCCCCGCCGCCGATGATCTGCACGTCATAGTGCCGCAGACCAATTGTCCGCTTCGACGCCTCACGCACGGCGGCAAAGGCTTCGGGCATGAGTTCATCCAGAGCGTCCTGTGCGTATCTGTTGTAATCCTCGTCACCCCCCTGCCCCCCGACAGGCGGGGGGGTAAAGCCCTTCAATGCCTGTGCAATCCGCGCCTTGAATTCATCCGTCTTGGCGCGCAATGCTTCATCACTTAAAGCGGAGTATTCCGCCTCCAACGCGTTGACCTGCTCGACAAGTCCGCGAAATTGTTCGACTGTCTTCTTCGTGGGGTCGCCACTGAATAATTTTACGAAGTTCTTAAGCATAAAAAATCCCTTTCAGAGAAAGAGATTATAGCATTTGGAGGTGAGGTGGGGGATTTGAGTTTTATTAATATTTGGGAGAGCGCTCCTTGTAGAGGCTACCTTTTCCAATTCAACATGACTAAACCAAGCAGGCAGACAAAAATTCCGGCGATGTTCACCCACGAGATTTTGTCTTTAAAGAAAAAGATTGCCGCGGGAAGCAGAATCAGCGAAGCCGCCACATTGGTCAACACTGCGGCTATGCCGAGGTGCCAGCCTGCGCGATAGACGAGGAGAAATCCAAACTCTATGCCGACGATGGCAATGGCAAGTCCGATACTGGCCCAGTTGAGTTTCTTCAGTTCAGCCGCGATGTCGTCTTGTAGGGGAAAAAAGAAAAAGGTAAACAGAACCACAACAAACGCAACAGCATACGTCACCAGGAGTGAAACTGTAAAGTTCACGTTCGACGGCGTGCTCTTGGCGATGAAGTGATACAACGCGCTGGAGCAGATGGCGAGGGTGATGGAGAAATAGAAGAGGAGCATGGAGTTGGCCGCTGGTCTCATGTTGTATGGTCGTCAGGAATCCAACACTTTCAAAATAAATTCCGCTGTTCGCTTGCCGGAGGACGCGTCGGTGAAGGATATTTCATCTTCGACGAACTTGCGGCGTTCAGCAGAATCGATGGTACGGTCTTTGAGATACATGTTGAGTGCGTCGCGCAACTCAGCCGCGTTGTTTGCAGCCCGTCCCGCTTTTGCTTCTCTAAACCTCTTATGGGTTGGCCAGTCGCCGATTTCTTTCAGCGAGAGCGAAAACTTTCCCTTTTTGTTCCAGCCGCCGGGGACATCGATGGTCGCGGCAATCATCGGTGTATCGTGGACGGCAGTCTCGACCAGCATCGTCGAGTAGACCGTCACCAGCACATCGGAGTACGCCATCATGGATGACTTTTCATCCATGTCTTCGCCGCCGTAATAGCCAAGCGACCCGCCCAACGCGACGGGCTGGACGACATGCACATGTGGATACTTTTTCTCCAAATCGAACACGCGCTGACGTTCTTCGGCGAAAATCTTCGGCTTATCCTGAAAGTGACTGGGATGCAGACGGATCAACAATTGAGAAGGTTCGGCTAATGAATCAGATGAAACCAGTTTTGCCAGCGCTTCGATGTTCGGGAAGTTCGGCGCGAAGTGGACAAAACTGCTGGCGTACGAAATCAACTTGCGGTTGGGGTCGAGCTTGTGCAGTTTGAAATACTCGTCGCGCGGCATGAGCCATTGCTTGCGGAAATATCCGTCATACGAGGGGATGCCGCCGATGTTTACCTGCTCAGGCTTCCAATCCGAGCCGTAGACCAGTTCATCTTTTTGCAGTTGAGACCAGCACGTCGCCCATTGGACGTCCGCGCCGGGGACGTTGTAACTCGAAGAGTTGTCCCAGCCGACGATGACGGTCATGTTTGGGATTCCGCGTCGGGCGGATTCGCGCAGCAGGTAGCGGTCCATGCGCCAGCCTGGGGTCGAGGCGATGACCAGGTCGGGTTGGTACTTGTCGAAGAGGTCGGAATAGATTTCGGGGGTGAAGCGGTTTTGAATCCGCACCAGCAGTTTGCGCGCCCAAGAAAAATTCCGCAGCAGGAGAATCATCAGCGCGGACGGAAACCAAATCCCCAGCCGGAACTTCCAGCCGTTCTCCGCCCAGACTTCCCGAATGTGACTGTCCATCGCTTCGGTATTGATGCGGCGCGAGCCTCCGACGCGGCGCAGGTAAATGAGCAGCCACTGCAAGCGCGGGTTAACTTTTTTGGCGTAGTCGTTGGCTTGTTTGAGACGCAGACCTTCGAAGGTTAATCCAGGTTGCGCGAAGCGGGTCGCGATTTTTTCTCTGGTTTCATCGTCGGTGAGGACGACGACTTCCACGCCCGCTTTGAGCAACGTCGGGACAACGTCGCTTTGCAGGAAGTAGATGGTTGCCATGCCGTGGTCGGCGGAGATGAAAACTTTTTTGGTCACTGGTTTATTTTGCTTCTTTCGTATGTTTGGTTGATTCTAATTCGGAACGTGCAAAAATACCCTGACGGGTACGATGTATAAATCCCCGTGCTTAGTTACAAAGTCGCTTCGACACGGTGAGCGAAAGACGAACCGTCAGCGCGCTGCCTTCGGGCTGACTTTTTCCTTCACCCGCCATACGGAACCCAAATATTCTTCACTTGAGTTGCATGCTTCAAAATCTCATCCATCTCTGGCAGTTCGCCAGTGGCAGGCATGACCCAGGTCTGCTTCATGTTGCCAATCGAAGCCAGATGCACAGCCTTTTGACCTTCGGGCGAACCCGCGTACCAGACCACATCCACATCGTCATGTTCGGAGAGGGTCTTGGCGATCTCATCCCGTCCGCCTGTGACGATGTTGAATGTGCCAGCGGGGACATCGGAAGTTTCCAGCACTTGATAAAAATCGGTGGCGGTCAGCGGCGACGTTTGAGAGGGAACAACGACCAGTACATTTCCCATCGCCAAAGCGGATGCCGCCAGTTTGCACAATGCCAGCAAAGAATGGTCGTCAGGCAGAAGGATGCCCATCACGCCGATGGCTTCGGGCACGGCAATCGTCACGTTGCGGATTGGAGTGTTGTGCACAGCGCCATCATATTTATCTGCCCAGGCGGCGGTGGTGAACAGGGCGGAGATACTCGCCTCCACTTCCTGATTTGCAGATTCCATGTCCGCGCCCGTTTGCTGGGAAATTCTTTTGGCAAACTCGTCATTGCGGGCGGAGAGATTTTCGCCGAGGTAATACAAAGTCTGCGCGCGGCTGTGACCTGTGGTCTTTGACCATTTGTCCGCTGCGCCGCGAGCCGCCTCCACTGCATTGCGGATGTCTTTGCGGTTGCCCTGTCCCACTTCGCCGATCAAATTTCCATCCGCGTCAAATACTTCAATCGAATATCCGCTGTCAGGGCGGGCTTGTTTGCCGTTGATGAATAATTTTGCTGTCCGATCAATGGGTCTAAGGTCAAAGGTCGAAGGTCGGGTATCTTTTGATTTTGCTTTCGCCTTTTTGGGCTTAGTCTCTGACCTTTGACTTTCGACCTTCGACTTTTTCACATATTCCCAAAGCCCCTCCTTCCCGCCTTCTCTTCCGAATCCCGATTCACGGTAGCCGCCAAAGCCTGACGCGGCGTCGAAGAGATTGGTGGAGTTGATCCAGACCGAACCAGCCTTGACTTGGGTGGCGATGTCCAAAGCTAGATTAATGTCTTCGCTCCAAATGGATGCGGCGAGTCCGTAGCGAGTGTTATTCGCCAGTTTCACCGCTTCTTCGGGCGTGCGGAAGGTCATCGCGGCGAGGACGGGTCCGAAGATTTCCTCCTGTGCGATGGTGGCGGCGGGTGCGACGTTCATGCATAAGGTCGGTGGGTAGTAGTAGCCGTCGGTGGGGCAGGCAGTGGACGGTTGGAAAATGTCCGCGCCTTCTGCTTTTCCTTTTTGGACGTACGAGTCAATCGTCTCTTTTTGCGAAGGCGAGACAATCGCGCCCACGTCGGTGGTTTTATCCAGCGGGTCGCCCACGCGCAGTTTTTCCATGCGCGCTTTCAACTTGGCGTACATCTTTTCAGCGACGCCTTCCTGCACCAGCAGGCGCGACCCCGCACAGCAGACTTGTCCCTGATTGAACCAGATCGCATCCACCACGCCTTCGACAGCGGAATCTAGGTCGGCGTCGTCGAAGACAATGAACGGGGACTTTCCACCCAACTCAAGGGAAATCTTTTTCGGCGTGCCAGCCGTCGCCTTGCGCAGAGTCCGCCCAACGTCGGTCGAACCCGTGAAGGCAATCTTGTCCACATCCGCATTGACCAGCGCCATGCCCATCTTTCTGCCTTCGCCCGTCAGCACGTTGAAGACGCCAGGCGGCAAAATCTTTCCGCAGATTTCGGCGAACAGCAAAGCGGTCAACGAGGTGAAGCCAGCGGGTTTGAGCACCACCGTGTTGCCCATCGCCAGCGCGGGCGCGACCTTCCACGAGAGCATCAGCATCGGGAAGTTCCACGGGATGATTTGCCCGACCACGCCGACGGGTTCGTAGCCGCGCAGTTCGGTGGACATGATCTGCGCCCAGCCCGCGTGATAATAAAAATGGCGGGCGACGAGCGGGATGTCGATGTCGCGGGTCTCGCGGATGGGCTTGCCGTTGTCCATGCTTTCGAGGACAGCAAACAGCCGCGAATGTTTTTGGATTTGACGGGCGATGGCGTACAGGTAACGCGCTCTCGCATGACCCGACAGTTGGCTCCAGCTTCGGAAGGCTTTTCGCGCCGCCTTGACCGCATCCTGCACATCGTCTTCGCTGGCTTTGGCGACATCCGCCAATTTTTGCTTCGTGGCGGGGTTGATGGTCGGATACCATTCCTTCATGGACGGGTCGCGCCATTCGTTGTTGATAAAAAGCTGGAACTTGCCGTTATGCCCGGCAATCCAATCCAGCGCGGGTTTGGACGCTTCGGGAGCGGGTCCGTAAGCGAGGGTGTCGAGAATTTCGGGGATTTTCATTTTGAGTCCTTTTTATGGAGAACGACATTTCTCACATTATCTTTTGTTTGTGAAGTTATTATACAGCGATTGACGGCCAAAGATGAACGCGATTGTTTGTCGGCGCCGGATGATGGATGGAACATGCTCTGGGGTAAAATTGCCGCTTATGAAAACCGGCGACCGAATTCAAGTCTGCGCCTGCAAAGCGGATGGAAGCGTGTACCGAAACTGGCATACCATCATCGAAACGATGGATGCAGATTCGATCGTCACGATCTCGCCGCTGGGCAGTGAGATGTATGACCATAAGCGTGGAAATATCCGCATTGGACATACGATGAGGAGTTATTACTGGTTCGATAAATTCTATAACCTCATCGAGTTGTTCGACGCGCAGGGAAACCTTGCGCAGATTTATATCAATATTGCCTCCCCGCCGTATCCTGAAAAAGGCTCCTTGTGTTTCAAGGATTACGAACTGGATGTGTTCAGATATCCGTCCGACTCCGCCAGATTACTCGATGAGGATGAGTTCGCTGAAGCCGCCGTCAGGTACGGGTATACGCAGACGTTTCAGGAACAAATGTATGCCGCTGCCGCCGAGGCTCTTGACCTGGCGAACAGTTGGCAGGCGCAGCCGTCCCCGCGCTTTTCGAGGTTTTGATTTCATCCTTCGTTCCCTGAATGAAGGGTTTGTCATTTAATTTTAGGAGTATCCCATGCGTAATAAAAGAATTGCCTTTATCGGTCCCGGCATGATGGCGGAAGCCATGATTGCGGGGGTGTTACGTAAAAAACTGGCCGACCCCAGAAATATTACGGCTTCGGGTCCGCGCGAGGAGCGTGTGGGCGAACTGCGCATGAAATACGGCATCAAGGCAACCACGGACAATGCCGCCGCCGCCCATGAGGCGGATGTGATCGTACTCTCCGTCAAGCCGCAGCGGTTGAGTGACGTGATGAAGGGCATCAAAGGCATCCGTCCGAACGCGCTGGTGATTTCGATCATTGCGGGTGCGTCCATCAAGAAGATCAGCGCCGGACTGAAACACAAGGCCGTCGCGCGGTCCATGCCAAACACGCCGGGGCAAATTGGCGAGGGGATCACGGTCTGGGCGGCTTCAAAAGAGGTAAGTGAGGAACAGCAAAATATGGCGCGTGCAATCCTTGGCGCCATGGGCGAGGAGGTCTTTGTGGAGGACGAAGGATACCTCGACATGGCGACAGCTCTTTCGGGATCGGGTCCCGCCTATGTGTTCCTCTTCACCGAAGCCCTGATAGATGCAGGCGTCCACATGGGATTCCCCCGCCGCATTGCCGAGCAGCTGGTCTTGCAGACCATCAAAGGCTCCGCTTCTTTCTACCAGAGCGCGAAGAGGCATCCCGCGACCCTGCGGAATCAGGTGACATCTCCGGGCGGGACATCCGCTGAGGCGTTATATTATCTCGAAAAGGCGGGGTTCCGTACCGCCATCTCGCGCGCGGTTTGGGCAGCTTACCAGCGTTCGCTGGAGTTGGGAAGGGAAAAGCCCATTCACATTCCGGAAGCGCACGAAGAGGAAGGCTCGTAAAACGCGTAAAAATACCCGGGAGTTCTGGAAATAAGCGCAGGTTGATCCCCCGTCGATACAGCGGCAAAGGATATGCCGCTGTATTTTTTTTGATTCCGCAATTTTGTCGATTGCAGGGTTATTCGGTTTCGATTTGCGCTTCGGCGCTCATGCCCCAAAGCAGTCCCCTGGGTTGTTCATCCAATTCGATTGTGACCGGGTAAACCACGTCGCCGCCGACGGTTTTCGACATGGGAGAAATTTTCGTTACCCTGCCTGTGACGGTGAAATTCAACGCTTCGATATACACCTTTACAGTCTGACCGATTTTTACGGCAGGCACATCACGTTCGCTCAGGTCGGTGGTTTCGATCTGCATCCGGGCAGTGTCCGCGAGGGTGAGCGCCACCTGCCCGCTCTGCGCGAATTCGCCCGGCGTGATGTTGATATCTACAATAACACCGTCGAATGGGGCAAAAAGCGTGCCTTGCGCAAGTTCATATTTTGCGGCGTCGAGTTTGGCTTGCGCGGCTTGCAGACCGGCTTCCATTTCGTTGCGTTTTTCGACATATCCGGCGGCATAAACCACCTTGCCTCCGCTGAAGACTTTTTTATACGGGTCCCTTGATCGATCATATAATGCCTGCGCCGAAAGGACCATCCACTCCGCCTCCTGCACGCCCAGTTCGAGGCTGGGAGTGGATAATACCATTAATGGCTGACCAGCCTTGACTGTGTCGCCTTTCCCGACCAGGACTTCCTTTACCAGGGCGGATACCGCAAAACTCATCTCGGCCTTTTCCGCCGGGACAACTTCTGCGGATGCGACCACTGTGCCTGCGAACGGCAGGAGATTACTTGTCTCCGGCGCGGCAGGACTCGTTGCCGCCGGGGTGGGAGGAGCGGCCGGGGTTGCGTTGCAAGCCGCCAGAACCACGGCCAACCCGATGCTGATTGCCAGCCTCGTCCAAAGAGGTCGTTTCATGTCAGCCTCTGTCATTTCTGCGTTTGGATGGAGACATCCGCGCTCATGCCCCAGCGCAAGCCTTCGGGCTGGTCATCCAGTTCGATGGTGACTTTGAAGACTACGTCGCCGCCGACAGTTTGGGAGACGCGGGCAATATCGACCACTCTGCCTTTGAAATTCTGGCCGAGGGCTTCGATAAAGACATCGGCAGTCTGACCCGCCTCGATGCCGGGGATATTCTTCTCGCTTAAATCGATGGTTTCGATCTGGAAGTGTGACAGGTCACCCATCACGATCACAACCTGTCCCGGGTTGGCAAACTCGGCGGGGGAAATGTCCAACGACGCGATTGTCCCGGCAAAAGGAGCGGCGAGTGTGGCTTGCGCGAGTTGAGACCTGGCAATCTCCGCCAGCGCTTTCATGCGTTCCACATCCGCCTTTGCGGCATCGAGGTTTTCCTGCGATGTGCCCACGCGCGCCAGATAGGTGACCTGCGTTTCCTCCACGATGATGTTTGCTTCTGCCTCCCTGACCTTTGCTTCAAGGATGGCGGTATCGAGTGTGGCGAGGATTTGCCCGGCTGTGACGGTGTCGCCTTCCCCAACCTCGACAGTTTTCACCATTCCCGCTACCGGAAACGCCAATTCGACTTTTCTAACAGGAACCACTTCGGCGGATGCCTTTACGTTGCCCGATAATGGGGCGGTGGATGATTGCGCCCCTGAGTCAAGCGAAACGGTGGGAACTGCTTCCGTGACGGCGGATGTGGCGCAGGCAGACAGGGCAAGCGCGAGAATAACCATAAATATCAAAAGCGATTTTTTCATTTGTTTTCTCCATGAGGTAGACCCGACAGGTTTCCAAGAACCCGTCGGGTCAGTGGCCTTCACGATATTTTACCAGATCGCACAGGTTTTGCACAGATTTTTTGGTTCGCCAAAAAGACGGAGAATCCCTACTTTTGCGTATCCTTTGCAATCACCCCATCTTCCAGGGTCACCACGCGGTCCGCGTAACTGATGACGCGCGGGTCGTGGGTGGCGAAGACAAAGGTGACGCCTGTTTCCTGGTTCAACTTCTTCATGATGTCCATTACCTGATGACCGTTGGCGGTATCGAGGTTTGCTGTGGGTTCGTCGGCGAGGATCAGGGTTGGCTTGGGTGCCAGTGCGCGGGCGACAGCCACCCGTTGTTGTTGTCCGCCGGAGAGTTGATCGGGGCGGTTGTTGGCTCGGTCAACAAGATCAACGGCTTTGAGCAATTCCATCACACGCTCGCGGCGTTCTTTGACCGAATGTCCATTGAGCAGGAGAGGCATTTCCACGTTTTCGTACGCGGTGAGCGTGGGAATCAGCGCAAAGAATTGGAAAATAAATCCAATCGTCCCGCGGCGGGTATCTGCGCGTTGGTTGCGGTTGAGGGTGGTGACATCCTTGCCGTTGATAAACACACGCCCCGAAGTTGGCTGGTCGAGGCAGCCGATCATTTGCAAGAGCGTGGTCTTGCCCGAGCCGGAGGGACCAACCAAGGCTGCGAATTCTCCGTTTGCAATTGACAGGCTTACGCCGCGCAATGCCTGCGTCTCGACTTTTCCAACTTGATACACACGGGTGACATTTTCGATTTTTACGACTTCCATGATATTTCTCCTTGAGACCTGACAGGTTTTTAAAGAACCTTGGTTGGCCAGACGGATCGTGATTCACGAGAAATCAGCCCGTCGCCACCGTACTAAAACCTGTCAGGTCTACATTTGTTATTTTTCAGCGCGCAGCGCTTCGACCGGTTGCATGCGGGAAGCCATCACAGCGGGATAAAGCCCGGCCAGTATCGTGGCTACAAAGGTCATGATGGTCAGATTAATAAGATTGTCCATGGTCAACTTGGCATAGACGGTATCGGTGATGACAATGCCGCTCAGCCCCATGTTGCCAACATAGAATCCGTTGACATTGAACCACATGGTCGCCAGCACGCCGAGAATCAACCCCATGATCACGCCCCCAACCGCCAGCAGGGATGACTCTGCCAGGAACAGCGTCATAATGCGTCCGCCCCGCATACCAATCGCCGAAAGGATGCCGATCTCGCGCGTGCGTTCGTAGACCGACATGATCAGCGTGTTGATGATAACCGAGACCGAAATCGCCAAGATGATCATATAAAGAAAGCCGATGTAACTTTGCGCCATCGCTTCCCATTCCATGAACAATGTGTTCAAATCCTGCCACGTTTTGACTTGCAAATCGGAAGAGACGCTGAGCGCGGGCGCAACGGTGTCGGTCATCGTTGTATCTTTGAGTATTACAAAAACCGTGCTGGCGTGATTCTCCGTCCGCGTCATTGCCTGCGTTTTGGCAAGCGGCAGGAAAACGGTCGAACTGTCAAACCCATATGTATTGGTCGTGTAGATTCCCTTCACGGTAAAAGTCTGTTCTTGAACGTTACCGTCTGCGGTGTTGAGCGAAAGCCCAACGTTATCGCCGACCTTCAAGTTCAATTTTTCCGCCATCGGTCTGCCGATGAGCACAGAATTGCGGTCATCGGGAGTCAGGTAACTTCCGCTGATGATTCCTTCGCGGTATGGATCATTGGCGGACGACAGCGGGTCTATGCCCGTAATTTTCGCGCTTGCGGACTGAGTCCCCGAGGAGAGGAAGCCGGTCGCATACAAACGCGGCGTCGCAGCTTTGACCTGATCGAGCGTCCCGATCTTGGCCGCGATTTCATCCGGACCGGCGACAAGGTCTTCCCACTTGAGACTCGTTTTGTTTTCATCGTAAGTTGCCGCGCGAATTTGGATATGCCCGCTTTGGAGTTTGATGGTGTTCTCGAGCGCGCCGCCCATCTCGCCTTCGACTACAGATGCCATCAGAATCAACAGCGCGAGTCCGCCGCCCACTGCCAGCGCGGAAAAGAATGAACGCCGGCGGTTGCGACCCAAATCGCGAAAAGCCATTTTTAGAATTTGCATCATATTTTTTTCTCCGTCATTGCGAGGAGCGCTCTTGTTCTTTGCAACGAAGCAATCTCAGCGTAATCGGGGACTGCTTCGTTCCTCGCAGTGACATGGCGTCACACAAAATGCAACGCCTCCGCTGGCTCGCGCCGCCCGGCTTCAGCGGCAGGAATGAGCGCCGCCAGGGCCGAGATGATCACAATCATCGAGACGCGCATAGGCAGCCTCTCGATGCCCAGGGTGGGATAGACACGGCTTTGCACCAGCGCCATGTAACTCGCGGCCTGGGTCACTGCGCTGCCAAAATCGATCCCGACTTTCATCAAGTAACCGTTGATCGCCAGTCCGAGGAGGACTCCCGCTGTGGCGCCGACCAGCCCGATCATCGCCCCTTCGAGGATGAACAGCAAGGAAATTTGGCGCGGCTTGAGACCCATTGCGCCCAACACGCCGATCTCGCGTGTCCGTTCATAGACTGCCATCAACAGCAGGTTGAGAATGCCCACGCCTGCAATGGCGATGATGATGACGCTGAAGACGTTCATCACGCCGCTCTTGGTATTAATGGTGGATGCGAGTTCGGGATAGTTTGCCTGAAACGATTCGATCTCATAACCGGGCAGCGCGGGTTTCATTGCATCGATCACACTGCCCTCCTGTCCAAGTCTATCGAGGAAGATTGCCACTTCAGTGGAGCCATTCACTCCGTAAAGCGATTGCGCTTCACCAAGCGAAATATAGACATCCTGCTTCTCCATGTCCGCCAGTCCCAAGTCATATATGCCGACGATGGTCATCGTGCGCTGACGCATTTGCTCGTGTTGCGAACTCCCAACCATGGTGATTCGGTCGCCGACTTTTACGTCCATTGCTTCGGCAAGACCTTTCCCAATCAGGATGTTGTCAAGATCATCGCTGGTAAGATTGCGGCCTTCCTTGATGTTTTGCCCGATGATATTGACCTTTATTTCTTTTTCGGGTTCGACGCCGATGATGCCCACCGAAAACGCGCCCTCGCGGCTGGTGACCAGTCCGCCGGTTTTGATTCGCTGTGTGGCAGCCAGTGTCAGCGGGTTTGCTTCCGCAGCTTTGATCACCGCCTGCGGATCAGCCAACGGGAACAGCGGATTCGAATTCGCCTCGGCGCGGTAGCCTTCCGCATGGACTTGAATGTTGCCGCCCAGCACTTTCACGGCGTTGCCGTAAATCGCGTCGGTCCAGCCATTGATCAGCCCGTCATACCACATCATCAACGCCAATGTCATCGACATGGCAAGGACGATGATGATGGTGCGGCGCTTATGCCGCCAGATATTGCGCCATGCAAGGCGCAGGTATAAAGTCATTGATTCTCCTTTCGGAAACCTGACAGGTTTTGGGAGCCTGTCAGGTCTTTTTCACAAACTGCGATTCGGTCTTTCGCAATCCATATTCCATCACATACAGCATCTTGTCGATCGTTTCCTGCGTTTTTGCGGAACGCAGCCATTTCATGACGTCCTTCTGTTTCATGCCTTCCTTGATGATGTAGGTGGTGATGGCGTTCGACCAGGTGTCCATGATCATGACAGCCAATTCCACGTCCACACTGGGGTCCACTTCGCCGTTCTTGATCGCTTGTTTGATCATCGCGGCAAGCGACTCCGTTGTCATCCGGCGATATTCGGAAAAATCCTTTCCGTAATACAATCCTTCGACCAGCAGAATGCGGCTGACTGCCTGTACGAGGCGCGGGTGAATGGAACTGAACTCCATGCCCGTCTTGATCATCCAGTGGAAGTACTCGAAGGTGTCCAGGTTCGGACTTGGCGGATGCTTGTCCTTGAAGAACATCGTTTTTTCGTCCGCGAGCAAATCCATCAGGTGCCTGAAGACATCCATCTTGTCCTCGAAGTACTGGTAGAAACTGCCCTTCGAGATTCCACTGTTTGCCACGATGCGGTTGATGGATGAAGCCTCGAAGCCGTAATCGGCAAATTCGTTCACGGCGGCATCCACGACTGACTGGCGCTTCTCTTCGGGAAGGTTGAGGAAGGTCTGTTTGGGCATCTTGTGACCTCTGGGTCATGTGACTTGCCAGTCACATGACTGGCAAGTCACATTTTACGACGCTTTTCGTGTTTGTCAAGGGCTCAACTTTTGCTGAATATTTAATGTGGCTCTAACGCGAAAAACCTTGTATTTTTGCGGACACGTTATACAATTAAAATGTCAAGCAGGGATGTCTTGATAATTCGTCAAATCATTTCAAAGGAGAAATGTATCATGGGACTTTTCGGTAAGATTCTGGAAAAACTTGGACTTAAAAAGGGCGAAGAGGAAGCCAAGCCTGCCGCCGCCCCTGCCAAGCCTTCCAACCCGACCATAACGATGGTCAACAAACCGGCCGCTGCTGAACCTGTAAAGCCCAAACCTGTTGCCATGCAAAAGGACGAGATGGATGACATGCCCAAGTCTGCCATGGCTCAGGCTCCTGTGCCAATGTCCGAAGTGGATGTGGTGAAGAAATTGGAAACGATGGGAGCTGGAAAAAATCTTGACTGGAAAGTGTCCATCGTTGACCTGCTCAAAGTCCTCGACATGGACTCCGACAAGGAATCCCGCATCGAATTGGCCAAGGAACTTGGCTGCCCGGCCGAGCTGATCGGCGGCGACTATTCCAAGATGAACGTCTGGCTGCACAAGGAGGTTTTGAAGCAGATTGCCAGGAATGGCGGCAATATCCCCGCCAACCTGCTAGACTAAACCATTCATTTTACAGAACAGCGCGGACTTCAATCCGCGCTGTTTTCATTATTCTCACAGATTGGGCTTTTAGCCTGACCCGCCCGCCAAAATGCCACAGCCGCCATTTGAAGCGCGTGGAATTATCCAATTTGTGTTGTAAGGATTTAGACGATTTGCATAAACGTTTACTCTTTGGTTGTGTGTTGCAGTACAGGCGGGGCAGGTGTCGTCGGACTGGGATTCGGTATGGACTTCGCCCTGTTCAACCAGCAGCCCTCCCCGCAATGAGGGAAATCTTTGTTTTCGATGTTGAGCACTCTTGCCCCTCAAATAACCAAATTCCCGAATCTTGCCGTGTTATAATTTTGAGACAGTATCGCGCAGGACCACCCCACGTTTGGAGGAACAAAGATGGAAGTTACAGTTCAGGAATTCAAGCATTGTGACTTGATCACGGTCAAAGGCCGCGTGGATAGTTCAACCGCCCCTGCCTTTGCCAGGGCGCTCGAAAAGGCAAATGAAAAAGGACATTTCAAGATTGCAGTTGACATGAGCAAACTCGAATACATGTCCAGCGCCGGTTTTCGCGCCCTGCTTGCCTCCCAGAGAAACTGCAAACGCTATAATCGCGGCGAACTGGTGCTGGTGGCTGTGCCGGAGCGGATTCGCGAAGCGCTTGAGTTGGCAGGTTTTACCGAACTCTTCAAGACCTTTGACGATTCTGTCACGGCGGTTGGAAGTCTCTAGAAAGGGAAAGATTCAGGAAACGATGCGCCGCCTCTTCACCTTTGATGTGCGGAGGCGGTTTTCCATTTTGACTTATGCCAAAGATGACCTTTCCGGCCAGTTTTGAGTTTTTGGATGAGATTCGCGAATTCGTAGCCGGGGTCGCCCGCGAGGGCGGGTTTGCTGAAAAGGAAATCTATTCTCTCCAACTTGCTGCGGATGAAGCCGCAACCAATATCATCGAACACGCCTACGAGGGCGTGACCGACGCCGATTTCGATGTCGCCTGTGAGATGCGCGGCGACACCCTGACCATCACCATGCGAGACTACGGCAAACCTTTCAATCCGTCCAATGTGAAACTGCCCAATCTGAAGGCCAGCCTATCCGAACGCAAGATCGGCGGGCTTGGACTCTACCTGATGCGAAAACTCATGGACGAGATACATTACATCTCCAACCCAAAGACAGGCAATTTATTGACAATGACCAAGCGGAGGGGATGACCCGCATGGATAAACCCGCGCGCGCCACGCATTTAGAGGCATGGGATTGGAGTCTGCTTGCGAGTCTGGGGGAACAGATCCGCAATGAGGATTCCTTCAGTGCGCAACGCGACCGCATCACCTCCATGACCGGCGGACTGCTGGCGGGCAAGGTCCAGGTCTGGTTGAACGAAAACGTCTTCCGCCTGCCCGATTGGGAGGAGGGATTTGTCTTCCCGCCCCAGCCATCGCTGGCCGGGATGAAACTTGCCATCAAAGAGGGAAAACTCATTGTCCATTCGGGGATCGAAAAAAACGCCGGCGCTCTCAGACGCGCTCAAGATAGCGCCTCACACCAGACTTTCGCTGTAATCCCGCTTATCGATCATGGAATCACACTGGGGGCGATTCAAGTCACCCGCCCAAAGCGTTCCTCTTTTTCACAAGAAGAACTGAACCTGCTCCAGAACATCAGCCAGATTGCGGCCGTCAGCCTGTTTGCCTCGCACCGCGCCGAGGTGGAGCAATTTCGCCTGAGACAGATCAACCTCGTGCGCGAGGTCAGCGCGCAGATTGCCAACGTTCTCGATTTGGACGAACTGTCCAAGCGGGTAACCAAACTGATCCAGATTACATTCAATTATTATTACGTTGCCATCTTTACACTGGACGCCCATTCGCAGTCCTTTCGTTTTCGTTCCAGCGCCGCCGCTCCGCGCAAAGGCAGGAAGAAGCCGTCCATCCCGCTGGAAGTGGAACTCGGACAGGGACTGGTGGGCGAAGCCGCTTTGTATGGCAAACAAATTGTCTGTGACGACGTCCGCGCCGACCCCCGCTATCGCTTTATCGACAGCCTGCCCGAAACGAAGTCCGAAGTGGTCATCCCGCTCAAAATCGAGGATCGCGTGCTGGGCGTGCTGGATGTGCAGAGCAACCAGCCCCACGCCTTCCACCCAAACGATCTGTTGATTCTCAATGCCCTGGCGGATAATATCGCCCAAGCCGTGGAAGGGGCCCGGCTTTACAACGGATTACGCCGCCGCGCCAACCAGTTGACCCTGGTTTCGGAAGTGGGCAGGAGCGTTTCCTCCACCCTCGAACTTTCGACGATCATGCAGAACGCGGCGTATCTCATCAACGAAAAGTTTGGCTTTCCCTACGTTTCGCTGTTCACGGTACATCCCAACCGCCGCCTGATCGTTTACGAAGCCGGGAGCGGCAAACGCAGTAAAAAACTTTCGGGATACAGAATCCCGCTCGACGACCCCGATGGCATCATGCCGTGGGTGGCGCGCAATGCCCAAACCGTGCTTGCCAATGACGTATCAAGTCATCCGCGTTATATCCCTTCGCCCCTGCCGCCGCGAAATACGAAGTCCGAGCTTTGTGTGCCGTTCATCTTCAACGGTAACGTGATCGGTCTGCTGGACATTCAATCGGACAAACTCAACGCCTTCACCCAGGAAGACCAGATGATGTTCGAGGCGGTGGCCGATACCATGGCCGCGGCCATTCGCAACGCGGACTTGTACCGTTCTGAGCAGTGGCGGCGTCAGGTGGCGGATAGTTTGCGCGAAGTGGCCGGTTTGATTTCGGATAACGCCGGTGTGGATGAGGTGCTGGAGACCATCCTCTCCGAACTGGACCGCAATCTGCCCATCGATATTTCCGCCATCTGGCTTTTGCAGGATGACGAGTTGTGTCTCGCCGCTGTGCATGGCGTGGATGCGGGCAGGCTGGAGAATGTTTGCATTGCCAACCCTGACGCGGTCTATGCCATGGCCGAAGCGGTGATGTCGGACGCGCCCATCATCCGCCGCGCCGATGAACCGTTCTGGCCCGCAGGTCTCACTGCCGGGTACGAAAGCGATTATTCATCCATCGCCGCGCCATTGCGCGTGGGCGAACGTCCGCTGGGTGTGCTGACTTTGGCGCATCACACGTCGGGGCGGTACGGGCACGAAGCGCAGGCCATCACCGCCACGTTTGCAAGTTATGCGTCAGTCGCCATCGAAAACGCGCGCCTCTACGATGCCGCGCAGGAACAGGCGTACGCGTCCGCCGCGTTGTTGCAGGTGGCGCAGGCCGTGGTCAGTTTGAGCGACCTCGATGAAATTCTCGGTTCGATCACGCGCATCATGCCGATTCTCGTTGGCGTTCAGCGTGTCGCGTTATATCGCTGGGATTCGGAACATGGGATGTTTAACGCTTCGCACGCGTATGGTTTCGCGGATGCGGAGGATGAAGAGTCTGCGATGATAGAACGAGAGTTCAAGTTGGGCGGCTTCCCGCTTTTGGACCTGACCTCCGGGCAGAATCGCATGTTGACGATTCCGCTCAAGCCTGAGGCTGATCCCAGGTCCTGGCCGGAGATTCAGCCCGAAGCGGAGTCAGAATCCGATGGCGCCGAGCGGCTGCTGATCGCCGTCCCCGTCTCCATCAAGAACGATATGTTTGGCGTGATGTTGGTCGAGGAAGCCGAGAAGGGACGCCGTTTCCGCGAGCGGCGTATCGAGATCATCAACGGTATCGCGCAACAGGCGGCGCTGGCCATTCAAAACGATTTACTGCAACAGGAAATGGTGGTGCGCGAACGCCTCGAGACCGAGGCGCAGCTGGCGCGGCAGATCCAGCAGACGTTCATCCCGCAATCCCTGCCGACTCACAAAGCATGGCAATTTGCCGCGCGCTGGCGGACGGCGCGTCAGGTGGGCGGGGACTTCTACGATGTGATCGAACTGCCAAATAACAAGATTGGACTTTTCATTGCGGATGTGGCGGATAAGGGCATGCCTGCCGCCCTGTTCATGGCGTTGACGCGAACTTTGTTGCGGGCGGCGGCGGTTGAGTTCGATGCCCCCGTGGACGTGTTGAGGCGCGTCAACGATCAACTCCTGCCGGATACCCAGCAGGGCATGTTCGTGACGGCGGTCTATGGCGTGCTGGATGTCTTCAGCGGTGGGTTTACCTTCGTCAATGCGGGACATAACCCGCCGTTTTGGTTAAAAGAGGATGGTTCGCTTGAAAAACTCACGCGTACTGCGATAGCGCTTGGGGTGAAGGAACAACCAAACATGCAGGAGCGCACGATCCTGCTTGCTGAAGGCGACATGCTCCTGCTCTACACCGACGGGCTGACCGAAGCCTTCTCTCCCGGCGGCGAATTATTCGGCGACGAGCGGCTGGCATCTTCTCTGACCTGCGTCCCCTGTTCTGCCGATGAGATTTTGATGGAAGTGGAAGAGCGGTTGAACGAGTTTATCGAGACGAATCCGCTGGGGGATGACATGACGATGCTGGCGGTGAAGAGAGGTTGAACGGCTTGCGTTAGCTGCGTGTGGGCGGGCGTGGACAATGCTTGGGAGCAGAAAAAACTCGAAGCCAGAAAAATGCCTGAAAATGCCGCACGCGAAGCGTCCCACACGTCAGGTGCACGCTTTGTTGGGCGTTTTTTATGGACGCACATGTTCTAAATTTCAAAATTATGCTTGATTCTTGCTCGCATTTTTTGGGGGTCTCTAAGAAAGGTATTGTTCTTGCTGATGTATTTTTCACGCATTCTTAACCCATGATCCATGCCTTCATAATAAAAAATATCAGGAAATGCGGTTGCAAAGAATCGTAGGATTTGAATTTTTGTAAGACCCTATCCGTAAATAGGGATGGATATTAACAAAAAGACACTCCTGATGCAGCATTGCAGGTGCGACCCCAACAACCTGCAAGGAGTGTCACATGAGTTATACCACGCT
>DAOUAS010000173.1:0-3820 GCA_034433295.1 Anaerolineales bacterium | reverse complement strand
CTTGCAATGGCGTTGAATTTGTCCAGGATGTGACGGGTAGTAATATCCTTTACGAACGTATCCCCGATAACCTGCCCGATAACTTTGCCCCGCTCAGTGTGCATCGGAATTCCGACAATGGCGTATTTTCGCTTTTGCTTTTTACTGTTTTTTGGTGTATTATTCATTTGTCCTTTCCGTTTGTTTGTGTAAAAGTTTCATACCTGTCCGCCGCGAGTCGCCTGTGTTAGCAGGCGTTTCGCTTTATACGGGTTAGTTGTGCTTCGGGCGTCCCGCCTTCGGTTGTGGGTGAGAAGCCGCCCGCGCTTTCAGTTCGGGCAAAATGTGACGCGCCTCACGGACAAGAACGCGCACCGTGTCAACTTGCGAACGCTTCAAACATGAAGCCAGGTCGCGCAGGTCGGACAGGTCAGTGTCATCGAGCCGCATGGCTAAAGTGGGGGAAGGTCTTTTTTTCTGTATCATGGTTTCCTTTCATGGTTCAAAAAAGTTAATAACAAAATGCCGCTTTTGAATACTAGGAATTTTCAAAAAACTTCATGTAGGGGGTAAAGGAAAGAAGTTTTTTTTTATCCCTGTGCATTCAAACGGCGGCATTTTGCGGGCGTTATTTTTTTGCAACAAGTAAAAAATTGTGGTTCTTGCCCCTGTGTATATTGCATTATTATATCAAATTCTAGAACATTAAAGCGAATTACAGCATCACGTCAACAGGCGAGCCAAGCGCGAACGCTTCTCGAATGTCATCGTCAACAAGCGCAAGGTAACGCTTCAAGGTTTCAAGGTCAGAATGTCCCATAAGTTTTTGAATGCTGAAAATATCCACGCCCGCCCGAAGTAAAGCCAGGGCGAAGCCGCGTCTAAAGTCATGCGCCGATGGGACGGGGATTCCCGCCATGTCAGCGTGACGGGTCAGCACTTGACGAAGCGAAGGAATAGCCAGCCGCCCGCCTTCCTTCGTTGCCCATAAAGCAGGGTCATTGTCAGCGCGAAGGCGGATATAAGCGCGTAAGGCTTTACGGCTTCGTTTGCCTATAAAAACCGTTCGGCTTTTCTTGCCCTTGCCCTTGCGAATGTCCACAGCCCCGCTAACAAAGTCAACGTCATCCAAATTCAGCGACAGGAATTCACGCGGCCGCGCTCCCGTGTCCAATAGACACAGCAAAATGGCACGGTCTCGAATGCCTGTGAAATTGTCGGCGCAAGTGGCAAGCATGGCGCGGACTTCTTCGCCTGTCACGCCCTTTATGGGTTCGCGTGTCACCTTTGGCGGTTTCACCTTGCGGATGGGATTAGTCCAGACTTCGGGTTCGGCTTCGGTTTCATACCACCGCAAGAACGAACGGACAGCCCTATAAGCCGCATGGCGTCCGCCTTCGTTGCGTCCCTTCGCTTCAAGCGCAAGCAAAAAGCCGCGTAACAAGTCAGCGGTAAGGCTTTGGACTTCGGTTATCCCTTCGGCTTCGCAGTATTTCAAAAAGAACGTCAATTCCTGCTTGTAATACTTGAAAGTAAATTCAGACAGCCCCCGCGTTTTTACATCGCGCAAATAAGCGGTTATCCATGTTTCAATCCCGTCTAATTTTTTCCGAGTCATGTGTCTTTTTTCGTTTTTCAGGTCTTCGGTCGGCATTTTTTACACCCTCAAAAAAGTTGCCATTAAAAGCGAGTTTCACAGTATAATTTCGCCCGCCCAACGCGCGGGGATGTGTTGGAATTGGCAGACAAGCATGACTTAGGATCATGTGCCGCGAGGCGTATGGGTTCGACTCCCATCATCCCCACCAACAACATTTATTCGACTCCCTAGTGGCAGTCCGGAGGAAACTTTGAATATCGAAAAACAATATCAGGAAGACCATTCCGTCAAATTGATTGTGGAAGTGGATCAGGAAAAAACGAACACCTACAAGCGCCGCGCCGCGACCAAGATTTCGTCGCGCAGCAAGATTCCCGGGTTTCGCCCGGGCAAAGCTCCGTATGACATCGTGGTACGCAGTATCGGTGAAGGCGCCATTGCCGAACAGGCAATCGATCTGTTCATCGACGCGGAATATTCCAACATACTGACCGAGGCCGGTGTGAATCCCGGCGCGGCAGGTTCCCTTCAATCGGTAGACAGCATCAACCCATTCAAGCTGACCATCAGCGTGCCGCTCGCCCCGGAAATTGACCTTGGCGATTACCATGCCATCCGCCTTCCCTATGAATGGGAAAAACCCGGTGACGAGGAAGTGGATGAGGCACTCGAAAACCTGCGTCAGATGTATGCCACCACCGAAACCGTGGAACGCGAAATTCAAAGCGGCGATTATGTGCTTCTTGACGTCGAATCCGAGACAACGGAACTCAACCGCACGGGTTTTGCGACCTTTGTCCGCAGTGAAGACCGCGACACCGAATGGCCCTACAATGGATTCGGGGAGGAACTCGTCGGGTTGAAGGCTGGTGAGAGCAAGACCACCCAGCATACTTTCTCCGAGGATTGGGATGTGGAAGAACTCAAGGGCAAGAGCGTGGAAATCAAAGCCACAATCAAGACTGTGCGCGGCGTGACTCTGCCAGACCTCAACGATGAACTGGCCAAGATGGCCGGCGCTGGCGAGACGTTGGAAGCCATGAAGGAAATGGTCAAGAAGGATGTGGAAATGCGCTCGCAGGATGAGTACGACGACAAGTATTTCGTGGAACTCATCGAAAAGATCAAGGAAGGCGCAAAGATCAAATACCACGCCCATACCCTCGAACACGAAGGCGAGCATGTTCTGTCCGATCTGACCAACCGTCTGGCTCAGCAGAGCATGGATTTGGAGACCTACTTCAAAGTGCGTGGGACCACCCGTGAAAAATTCGTAGAAGAGGAAGTCAATCCGGTTGCGAAGAAACGGCTGGAACGTGGGCTCATCCTTGATGAGATCGTCCGCCTGGAAAAGATTCAGATCGATAATGCGTCACTCGAAGCGGAGTACAGCAACACCATGCTGGGACTTGCCCAACAAGGCATGGATTTTTCAAAAGTTCGTGGCGGCAAGAAGGGTCAGCAGCAACTTAGCCAAGCGATTGCGATGGAATCCGCAAGCCGCGTGATGACTCGCAAGGCGCTCGACATGCTCAAGTCCATTGCGATGGGCGAATACAAGCCGGTGGAGGAGACTCCCGCAACGGAAGAGGCGAAGCAGGAAGAATACCCTGTAGAGGAAGAGACCAAGGCTGAGTCGGCTGGCGAGCAGCCCGCAGAGTAGGCTGCCCGCGCGAGCGCAGCCGAAGCGCTGGGCGGCTTTTTTCATCCAACAAAAAAATCATTGCGGATTCAAGGCCCGCAATGATTTTTTTGTAAAAACTCTAACAAAAATCCAATAGACTTTGGGTATCATCCTGCCAATAAAAAGGAGACCAACATGATTCCAGATTTCAAGAATGTTGTACCGATGGTTGTGGAAAATACAGGCCGCGGCGAGCGCGCCTATGACATTTATTCGCTTCTGTTGAAGGAGCGCATCATCTTCCTTGGCACGCCAATCGATGACCAGGTGGCGAACGTGATCGTGGCGCAGTTGCTGTTCCTCAATCACGAAGACCCCGAGAAGGAAATCCGCATGTATATTAACAGCCCCGGCGGCGTGATCTATGCAGGGCTGGCGATTTACGACACGATGCAGATCATCTCGAACCCGATCAGCACGGTGGCGGTGGGTGTGACGGCTTCGTTTGGGACCGTGTTGCTGACAGCTGGCACAAAGGGACGACGCTATGCCCTGCCCCATGCCACCATCCACATGCACCAGCCTCTCGGCGGCGCGCAGGGCCAGGCGACGGATAT
>DAOUAS010000172.1:0-10746 GCA_034433295.1 Anaerolineales bacterium | reverse complement strand
GAATAACGCGAAAAAGCCCAAAAGACATTCGTGAAATTCGCCCAATTTGCGCCATTCGCGTTAAAAAGCCTTCGGCGCTCGCAAGCGTATCACTTATGTCTTAACCATCACCCAAACCCTTTCATTCATCACTTGCAAGGAGCCCACAATGGTTATGCTCAAATATCCTGGGGTAGTCTTCATCCTTCTCTTGATTTCAATTATGACCGGGTGCTGTCCGCCCAATTGTCCGGTGACTCCGCAAAACCTTACACCCGCGAACTGGCAGCCATGGTTGGAACAGGGAAATTACGAACAAATCATCAAGGAAACCACTGAAGTAATCGGGCAGGGAGAGACGGCACAATACTACGCCGAGGCATTGTTATACCGCGGCTTTGCCACTGTGAAAATCAACGGTAATCTCGACGAAGCCAAGGCAGACCTTGACCTGGCGGAATCAAGAATCCTGGAATTGAACACTGTCGACGCAGCCCTTGAACAGACCCTGCTCTTCCGCGGGTTGATGATTATCAATGTCAGGTTTGGCCAACTGGAAGCGGCTGATGCCTACTTAAACAAGGCTGTCGAACTCGCGCCCGACCAAAAAGACATGCTTCAAAAGGAATATGAAGAAGCGAGACAGCAATAATCCTCTGCAGGATGTAACCGGCGACGCGCCGTCATTATCCACCGTTCCGATCCAAAAAACCCTGGAAGCCGCCGGAAAGATTGTTGCGCCGTCAGCTTTTATCGCGGCTCTTTTATATTATTTTGGCTGGGCGCGCACCAATGCGTTGTATTCGGCCTTTGGCATCGACCAAAGCCTGCTGCAATTCAGCACACAGGATTATTTCCTGCGAAGCATCCAGATCACTCTCGGGTCCATAAGTGTACTGCTGATGAGCACACTTGGATTGATCTGGGGACATCATGGACTAAGCCGATTGGGAACCGTCAGCCGGGTCTGGCACATTCGGATTATCAGCCTGCTTGGCATTACAGGATTTGCGCTTTTGATCGCCAGTTATCTGATTCCTCAAACGGGCGCTTCAGTCTTCATCCTGATTCCTTCATTCTGGACTGTGGGTGTGATACTGCTGGTCTACTGCTTCTCGATCTTGTCCAAATTGAAAATGGTATGCGGACCGAACGGAAAGGATATGCCATTTTTGGATACATTTCCACGATGGCTTCGCAATTGGAGCATGGGACTGATTGCCGCCTTGTTGATTGTGGGAATATTCTCCACCGCGTCAATCTCGGCCAAAATGCAGGGGCAGGCTCAGGCCGAAGCCATAAAAAAGAATCCGGGCATTCTGCCGGCTATTACAGTCTACAGTCAAAAACCGCTCCTGCTGGAAGGAGTGGGAATTACCGTAGAAGAGATTGGCAGCGGACAGGATACATTTCATTACAAGTATCAGGGGCTTCGCTTTCTTGTGCGTTCCGGGGGAAGATATTTCCTCATGCCGCATATTTGGGAAAATGATGTGTCTTACGCGATCATCCTTGCCGAATCCGATGGCATCCGCATCGAAGTATCTCCCCAACGTCGTTTTTCTTATTGAAAAAACCATCACGCAAACAACAGGTGAACTCGCGAGTCACCTGTTGTTTTAATTTTCCAATATCGCGTTATATCCTTTTTTCTTCACCGCTTCGATGACTTGTTCCTCAGTCAGGCGGGTTTCATCGTACTCGATGACCATTTGCAGCTTATGGTAACTGGCATTGACTTCCCTCACGCCATCGAGCGTATCTTCGAGGGATTCGAGTTTCATCGCACAGTTGGGACAGGTCATATCGAGGATTTTGAAGGTTTTCTTGATCATGGAAATTCCTCTGACGATGGACGACAGACCATGGTCTACGTTCCATCGTCCATCGTCATTCACTCAAACACAATCTGGCCGGTGTACATGCCCATGGAACAGGTGAAGAACAACTCGCTCCCCTTTTTCTGGGCGGGGATGTTCACCTTAACTACGCCCGTATCGGGCAGCAATTCATAATAATCCATTGATGGAATGACAAAATCGCGGGCGCAGGAATAAGTCTGGTTGGTGACGAGATTCAGGGTCAGGTCTTTCCCTGCGGGGGCTTTGAGGGTGGCGGGGGAGTAGCCATTATTTTTGACGTTGAGGACGAGTTCCCCTTCAGGAATACCCGGCTGCGGAGCCGATTCCGCTGCGGGCTGGGATTCGGCTTGGGCGGGCAACCAACTTCGGGTGAAATTCTGAAACGAGAGCGGGGAGCCCATCAGGTTGAGTCCGCCGTCCAGGGTCACAAATCCCAAAATCAAAACGACCACCGCCACAAATCGCATGAAGAATTTTTCGAGTTTTGCGCCAAGTTCGGTGGCAAGGTAGGCGATGATAAAAAAGACGGGGCTTGTGCCAAGCGTAAAGGCAAACATGAGCGCCGCGCCCATCGCAACGCTTCCTGTGCCGAGGGCCGTCGCCATCATGGCCTGGGTCACACCGCAGGGGATGAAGACCGTCAGCGCGCCGAGGAAGAGCGGCGTGGCGGTGTCTGTCCCTCTGGCGGTGCGGCGAATATAGCGTGTGATGAATTTCGGAGGCTCGACGGAGAAATAGCGGAAGATCGGGTGGACGTTGAACATGCGCAACGCATTGCCGATCATAAAAACGCCGATGGCAACCATCAGCAGGGCGCGGGTCATCGGGCTGAGGGTGAGATAGGAGCCAAGCAAGCCAAGCAGCGCGCCAAGCAGGGTGTAAGCGACGATTTTAGCAACAAGAAAAAGAAAAATGGGGAGAGCGCTGTTTGTGCGGGCTGCCGTCGGCTTTGATTTCTTTCCGTGAGTCACCTGCGCGGCATAGTCCTGCTCGATCTGGTATGCGAGCGAACTGGCAAGCAAGCCGCCCTGCACGGCAAGGCAACTCAATCCGCCCGTGGTCAGCCCGGTGACGAAGGCAAGCGCAATCTGGCTCATCGCGCCTGCGCCGCTGACAACGCCGGAGCCGGAGGGGAACATTACCATCGCAACAGCAATCGCTATAAATACAATACCCATCGTTACGATAATGACAGGGTCAATGGATTTGTTTTGATTTTTGGACATTTGGCCTCAATAATAAAAAAACCACTGGGACACAGAGATTCTGACGTCCTGTGTCCCAGCGCACTTACAGTAAAAACAGGTTACCGCTTGCCGCCGTCCCAGACGACAAAAGGCATGTTGATGACCACGCCGGGCTGTTCGATGGTGATCTCACCAGCGGATTCCGCGGACAGCACGTCAGCGGCGGCTTTAAGCTCGCGGGCTTTTGTCTCATCCGCCCAGGTGACCACATTCAGGCGGCGGAGGGGAGTGTAACCGTCGGCGCCGGGAGGATTATCAAAGACATCGGGCTGGAAGCCGAAAGGTCCGGAGCCTGTCACGCCGTTGGTGAAGACGTAGACGTTTGCCAGTGATTCAGCGGGGACGTTCGCCAGCGATGGCACATACATCACAGGCGACTTCATCATGTTGGTCAATTTTTCGGCAACGCCGGGATCGGATGCTTCTGTGTGGACAAAGAAAATTTCCTTGCCTTCGGCATATGCCTTGCCAGCGGGCAGTTCGGCTTTTGCAGGTTCGCTCTGCTTCGGAGCGCAGGCGGTCAACAAAACCGTCATGACAATCAAGAGGAGGGAGAGTTTTTTCATTTTAATGTTTTTCCTTTTGTGAGTAATAGGCAAACAAGCGCACAGGTCAGACCTATCTACCTGTATACTTGCGTATGATTTATATCTTCTGCCTTCGCAGCCGCAGGCTGTTGCTGACCACGAACACGCTGCTGAACGCCATCGCGCCGGCGGCAAGCATGGGGTTCAAATATCCAAGCGCGGCGGCGGGAATCAGAATCACGTTATAGAAAAAAGCCCAGAACAGATTTTGTTTGATGGTGGAAAGGGTCTTGCGCGAGAGGTTAATGGCGCGCGCCACGCCGCGCAGATCGCCGCTCATCAGGGTCACGGGCGCGGCTGCCATTGCCACATCGGTTCCCGTGCCAATCGCCAGACCCACATCCGCCTGGGCGAGAGCGGGGGCGTCGTTGACGCCGTCGCCGACCATCGCCACGATTGACGATTGACGATTGACGATTGACGATTGCAATTTCTTGACTTCGGCGGATTTGCCCTCTGGCAACACTTCCGCCAGCACGGTATCCACGCCGACTTGTCCGGCAATGGCTTCGGCGGTCTTTTGATTGTCGCCGGTGATCATGGCGACTCTCAAGCCCATCTTGCGCAGATCGGCAATAGCTTCCTTGGAACTATCTTTCACCGTGTCCGCCACCGCGATAACCCCGGCGGCTTGATTGTCCACCGCAACCAGCATAGCAGTCTTCGCTTCGGATTGCAGGCGAGAGACTTCGGATTCGAGTCCGCCTAACGCGATTCCCCTCGCCTCGAACATGCGCGTGTTGCCGACGATTACGCCTCTTCCATCAACTTCAGCCTGGACGCCGTGCCCAGCCTCGGCTTTGAACCCAGCCGGTTCGGACAGAGTCAACCCTCGGGTGGTTGCCTCCGCCCAAATTGCTTCACCCAGCGGATGTTCGCTTCCCTTCTCCACCGAAGCGGCAAGGCGCAATAACTCATCACTCGTAACTTGTAACTCGTTACCCGTAACAATGTCAGTAACCGCTGGCTGCCCTTTCGTAATCGTCCCTGTTTTATCGAGAACAACCACGTTCACCTTGCCCGCGCGTTCGAGCGCTTCGCTGTTTCGGAAGAGGACGCCCATCTCGGCGCCTTTGCCCGTGCCGACCATGACCGCCGTCGGCGTGGCAAGACCCATCGCGCAGGGACAGGCGATCACCAGCACCGCCACCATGTTGATGAGGGCGCGGGTGAAATTGTCAATGTCCGCGTTGATGGCGAGCGGCGGACCGAAGAAATACCAGCCCGCAAAAGTCAGCGCGGCAATGACAATGACAATCGGAACGAAAGTCGCCGAGACCTGGTCTGCCAGTTTTTGAATCGGGGCTTTGCTGCCTTGCGCGTCCTCGACCAGTTTGATGATTTGCGCCAGCGCGGTTTCCTTGCCAACCTTGGTCGCCTCGAACTTGAGCAGACCAAGTTTGTTGAGCGTCGCGCCGATGACCGGGTCGCCGGGCTTCTTCTCGACAGGGAGCGACTCGCCCGTCAGCATGGATTCGTCAATCGCGCTGCGTCCTTCAACCACCACGCCGTCCACAGGGATTTTCTCTCCGGGCTTGACCAGCACCACATCGCCAACGCGGACATCATCCACGGGGACTTCGGTCTCGACGCCGTCGCGGACAACACGGGCTGTCTTGGCGCGCAAACCCATCAGCTTCTTGATCGCTTCGGAGGTTCGTCCTTTGGCGCGGGCTTCCAGAAATTTGCCAAGTTTGATCAAGGTGATGATAACCGCCGCCGTCTCGTAGTAGACGTGCCCCGTCAACCAGCCGAAGGTGATCGGCAGGGAATAGAAAAACGCGGCGGAGGAGCCCATTACGATCAGCACATCCATGTTTGCGGATTTGTTGCGCAGGGCCTTGAACGCGCCGACATAATACTGCCATGCGACATAGAATTGAACAGGCAGGGCAAGCGTGAGCATCAGCCAACTGAACCACGGTTGGGCTTCGCGCATTCCTTCCATTGCGTTGCCTGTATAAAAGAAGGCGGGCAGCAAATTGAAATCCCGACTCATGGACAACACGAACAGCGGCACGGTGAAAATCAAGCCGACGACCAGCAGCCGGCGTTGCTCGTTGGTCTCGTGTTCCCGCGCTTTTGCTTCGGCGTCCTCGGCTTCGCCGCCGAGTTCCATCGCCTCGAATCCGGCGGATGCCACCGCGCGGCGCAACTCAGCCTGTGTGATGATGGTGGGAACATATTTGACTCTTGCCTTTTCGGTGGTGAATGTCACCTGGGCTTCGAGCACGCCTTCGAGTTTTGTCAGCGACTTTTCGAGGCGGCGGGCATCGTTGTCGTCGGCGAGACGTTTGATGGCCAGGTCCGCTTCACCGCTGGCGACGCCGTAGCCTGCGCGGTTGACGCGGGCAATCACATCGAGAAGTTGAATCTTGGAAGCGTCAAAATCCACTGTGGCGCGTTCCGATGAAAGATTCACCACTGCGCCCTGCACGCCGTCCATCTTCTTCAAATTGCGCTCCACCGTGGCGACACAGTTCGCGCAAGTCATACCGGTAATGGGTAACGTTAATTGTTTGGTATCACTCATATTAAAGTCCTGTGAAAAATCTATTCTTCGTTTCTCGTCTCGTCGCTTTGCCGAAGAACATATTTCCCGGGGTCCCGTTCAAATATTGCTTTACACAAAACAGAGCAAAAATAATATATCTTGCCCTCATGCATGGAATGAAGCGCGACAGCCTCATTCACCTTCATTTCACAAACGGGGTCAACTGTCATATTTTTACAGCCTTAAATTATATGGCAAGCAATCTCTCGGCGGGATAATTGATCTCCGCCAGCAGGGACTTGATGGTCTCCTCGGTGGCAGGCGCGTCGAAGGTGATTTCCACTTTCTTCGTATCGATTGCCGCCTTCACCGACTGCACGCCTTTCAATTCGCCCACTTCGGTCTCGATGGCGCGGGTGCAATGTCCGCAGGAAATGGCGGGAACGGAATAAACAACTGTGGTCATGGGGGATTCTCCTTGAGTTATATTTTTCGCGCTGAGTGAAGTCGAAGCGCATTTTGTGATCGTCCTTCGACTTTACTCAGGACGTAAATCACACTTTCGCAGACATCTCGAACACTTCGGTGATCTCCTTCAAAACGCGCTCGCGTTCCTTTTTGTCGCTGCCTTGAATGGCGGTGATGACGCACGAATTCAAATGGTCTTCGAGGATTCTGGAACTCACCTTGTTGAGCGCGGCTTCGATTGCCTGAATCTGGCGGATGACATCGATGCAGTAGGCGTCCTCCTCCACCATACGGATCACGCCTTTCAAGTGTCCCTCGACTGTTTTCAGCCTTCGCAGCACAGTATCGCTGTCGCTTTGCATTTCAGCCTCTTTCCATTCTTCAAAATCTGCCTTTTACTCCCCCCCCCCAGGGGGTGGGATAGCCCAAATATACACAACTTGCGCGATTGTGTCAAGACAAGTATTACCTTGTTCATCCAAAACAGAGGCGCACCTTTTTATCAAAATTAAAATGCCCCCTGCTGTGGACGCAAAATGGAGGATATCATAGTGAGCAGGAAACACATGAGTAAAAAAGCCTGAGTTTATCGCAGAACTCAAGCAATGCCTTGCTGCAGAACAGGACAATTCCATCAACGTCGACGAACATTCTGATTCCACAAGAATAACGCATTAACACAAGGACCTCACGGTATAATTTAAAAAGCATCCGGCAGACGCAAACCAAGCGCCCTGTCAATGCTTTGTGCAACACCAAGCGACTGTCAAGCGCTGAGTCACCTATGGCGCAAACACCTTTCCCCCATCAGGGACATTTCCAAGGCCAACGTCATCCCTGACGGGGCTCTTGCAGGAGAATAAAATGATGATTGTTGATAGTCTGGAGGAATTGAAAGATGCCCGTCGCCTGCTCGATGGGACGATTGGTCTCGTCCCGACAATGGGATACCTGCACGAGGGGCATCTTTCCCTCATCCGTCGCGCACGGCAGGAATGTGACCGGGTGGCGGTCAGCATCTTCGTCAATCCGACCCAGTTTGGAGCGAACGAGGATTTATCCAAGTACCCGCGTGACTTGGAACGCGACCTGAAGTTGATTGACCCCCTCGGGGTGGACCTGGTCTGGAATCCAACGCCTGAAGTCATGTATCCGCCCGGCTACCAGACCTGGGTCGAGGTGGATACGCTCACCCGTTCACTCGAAGGGGCAATGCGTCCCAATCACTTCAAGGGTGTGACCACCATCGTGGCGAAGTTGTTCAACGCAGTCCAGCCGCACAAGGCGTACTTCGGGCAGAAGGATGCCCAGCAGGCGGCGGTCGTCCGCCGAATGGTGCGGGACTTGAACTTCCCCATCGAGATGGTCGTCTGCCCGACAGTGCGGGAAACCGATGGGCTGGCCATGTCGAGCCGCAACCAATACCTGGAAGGGGATGACAGGCGGGCAGCGACGGTTTTATTCCGGGCGTTGAACGCCGCCAAATCTTCCTACGAGGGCGGCGAGCGGAATGCGGAAAAACTGCGGACCACAATGAAGGAAATCCTTGCCGCCGAGCCAAGAGCGAATCCGCAGTACGTTTCCTGCGCCGATTATGATACCCTCGAAGAATTGGAAGTGATTCAAGGCAAGCCCCTGCTCTCGATGGCGGTGCTGATCGGCAAGACAAGACTGATCGATAATTTTGTATTGGAATGACGAAACGCCAACCATCCCGACTGCGTTACTGGCTCAACCTATCCGCGATGACGGTGTTATCGCTGGCATCGACGTTTTTCATTCTTATCCTTTACACCAGCAACCGATGGGCGCAAATTCACCGTCACCCGCCGCGCAATATTCCCGCCGGCGCGCGGCTCGTGGAAAATGGGATCCCGTATAAAGAAATCAAGTTGAAAACCCTGGACGGGATCAACCTGTCCGCCTGGTATACGCCGCCCCAAAACGGCGCGGTGATACTGGTTGCGCACGGATATGGCGGAGCGCGTCCCGAAGAGATTTATGTGATGCTTGCCCAAAACGGTTACGGCGTTTTGGCTTGGGATGCGCGCGCGCATGGCGCAAGCGGTGGTGAGACCTGTTCACTGGGGTATTATGAGCAGTACGATGCCGAAGCCGCGCTGGACTATGCATTAAGTCAACCCGGCGCGAAGCATATCGGCGCATGGGGCGGATCAATGGGCGGGGCAACCATGATCCTGACGGCGGCAAAACACCTGGAAATCGAAGCCGTGGTCAGCGACAGTTCTTTTCCATCGCTGGAAGATGTTGTCCGCTTGAATACACCCATCAGAATCATGCAGCCTTTTGTTCCATTCTTCGCTGAACAGCAAAGCGGATTCGATTTGGATCAGGTGCGTCCCGTGGATGAGATCGGGAAGATCAGTCCGCGAGCGGTGTTGGTCATCGATGGATGGGAAGGCTCGGCAATTGTCATGAACTCGCCCCATCGCCTCTTCAACGCGGCAGGTGAACCAAAAGAATTATGGGTGGAAGATGGAGTGCCGCACCTGGGGATGCAGGGTCACGATCCACAGAAATACGAAAACAGGGTCATTGGATTTTTCGATAAGCATCTGCAGAAAAAATAAAACGCCATCCAAAGGAGATTAACATGTCAAAGATCACAGTCATCGGCGCAGGGAGCGCATCTTTCGGAGAGAACACTCTTGCGGCTCTCATGCGCTCGAAGAAACTGCGCGGTTCGCGCCTCGCGCTGGTGGATCGTAACACGCAAAGCCTTGATATCGCTCATCGCCTTGCGAACCGGCTCAACAGGGAATGGGATGCGGGCTTCACGATCAGCGCCTCTGCAAGTCACAAGGAAGCTCTTGACGGCGCGGATTTTGTCGTTTCAGCCATTGAGGTTGGTCCACGCGAAGAATTGTGGAAATCGGATTACGAAATCACCCTGAAATATGGCGTACATCAGCCTTACGCTGAAAACAGCGGCCCCGGCGGTTTCATCCACGCGGCACGCAACGTCAAACCATTGATGGAAATCCTGCGTGACATGGAACAGGCCTGTCCCGATGCCTGGTTCATCAACTTTACCAATCCCATGGTGCGGATTTGCGACGCAGTCAATCGTCACAGCAAAATCAAAGTTGTTGGATTGTGCCATCAAATCTACGCCGGCTACGGCATGGTGGGCGTGGCGCTGGCAAAAGACCTCGGCATCGAAGTCCCCGACGGGCTGGAAGGCATGCACGCCGACGCGATGCAATATCCGCTGCAACAGATGGTTGTGCATCAAATCGTTCCGCTGGTTGATATCCGCGCCGCCGGAACCAATCACTTCACCTGGATCGTATCCATCCACGATAAGCGAACGGGCGAAGATTTGTATCCGCTTTTGAGGAAACGTTTCTTTGCATTGGATGAAAAGTTCGAGCCGCTTACCCGCCGCATCTTCCAGGACTTGGGCCTGTTCCCCGTCCCCGGAGACACACACCTCTGCGAGTACCTTCCCTGGATGAGCGACTCAATCACCAAACCCTGGGAGCGGTTCAACATCCGCCTGTATGATTGGGAGATGATGGCCGGCTTACGCGATTTCAGTCTGGACCGATTGAATGAAATTTCAAATGGAAACATGTCAACTGATGGTTTACTGGACGCCGATTCGGAAGGCGCGCTGGAAATGATCGAGAACATTGCCTGCGCGGGAAACCATTACCACCTTGCCGCGAACCTGCCGAATACAGGGCAAATCTCCAATCTGCCTCTCAATGCAATCGTTGAAACGCCCGTCATGGTGGATGGAGCGGGGATTCATCCCGTGCATGTGGGCGTATTACCCGAACCCATTGCCGAACTTTGCCGCCGCGAGTTAATGTCCGCGCAGTTGGGGATCGACGCCGCAATCGAAGGAAGTTATGAAAAAGCGTTGCAATGCCTTTTGCTCGATCCCGTCATCCGCGATCTCGATTCAGCAAGGCTTGTTTTGGATGATTACCTGAAAACATACAGGGAACACCTTCCGCAGTTCTGGAATTATTGATGTTTGATTAAATAAAGTCATCTGTGTCATTTCCAAGAAAGGTCAGCGTTTTTCAAGCAAGCCAGTAGCCTGTTTTTAGACGTTCTTGTGCGAGCAACGCCAGCTT
>DAOUAS010000171.1:0-9007 GCA_034433295.1 Anaerolineales bacterium | reverse complement strand
ACGTTGCACTTCTTGCAGGCTTCAGGCTCGACGTACACCCGCTGGCTGCTGGCTGGGACTTTCTGTACGCAAACCCCGTCATTGACCACAATGGTGGTGAAAACGCCGTTCGCCGCAGCCGCCAGGGCAGACTTCAAAGTCTTGCGCACATTCTTCTTGTCGTAAGCGCCGACAGTCACGACCTTTGCGCCGTGCGCCTTGAGCGTTTCGGGCAGGTCGAAGCGGATTTTTTCGCCAGCCAGGTTTTCGGGCGAGGTCGGCGAGGATTGTCCGCCGGTCATGGCGGTCCACGAATTATCCAGGATCACCTTCACGCCCGGCACGTTGCGGTAGATGGCGTTACGGGTAGCGTCGAGCCCGCTGTGACATTCGGTGCCGTCGCCAATGAGACTGATGCAGCGTCCAGCCTGTTCCGGGCGGGACATCACATAGCCGATGCGCTCGGCTTCACTAGCGCCCATCGCCAGGCCGGTATCGAGCGCGTTCATGAAATACAGCAGGGTATTGCAGCCGATGTCGCCAAAGACAACGTCAACCGCCTTTTTCTTTTTCTGCAGGGCAATTTCCTCCGCAAACAGGCGGTAGGGACAGCCGGCGCAAATCACCGGCGGACGGGGAATCGGAACGGCATTCAATGCCTGCTCGTGGCGCATCAAGCCCAACTTTTCAGCGACCAGCGCCGGGCTCCATTCGGTCAGCTTGCTGAACGGTTCCTTTCCATCCACCTTGAAGCCCATGTTCTCGACGACTTCCTGCAAGTAGCGATAGCCGTCTTCGATGACAAAAATCTGCCCGTGGATCGAGTCGCAGAAATCGCGGATCAACTTCATCGGCAGCGGATTGGTAAACGCCAGCGAAAGGATATCAATGTCCGCGCCGAGGGATTCCTTCACTTCGCGCACGTACATATCGCCAATCCCGTAGGTAATCACGCCAACCTTGCCCGACCCCTTTTCCCATTTGTTGAGCGGGCTTTCCTCCACCATTTTCATCAACGCGGGCATCCGCTCCGTCATGACCACGTCGTAATTTTTCCGCGCCACATTGGGCAGCACGTTGAAGGATTTGAGGCTTTCCGGCATCTGCACCGGCTCGCGTTTTTGAAGCGGCATCAAGTGAATCAACCCTTCGCTGTGACACAGATTGCCGTTAGGCATCACCACCACCTGGGTTCTGTAGGCGCGGGAGATTTCAGCGGCGAGGGCGGCGGACTCGTGCATCTCCTGGTGGTTGCGCGGCTCGAAGACCGGCACGAAACAACTCTTGAAAAAATAGCGCGGGTCAATCGTGTGTTGAGTGGAACTGGGTGTGAAATCGCTGGCGATGTAATAAACCAGCGCGCCGCGCTCCAGCACGAATAATGCGCCGCTGGTAAAGATGTCGCCAGCCTGAAAGAGACCGGGGATTTTCATGGTGACAACGCAATCGCGTCCCGCCATCGAGTGACCGTGTCCCACAGCTGATGCCACCGCCTCGTTAACCGACCAGCCGACTTTGATCATATCCTGCACGTTCGCCAACCCCTTATCGATGACTTCGGAGCTTGGCGTGCCCGGATAACCGTCCGCCGCGTGGATACCGCCACGCACACAACCCGTGGCAAAAGCCATGTTACCCTGTAAGATTTCGGCTTGCCCGGCTGGAGCTTCACACAATTGCCTGACAGAATTCTTCATTTGTCGTCTCCTGAATAAAAGGTTGGGGGAGCAATCTTCGATAATTTTACCCCCCGCGTGTGTTTCCCCAATGGAACTTACGCTTAATCTTATCCGCCAAACTTCACGAATCCGGGCAAATTGGCGGAATTCAGAACCGCATCTCGGCAAAACCATGTTTTATGTTAGACTCGCCATCCCTATTCACCATACACCATCCACTATTCCCTCTTTTCTGCTCCCATGACCAAACTCAAACACCTCTTCAACGAATATCCGCGCCAGTACTGGTTGATGATTGTCGGCATTATCATAAGCACCGCAGGCGGAAGCATGATCTGGCCTTTTATGCTGATCTACGCCAGCGGAAAACTCGACCTGCCTCTCAGCACCGTTGCTACGCTGATCTCCATCAACGCCGGCACGGGACTCTTCGCCTCTCTTATCGCGGGTTTTCTTGCAGACAAAATCGGGCGCAAAATTATCATGATTTTCAGCCTTGCGCTCAATGGAATTGCTTATTTCTTCATGATGGGCGCCGAAACCTATTCACAGTTTGCAATGTTGATGGTCTTCATCGGCTTGTCAAATCCGCTCTATCAGGTGGGCGCGGATGCCATGCTCGCAGATATGATCCCCTCCGAAAAGCGCACCGACGCCTATGCCATTAACCGCATTGCCAACAATGCCGCCTTTGGCATCGGTCCGGCAGTGGGCGGGTTCCTTGCAGGCAGGGACTACAACCTGGCATTCATCGGCGCGGGATCTGGTTTCGTCATCTACAGTCTGATGCTTGTCTTCCTCGCCTATGAAACCCTCGGCACAGCCACGGATGTGGAAAAGGCAACCCAAATAACAGACCAGCCTTCGTTCATACAAGGGCTTATGACAGACATCGTGCGTATGTTACGGGATAAAGCCTACCTTGCATTCGTTGGGCTTGTGGCAATCGGTCTCACCGGACCAATCATGCTATGGATTCTTATGCCCATCTATGCCAAGACCAACTTCGGCATCCCTGAAGCCATATACGGCTGGATTCCCACCACCAATGCCCTGATGTGCGTCTTCGTCCAGTATTCTGTTACATCCGTCACGCGTCGCTATAAAACCCTGCCTGTCATGGCAGTGGGCATGTTCATCTATGCCCTCGGTGTGGGCAGCGTGGCGCTGATGACAAGTTTCTGGGGCTTCTGGCTCAGCATGGTCATCCTCACCTTCGGGGAACTGACCATCGCCCCCACCGCCAGCCAATACGTGGCAGACATCGCCCCCGCCGACATGCGCGGCAGGTACATGTCGATCTACTGGTTTGGCTGGGGACTGGCACGTACACTCGCCCCGCTCATCGGCGGATTCCTCAACGACAACATCTCTCCACAGGCAATCTGGATTGGAGGAATCACCATCGGCATGACCAGCACCATCGGCTTGATTCTACTCAACAACCTGACCAAGTCCCGGGCCGCGCTGCGCGTCCCCGCTGAAATTTGATTCTGTTCCAATAACCTGATTCTCGCTCATATTTTTATTTTGACTCAAAGGAATCCCTCATGTCTTCCAATGGTTTCCCTGCAAAACTTCTTCGTTTCATCGGCATCGTCCTGATGGCGCTCACGGGCGGATTCACCCTCCTCGGCGGAATCGGCACAACCTGTGCCGCGCTCGCCCCCGCCAAATATGACTCAATGAAAGCGCTTGCCCCCTTCCAATGGCTGTACATTCTCTTCGTGCTGACGGGAATCGCCATCGGCGTTTGGGGAATTTGGGCAACGGTCAAACTCGCGCGCGGACTGCCCGACTCATACAAGATGAGTCTGCAAGCCCTGGTTGCGGGCGTCCTCGTCGGCGGATTCCACATCTACATATCGCGCATGTTACGCGGCAAATCCATGCCTGTGGACGCGGTGGTTTACACCACACTCTTCACTCTCATCGTTTTCCTGCTCTTCAAGATTCCCCCCATCTGGCAGGGCGTGGACTTCACGAAAGCCAAGGCCGGCGAGGGCAAAAAATCGGGCGGCGCGGCGGCAATTGCCGTTGGCTTGTTCACGCTGACCATCCAATACACCATGGGTTTCACCCACACCTGGGGCGGAGTCAATTATGCGGACGCCTTCAACACATCCATGAAGGTCATCGGAATTGGATTGCTGCTTTTGGGGTTGGGTTTCTTCGTCAGATTGGCAAAGGTTTGGGAATCGGCAAACAGGATTGAGGTCCAAAGAAGAGGCGCGTAAAAGAGCGCAGCACGTCTATGTTGTCTGTTTATGGTTCAGATTTCTCTTCATCAAGCGGGGAATCTTCTTCCCATGGGTTTTCGCCGCGCAGTTTGGCTTTGATGTAACCCCATAGCACGGAGATCGAAGCCATTAAAGGAATGATGACCAATGCGCTCAAAACGCCAGATAACGCCAACGCGCCAATCACGCCCACGAAAACCACTCCGGGGTGCAGGCGCAAGTGATATCCCATGATGTGCGGACGCCACCAAATATTCTCAACTTGCTGGATGAAAAAAAAGATTGCGACAACGATTACGGAAAAAAGAATATTCGAAATATCCAAATAAGATGACCCGAAGATCAAGGCAACAAGTCCTGCGATTATCCCTGCTACAAGCGGACCCACCGAGGGGATGAGATCGAGAATGCCCGCCAGAATTCCGAAACCAACTGCGCCGCGCAAGCCCACTGCAGCCATGCCCACCGAAGTGAAGAAGGTAATCAAGGTTACCAAAATTATTTGTCCGCGCAGGAAGACACCCCAGATACGTCCCATTTCTGCAAGGAATTTTCGGGCATCTCCCTGGTACGCCTGCGGAAACTGGTCGACCACCCAGTCAAACAATTTGGCATTATCCTTGAGAAAGTGGAACGTGGAAACCAGAATCACGAGCAACCATGCCAGGTTCGAACTGATTGCGCCCAGCAAGTTGAAGGCTCCCGTGGAAGCCTGACTAATGAAATCCTGTAAAAATTGGTTGATGGCTTGCGTAATCTGGGTTGAAGGCGACAAGGACAATCCGCCAATCAATAGCGGCTCGCTTAGAAACGTCTCGATTTGTTGATCAACAGCCAGCAGGTCTATCGAAAGGCTCAAGACCTGGTTGATGGCGAGCGGCGCGACAACCGAAGGTACGGCAATCAACAAGGCAAGGAAAATCAAGTAAACGATCAGCACCGCTGTATCACGCCGCAGCCTTTTGTAAGCGGCAAGCCTTTCGACCAGCGGATTGAGGACAAATGCCAGAAGGGCGGAAATGACCAGGGGACCGATCAACGGACGGGCAAGATACATGAAGGCAAGAACTGCTGAAAACGCCAGAACAACGGCGATATATTTTGTCGAAGTTGACCAGTTGGGAGACATAAGCGGTATGGGTTGTTGTTTGACGGTGTTTTGGCGTTGAATAAACATCCCCATCGAGGACGGGGATGTTGGCTTTTATTGGATTTCCTTTTCAGTTCCCCCGGAGCCTTTCCGCATCTGCTCTTCCTGCATCATATGCACGCCGTTATTGACTTGGTTGCCCACTTTCTCGATTTGCTCCTGCAATTTCATCAGCGTATCGAGGACATAGTTGTCCGCATCGGTGCGGGTGGCTTCGGCGTCGGCGCGCGCCTGGCTGAGGATTTGATCCGCCCTGCGCTGCGCCTCCTGCACGATGATGTCCCTGTCAATCAACTGCTCGGCTTTGTCACGCGAGAGTTGCAGGGTGCGGTTGGCTTCCTCCTGCGCCTGCGCCATCACGCGGTCGCGCTGAGCCATCACCTGCTGCGCTTTCTTCACCTCTTCGGGAATGGCAATGCGCATCTGGTCGATGAGTTCCAACATGCGGTCTTCATCCACAACAACGTTATGCGTGAAGGGAACCGCCTTCGCGTCGTTGAAGAGTTCTTCCAATCGGTCAATAAGTTGCAGAATGTCCATAGGATTCTCGCAGGTAGGGATTTATTTCCAATTCTAGCACAAATTAATCACGCAGGGCATTCGGCAGGGATTGCTCTCCCATATTAATTACTTTTGCATGTAAAGCGGCTTTGACATGCGGCGGGACCATGCTGGAAACGTCACCTTTGAGCATGGCGATCTCGCGCACGGTGGACGAGGACAGAAACGTGTGCTGTTCGGCGGTGATGAGCGCAATCGTCTCGATGTCGTCGGCAAGACGCTGGTTTGCCAGCGCCATGCGGAACTCGAACTCAAAATCGGAAAACACGCGCAAGCCGCGCACAACGACATTAGCATCGATCTTGTGGGCAAAATCAACCGTCAACCCGCTGTAACCTGTGACTTTGATTTTCGGGTTATCTTTGAACGCCTCGCGCACCAGTGAGATGCGCTCGTCGGGGGAAAACAGCAAATTCTTCAACGGCTTGTCGTACACAGCCATGACCACTTCATCGAAAAGGCGCGAGGCGCGGGTTGCAATGTCGATGTGACCGAGGTGGATCGGGTCAAACGTGCCGGGAAATAATGCTCGAACCATGATTCTCCAATGCCGTCATTGCGAGGAGGGCGATTTCCCCGACGAAGCAATCTCACTATAGTATCGGAGATTGCTTCGCGAAAGAACTGTTCGCAATGACAAATTTTAATTTAACTTACATCCCCTTTGCCCGTCGTACCCCAAAATCTTTCAAAGGCTTCCGCCAGCAGGGAATGCTCAGGCATTTGCAAATAGGGGTCGCGCTCGAACAAAGCTTGCGCCTGTGTGCGTGCCTTCTCTATGAGCGCAACATCGGTGATGCTTGCCATCTTCAACGTGGTGGCAAAGCCAGCCTGACGTGTGCCCAAAAATTCACCTGGACCGCGCGTCTTGAGATCGAGGTCGGCAAGCTCGAAGCCGCTGTTGGTTTGTGACATGGCTTGCAGGCGTTCGTTCTCGGCGGCGTCTTCGTGAGTCGGAATCAGCAGGCAGTACGACTGCTCGGCTCCGCGTCCCACCCGTCCACGCAGTTGATGGAGCTGAGCCAGCCCGAAGCGGTCAGCCCCTTCGATGAGCATCACCGTCGAGTTCGGAACATCCACACCCACTTCCACCACCGTCGTCGAGACGAGGATGTCGTATTCCTTGTCGCGGAACTTCGCCATCACCTCGTCTTTTTCAGCGGGCTTCATCCGTCCGTGAAGCAGACCCAGCTTGAGCTTGGGGAAAATTTCCTTCGACAAAACCTCGAAGTCATCCACAGCGGCGCGGGCTTCGATCTTCTCGCTTTCGTCGATCAACGGATAGACGATGAACGCCTGTCTGCCATCGCGGATTTGACCACGAATCAGCGTGAAGGCGCGCTCGCGTTCCTGCGGACGGAGGACATGCGTGCTGACAGGCTGTCGCCCGACGGGCATCTCGTCGATGACAGAAATATCGAGGTCGCCGAAGACGGTCAACGCCAGCGAACGCGGAATGGGCGTGGCGGTCATCACCAGCAGGTGCGGATTTGTCCCCTTGCTGCGGAGTTCCTTGCGTTGTTCGACGCCAAAGCGGTGCTGTTCGTCGATGACGATGAACTGCAAATCCTTGAACAAAACATCGGGTTCGATGACCGCATGCGTGCCTATGACCACCTTCACCGAGCCATCTGCCAGCCCCTGACGAATTTCCTCCTTGCGGATGTCAGGAGTGGAACTCACCAGCAAACGAATTTCATTTTCCTGCAAGCCGCCTTCGACAACCAGCAGTTTGGTGAAGTTGCGGAAATGTTGTTCCGCCAAAATCGAAGTGGGAGCCATGATCGCGGCTTGCGCCCCAGCATTGACGACAATCGAAGCGGCTAAAGCCGCAACTACGGTTTTACCAGAACCCACATCGCCCTGCACGAGTCGATTCATCGGCTTGCCAGAATCGAGGTCGGCGCAAATTTCGTCGAGCGATTTTCTCTGAGCCGAGGTCAGGGTGAAAGGCAAAGCCGCAACCTGCGCCTCCAGTTGTTCGAGCGGAATCGCAAAGCGACGCCCCTCGACAGATTTCCAATCCCGCTTCTGGCGCAGCACTCCCATTTGCAGGTAGAAAATCTCATCGAAAGCCAGTCTCTCCCGCGCCGCTTTGAGCCTGTCTTGCGAGACGGGGAAATGCGCCTGCATCAACGCTTCGGAGAGCGAGACCAGCCGCGCCGCGAGTTTGATCTTTTCGGGCAGGGCATCGACCACGGCGGGCGCCCAATGCGACACCACCTGGTTCATGATTCCGCGCAACCATTTTTGCGTGATCTTCTCGGTCAGCGAATAGATCGGGACAATCCGCGCCGTGTGCAGGTTCTCCACCTCCACAGGCTCCCAATCGGGGCTGTTCATCACGAGGCGTCCGAGGTACTGATCCACCTTGCCCGAAACCGCAATCGCGTCACCCTGCTTGAAACGGTTAGTAAGCCACGGCTGATTGAAATACGAAAGCCGCAGTGAGCCAGTGGTATCACTGATAACCACCTCGATGATGGTCATTTTTCCGCCGCGCACAGGCCGCGAATGAACGCTCTGAATTGTGCCAAGCACTGTCACCACGTCGCCGAAAAACAGCGCCTTGATCGGCTTGAGTTGGCTGTAATCTTCGTAGCGGCGCGGGAAATAATACAGCATATCGCCGAGGGTCTTCATCCCCAGCTGCGCCAAGGTCTCGGCATGACGCGGACCCACGCCCTGCAAGACGGTCAACTCGGCGTTCAACGCGGCAGGCGTCTGGCTGGTCTTCGCGCCAGGCACGGCTTCAGAACGCGGCTGCGGAGCGGGACGCGGCTTCGGCGGCTGTTGCTCACGCTGAACTTGTCTCTCTTCTTGTGGAACTGCGGACGGCGAATCCACGCTTTGGGCTGGCTGCTGTTCCGCTCTGGGTGGACGGGGCGGCTGGTTCTGCTGGACTTTGGGCTTTTGCCCCGCTTCGGGGTAGGTCTCACCGATGCGCTTCCACAAGCCTTTGAGCGACTCCGCCCGTCCCTCGGGACTGAGCTTCTCGTAGGAACGCAAGCGCGCCACAACGGCTTGAATCACTTCCTCGGCAACGCCGTCGGCGCGGGCTTCGCCCTCCCAAAAATCGAGCATCATCGCAAGCCCGCCGATGATGGCGGTATTTGCGTATTTGTTTTCATGTTCGAGACGAAAGAATTTTCTAAGTTTTTCTAATGAAGGTTGCATAAAGGCTATTTTATCATGAGGGAAGGCATGTCACCCTGAGCGACAGCGAAGGGTCTCTAAGATTGAGTTGGAGATTCTTCGCTTCGCTCAGAATGACACAAAAGGGGCTACTTCCTTACCGCCGCGAACCCCACCCCATTCGGACCGAGGTGCGTGCCAATAACCGCCGTTACGTTGGCGAACAAGATCTCCCTCGGCATGGATTGTGGCGTGCGGGACAT
>DAOUAS010000170.1:0-29110 GCA_034433295.1 Anaerolineales bacterium | reverse complement strand
GGTAACAAAGGCTCCACCACTGTCCATTGTTCGTCTGTAAGATCCATTCGCTCGCTCCCAACTTGGGTTTGAGCGCCAGTTTACCATTTTTGAGATAACTTCTTATTATTTCTCACAATCGGAGGACTATCCCCGATTGAGCAGGTCAAATCGCAAAATCACTGCCGTGCCAAACGCCGCGTTCGGGGACATGCAATGCGGGACCATAATGTCCGCCGTTGACGCGCTTTTCGAGGGCGTCCACGTGGGCGATCAACGCGATCAGGGTGTCGCCAATTGTGTCGGGCAAACTTCCATGTTCGAGGTCCGCTTTTTCGTTGGGGACGTGCTTGCGCCCTTCACGGACGACGACCTGTCCAGGCACACCGACCACCACAGATTCGGGTGGCGTATCTTTGACAACCACTGCATTTGCTCCAATGCGGCTGTTCGCGCCGATGGTGATTGCGCCCAGCACTTTGGCTCCCGCACCGACAACGACATTGTCTTCAACGGTCGGGTGACGTTTTACCTTGTTCAAACTTGTGCCGCCGAGCGTGACGCCGTGATACAGCGTGACGTTGTTCCCCACCTCCGCGGTTTCGCCGATGACCACGCCCATGCCGTGGTCAATGAAAAAGTTGTGACCGATGGTCGCGCCTGGGTGAATCTCGATTCCCGTCAGGCTGCGGGCGGTCTGCGAAAGCCAGCGGGCAATCAACTTGAAGCCAACCTTCCACAACTTGTGTGACAGGCGATGAACCCAAATCGCGTGCAAGCCAGGGTAGCAAAGCACTACTTCGAAAGCATTTCGAGCCGCAGGGTCGCGGTCTAGAACAGATTGAACATCTTCACGAATGGTCTTGAACATTTTTTCTCGCTTTACAAAAACGCTTGCACCACAGAGAGCACGGAGAACACAGAGATTCTCAAAAAATCTCCGTGGACTCTGTGTTCTCCGTGGTTAATTCTTTTGTTAATCAGCCAGATCGGCAAACAAAGCCGTGGACAAGTACCGCTCACCGAACGACGGGATGATAACCACGATGATCTTGCCTGCGGTCTCGGCGCGGTTTGCAACCTGCAAGGCAGCCCAGGTCGCCGCGCCCGATGAAATCCCCACCAGCAGCCCCTCCTCCTTCGCCATGCGGCGGGCGGTGGCAAAGGCATCATCCGCTTTCACACGGATGATTTCATCGTAAATCTTTGTGTTGAGAATGTCAGGCACAAAGCCCGCGCCAATGCCTTGAATGGGATGCGGTCCCTTCGCGCCGCCAGACAAAACGGGAGAAGCGTCAGGCTCAACAGCAACCACCTTGAACGATGGCTTACGCGACTTGATCACTTCGCCAACGCCCGTGATCGTTCCGCCCGTGCCGATGCCTGAGACAAGGAAATCAACCTTGCCGTCCGTGTCGCGCCAGATTTCCTCGGCGGTCGTCTTGCGGTGGATTTCGGAATTGGCGGGGTTCTTGAACTGCTGCGGCAGGAAATACTTCTTCGGGTCGGAGGCGGCAATCTCCTCCGCTTTGCGGATCGCGCCGCCCATACCATCGGGACCTGGGGTCAGCACCAGTTCCGCGCCGTAGGCGCGCAATAACATGCGGCGTTCCTTGCTCATCGTTTCAGGCATGGTCAGGATCAGCTTGTACCCGCGCGAGGCGGCGACCATCGCCAGCGCAATGCCCGTGTTGCCGCTGGTCGGCTCCACAATGACTGTATCCTTCTTGATCAAGCCCGCCTTTTCACCAGCGTCAATCATCGCCGCGCCAATGCGGTCCTTGACCGAATGCGCGGGGTTGTAGAATTCCAGTTTGGCAAGCACTTCAGCTTTCGCGCCTTCGGTGACGCGGTTCAAGCGGACGAGGGGGGTGTTGCCAATCAATTCTGTGACGTTGTTTGCGACTTTCATTTTAGACTCTCCTGTAAAGTTAAATTAGGTTTATATACTCTTTCCCTGGCAGGTGTCACCCTGAGCGTAGCGATACTTGCGCCGTGCGCCAGTGTGGTGAGGGTCTCTTTTATCTACATCAGAGATGCTTCGCCAAAGAGCGGCTCAGCATGACACGGCAAAGGCATTAAATAAACAAAACGGCTGTCTGCAAGTTGGGAGATTCCCAACGCGCAGACGGTGGATGCAAATCAGCCGCGCATGGCGACTTTACGATTTGCGGGGTTCAGACCCACCGTCTACGGCAGACAGCCGTTACTCTCTGGGTTAGAGGCGGTGGTTAGAAACCCCGCCGTGTACAGATGCAATTCAGAATCATTTTCATCATCTTATGGAATACCTTAATGGGCGCTATCTTACCCATTTCTGAGATTTCGCGCAAGGAAAAAATCATGACCTTTTTACCAGCCGCTGTTTTGAAACAGGAACTTTCCAAACGCCAAATTCGTCTTACAATAGAAAGACCCTAAAGGTTTCTTAAACCTTTAGGGTCTCAAATGGTTCTCTTTTTTGGAGGCAGGTCAAATGGAAAACAAAAAACTTCTGGGCGCGCTCGGCATCCTTGGCGTCATCGTCGTCGCGGTCATCGTTGCGGCTGGACTTTTCCTCAAAAACAAAGCTGCTACTCCCTCGATCAAACCGCAGCCAGCGGGTCCGCGAGTGGTTGCCCAAGTCCCAGCGGAAGGCGAACGGCTGGATGCTTCGCAATCCGCGCCGATTCAGATTCAATTCGACAGCGACATGGACGCGGACAAAACGGGCGGCTCGTTCTCACTCTTTGCGAATGGCGGGACTGTTTCTGGTCAATTGACCTGGGACGACGCCCGAACCTTGACCTTCATCCCAGACTCCCCGCTCGAGCCTGGGACAACATACACGGCGACCATCACCGAAGCCACATCCAAAGACGGCGTTTCCGCAGGTGACACCATCAAGCTGGAATTCCAGACTTTGGAGACTCTCACTGTGGCGCAGGTCTTCCCCGCCGCAGACACGCCCGAAGTGGATTTGAACACCAGCATCACGGTCATCTTCAACCATCCCGTTGTCCCGCTGACCATAGTCGAGGAGCAGGACAAACTTCCGCAGCCGTTGAAGTTCGACCCCGAAGTCAAAGGCAAGGGCGAATGGGTCAACTCGTCGGTGTATGTTTTTCAGCCAGATGAAATCCTCTTGAGCGGGACCAGTTATCAGGTCAGCGTGGAAAAAGGGCTCAAGGACACGCTCGGCAACGCATTGGACCAATCCTACAGTTGGCGATTCAGCACCCGCGCTCCAGCCATCTATAATTTCGAGTTGAAAGATGGGGCGCAAAATCCAACCGAGGAAGTGAAGAACGTTCGTCTCGATCAGGCATTCATCGTGACCTTCCTCCAGCCGATGGATCAGCAAAGCGTGGAAGACGCCGCGAGCATCGTCAACCGCGAGACGAGCCAACCCACGCCGTTGAAATTTACCTGGGATGATGAATCCACAACCCTGACCATCGAGCCAAAGGAAAAGCTCAAGATCGCCAGCTTCTACGATTGGAAAATCGCAAACAGCGCAGCGGCAAAAGATGGCGGCACACTGGCGGAAGGTCTGGCTGTGCAGCTCTCCACGGTGACTTTCCCTGCGGTGAAAAGCGTCTTCCCTGAGCCAAACTCGGACAATGCTTTATATCAGGGGTACATCACGATCAACTTCGCCTCACCGATGGACTTCGACAGTTTGAAGGGCAGGGTGAAAATTTCCCCTGCGATTTCAGATGAGTCGGATTGGTATTACGATTCCTACGGAAACTCATTAACCATTCATGAGCTGGAGCCAGCCACCAACTATGTAGTGCGGATTCTGCCTGGAATGGCTGATCCCTACGGCAACACCATCAAGGACGAATATTCATACACCTTCTACAACGGTGATTATTCTCCATATACACGCCTTGCCCTGCCGTGGACTCCGCTGGTGTATCGCGCCAAGGGAGCACAGGAAGTTTACTTCGAGCATTTGAACGTCAACGAAGCATCGGTTTCCGTTTACCCGATCACATCCAAAGAATTTTACGGACTGACCTCTGGCGAGATTTCGATGACAGCATTTGCGCCAAACACAAAGGCAATCCGCGAGTGGAGTTTTAGCGCAAGCAAAAAGAGGAATATCCTGAAGAGCGAACGGCTCGACCTGATGAAGGACGGCAAGCCACTCGACACAGGATTCTATTTCATCGGCTCGAAGGCACAGCCCTTCACCTACGAAACAAATTACTATCAGGGTTATGTCTTCATCGTCGCAACGGATAACCTGACATTCAAGGCGACACCCACGGAAGGTCTCGCCTGGTTGACCGACCTCGAAAGCGGCGCGCCGCAGAAGGATGTAAACGTCACGTTCTTCGACGAGAAGTTCAAGCAAATCGGCAAGGCGGTCACGGACAAGGACGGACTGGCATATGCCAAGGACATCAAGGCGGCAAATTACGCGCTTGCCGAAAGTGATGGTCACTTCGCCTTCACCGCTCTGTACTGGGGTAGTGACGTTTCCTCCTACGATTTCGGCATTTACCAAAATTACTACAGCGGTATGGAAAACTTGTACGCTTACATGTACACCGACCGCCCCATCTACCGTCCGAATCAGGAGGTTTTCTTCAAAGGCATCCTGCGCGTGAACGATGATCTGCATTACAGCCTCCCGCCGCAGAAACAGGTGCATGTGGTGGTAGAGCAGTGGGGTAACAAGATTTTTGCGGAAGATGTCCCGGTCAACGAGCAGGGGAGTTTCAGCGGAACGGTGAAACTGTCACAGGATGTGTCGCTGGGCTATTACACGATCTACGCCTATCGCAGCGCCGACCCGTCCGAAGGACCAATCTCGTCGGTCAGTTTCAGCGTCGCGGAATACAAGAAGCCCGAATTCGAGGTCAGCGTCGCGCCCGACAAGGAAGCCATCCTCGCGGGCGGATCGGTCAACTTCGGACTGGACGCCGAGTACTACTCTGGCGGACTCCTGAAGAACGCGCACACAGACTGGTTTATCGAATCCTCCAACTTCTATTTCACACCGTCTTCCAAGTATAGCCAGTATAACTTCATGGACTGGGACCGCGACATGTACTGGGAGCCAAACCAGGGCGCGAACAACAACACCGTCGACGAAGGTAAAGGCGTGACCGACCAAAATGGTCATCTCGACGTGCAACAAACCTTTGGCGGAAGCGAAAACAAGGTCAGTCAGCAGATGCGGTTTTACGCCAACGTGACCGACGTGGCGGGCAATACCGTCAGCGGTGGGACTAACGTGGTCGTGCATCAAAGCGAATACTACGTAGGCATCCGCTCGGAGGGATACGTCGGCAAGCAGGGTAAACCGCAGTCCTTTAGCCTGGTCGTCCTCGATTGGGATTCCCATCCCGTCGCAGGGCAAAAGGTCACGGTGGATTTTGTCGAGCGGCAGTGGTTCAGCGTGCAGGAAAAGGACAAGCAGGGTCAACTGCGCTGGGTGACGTCGGTGAAGGAAATCCCCGCAGGGAAACAGGAAGCAACCACAAGCGCGGACGGAATTGCGCAGGTGGAGTTCATCCCGCCCAACGGCGGAGTCTTCAAAGCCCTGGTCACGGTCAAGGATTCAAAGGGGAACACGCACCAAGCCTCGACCTACATCTGGGTTGCGGGCAGTGGCGAGATTGCATGGCGGCAGACCAACGACCGCGCCTTCAGCCTGATCGCCGACAAGGATATGTACGAGCCTGGCGACACGGCTGAAATCCTCATCGCCCAGCCGTTCACCGAAAAAGTGTATGCGCTCATTACCTACGAACGCGGTCACATCTACAAACAGGAAGTGGTGCAACTCGAAGGCAACAGCACCATTTACAAATTGCCTATCACCGACGAGATGGCGCCGATTGCCTACATCTCCGTCACCGTCATCAGCGGCGCCGAGCAGACGGGCAAGCCCGATTTCAAGATCGGAATGACTAAGATCAATATCGACACCAAGCAGAAGACTCTCGATGTTTCGGTCACAGCGGACAAGGATTTAACGGGTCCCGGCGATGAGGTCACATACACCATCGAGACGAAGGGCGTTGATGGCAAGCCCGTCTCGGCGGATGTTTCGATTGCAGTGGTAGATAAAGCCGTGCTGGCGCTTGCGCCGTCCAACACGCCGCCGATGCTGGATAGCTTCTACTCCATCCAATCGTTGAACGTGTCTACCGCGTTGGGCATTGTCTCCAGCGCCGACGATTACAACGAAAACTATCGCGCCACCATGCCCGATGGTCTCGCCGCGGGCGGCGGCGGCGGCGGTGACATGGGCGTCATCACCGTGCGCCAAAACTTCAAAGACACGGCAATCTTCAAGGCAGACCTCACCACCGATGAAGACGGCAAGGCACAGGTCAAAGTGGAGATGCCTGAAAACCTGACCACCTGGGTCTCGGACGTGCGCGCCGTCACTGCGGACAGCCGTGTTGGACAAGCCAAGAATGAGGTGGTCAGCACCAAGCCGCTCTTCGTCCAACTGCAAACGCCGCGCTTCTTCGTGGTCGGCGACCAGGCAACCGTCGGCGCGACAATCTTCAACAACTCGGAGGAAAATCTCAAAGTCAATGTCTCGCTCGATGCCGAAGGCGTGGACCTCAAGTCTGACGCGAAGCAAACCGTCGAAGTCAAGGGCAAACAGCAGGCGTATGTCACCTGGGATGTGGCTGTCCAAAGCGATGCCCAACGTGTGGACATGACTGCCACCGCAACCAGCGGTCAATATACTGACGCCAGCAAACCCGCAGTTGGGACTCTCTCCGAGCAGGGAATCCCAGTTCTGCGCTACACCGCTGTCGAGACGGTCGGCACGTCGGGCATGATCTCCTCTGCCAATTCGGTCACCGAAAATATTCAACTGCCCACCTCGTTCGATTTCGAAGATGCGAGCCTGTCAATCGAAGTTGCGCCTTCGCTGGCGACCTCGCTGGAGTCCAGCTTCACCTACCTTGAACAATATCCCTACTATTGTCTGGAGCAAACTGTCTCGCGCTTCCTGCCCAACGTTATCACGACCCGCGCACTCGAAGCCGCAGGTATGGACTCACCCTTGCAGACCGATCTCGATACGCAAGTCAGCGCTGCGCTGCAAAAAATCTATTCGACCCAATTGTATGACGGCGGCTGGAGTTGGTGGGGCGGCGACGAGAGCGACTCGCAGATGACGGCGTATGTGGTCTATGGTCTGATCGAAGCCAAAGAGTCGGGCTACGAAATTTCACAAAGCGTGCTGGATAACGGCATCGCCTATTTGAAGAGCCACCTGCCCGACCTCAACCGCAACGACCCTTCGTGGAAGTACAACCGTCACGCCTTCATGCTGTACGTTTTGGCGCGCGCAAATCAACTCGGCGCGGGAGAAGTCAACTTCATCTTCGAGCATCGCGCTTCGCTGGATCAATTTGGGAAAGCCTACCTCGCACAGGCAATGCACATGCTTGGAGACGGACGCGAGTCCACGCTGATGTCTGACCTTGCGTCTGCGGCAATTCTCTCCGCTTCGGGCGCGCACTGGGAGGAGACCAGCCGCGACTACTGGAACTGGAACACAGACACCCGCTCCACCGCGATTGTGTTGAATACCTTCGTGCAGATCGACCCGCAGAATCCAATCACGGCGAACGCTGTCCGCTGGCTGATGGCGCACCGCGACGGCGGTCACTGGTACTCGACTCAGGAAACCACCTGGTCGCTGATTGCCCTCACTAACTGGCTGGTGGAGGAGAAGGAGTTCGAGACCGATTACAAGTACGCCGTCGGTTTGAACAATGAGATGTTGCAGAAAGGTCAGGCAAACGCCGACAACTTGAACGACACCGTCAAGCTGCAAGTTGAACTCGAAGACCTGCTGACGGACGAAGTCAACGCCCTCGTCTTCTCGCGTGGAAACGGCACGGGCAATCTGTACTACACTGCCTATCTCAATGCCACCTTGCCTGTCGAAACAGTCCAACCGCTGGATCAGGGCATGAGTCTTTCGCGGGAATATTTCACCCTCGACAACCCGAAGAAAGCCATCACCGAAATCAAGCGCGGAGAACTGGTCAAGGTGCGGCTGACGATGGTGTTGCCAGAATCGATGCACTACCTCGTTGTCGAAGACCCATTGCCCGCAGGCTTGGAAGCGCTGGATGCTTCGCTCGCTACCGATACTGTTGTCCCGACCTCGTACACTGCGCAGGATTACAAAGACAAAGGCTGGGGCTGGTGGTACTTCAACCACATCGAATTGCACGATGAAAAAGTGGCGCTCTCCACAGACTACCTCCCCGCTGGAACCTACGTCTATACCTACCTGGCACGCGCCAGCACCGCAGGCACGTTCAAAGTCATCCCGCCGACCGCTTCAGAGTTCTACTTCCCCGATGTCGGCGGACGCGGAGCAGGAAGCGTGTTTATGGTGAAGTAAAACGTCCTTCGACTCACCTGCACTGCGCGCAGGCGCAAGTGACGCTCAGGACGGGCGCAACCAATCAAAAAGCAGGGACAGGCTTGAGGCTTGTCCCTGCTTTGCATCTTGTGTCGGTCAGTCTTTTTTCTGATCCGCGCTTGTCTCCTGAAGACGTTCGTTAACTTGATCCAGTTGACGCTGAATTTCATCTCTCTCGTTTACAGAGGTAAGAAGGGAAGCCGCAAACGCGGGCTTCTCCTCGTCGGAAATGGTCGGCAGCAAACGCTCGATACGCGCAATCTGTTTGTTCTTCTGGTCAAGTTTTGTCTTGAGGCGTTTGCGGTAACCATCGTAAAACTCGATCTCCTTGAGAGGCTCTGAGGCCGGAGGGATTTCCTGGGTCAACAATTCGGTAATCGTCCCCATGAGTTGTTCGATGTCGATTGGCTTCTCGAGAAAACGGGTTGCGCCAATCAGCACCGCAAACGATTTATCCTCCGGGGCAATGTAAGTAGCCGAAAGGAAAATAACCGGAATATTGCGAGTGTCCGGCGTCAAACGCAGGCGATGAACAAGGCTAAACCCATCCATTTGAGGCATCAGAATATCGGTAATGACGAGAGCAGGACGCTCCTTCTGAATGGCATCCAAGGCCTCGACTCCGTTACGCGCCGTGACTACTCGATAACCGCCCTTGAATTTCAGGGTGGTATCGACCAGTTCGAGGATATTGGGGATGTCTTCCACAACAAGGATGTAACGCGATTGGTCAGTCATGGGTTTATTTTAGTCCTTTTCCAGCCATTTGGATATTCCAAATGGCATCTCAAATCCGTCCTGTCTAAACGGCAAACCTGCCATCTTCGTAGAAAAGTTCGCCATCCGCGCGCATCTCGGTCTCCTTGGCGGCATCGGTAATCAGTCCCCAGTGGATGCTGGATTCATTCCGCCCGCCTGCTTCGCCAAACCCGCTTCCCAGCGCCAGGTGGAATGTCCCGCCGATTTTTTCATCGTATAGGATGTTCTTTGTAAAACGGGTGATGCCATAATTGGCGCCGATACCCAATTTGCCTAGAAAGCGCGAACCCCCATCCGTATCGAGCATCTTGAGCAGGAAAGACTCATTCTTTTCAGCGCTTGCATTTACAACTTTGCCATGTTCGAACTCCAACCGCGCACCTTCCACCACCACCCCCTGGTGGATGGCCGGGTAACTGAAATAAACCCAACCGTTGACCGACTCCTCGACAGGACTGGTGAAAATTTCACCACCGGGCATGTTCCGACCCCCGTCCGAATTGACAAACCTTCGTCCAAGGACCGAAAGCATCAGGTCCGCATGTGGGCCGCGAATCGAAATTGTCTTTTTGCCAGCCAGCCAGGATACCAGCCGATCCTGCTCATCATGGATATTCCGCCAATATTGGACGGGGTCCACCTGATCCGCAAAAGTCGCCTGGTAAATGAAATTCTCGTAACCGATCAGGCTCATTTCGGCTTCCTGAGCCAGCGCCTGACATGGATAATTCGTTATCACCCAGCGCAACTCCCCGGAAGCGGAACGCTTCGAATAAGTTTCCATCCATTTCTCGTAAGCCAGGTTGCGCGTTTGCTGGCGCGATGGGTCGATGTTGCTCATGACACGCGTGTTTTCCGGCGCTTCGATAATGATCCAGACATTTGCATTCTTGATCATGTGCATATCGAGCGGCGGCGTCCAGCGCAGTTGCGCCTCCCCTGCCTGCGCCATAAAAACCTCATTCAGGTCGCCGGATTCCAAAGTCACGGTTGGATTTCCACCCGCCCTGAGAATATAAGCCACCACTTCTTTCACCAGCGGAATCGCCTGCCAGTTGGCATTGACGTGGACCCAATCCCCCGCTTTTACTTTGGTTGAGTAATTCACCAGCACGTTTGCCAGCCTGTTCATTCGAATATCTGACATGTTTTGCTCCTATTGAAAAATCTCATCAATGGCATGGACTTGTTCAAACCTGTAATCGAAAATAACTGGATATTATGATTTCAAATATTCTTCCAACCTCTCCACTGCCTGCGGGAGATTCTTCCTGCCAAGCCCCAGGCGGAAGTGGTTGCGGAAGTCCTCATATAACGAGCCAGGTAAAAGCAAAACACCCGACTTCTTGACAAGGTCATCACAGAATTTTTCGATGTCGCCTTCGAGAAGTTTGGGGAACCCCATCGAACCAGCCTTCGGACGAACCCAGGTGAAAAGTGACGAGTAACGATTAAAGAGACTGTCCACAACGGTGAGATTGTTTTGAATAATACCGAGGTTGCGGTCAATCAGTTTTTGGCGATTGCGGAGCGCCACTTCGGAGAGGAATTCACTTGGAGCGGAGTTGCAGATGGTGGTGTAGTCCTTGAGCGACGCCATCTTTCGATAGACATCCTTATTCTTCGTGGCAATCCAGCCGATGCGTAAACCAGCCAGCCCATAGGTTTTGGAGGTCACGCCCAGCGAGACGGCATGTTCGCCATAGTCACAGCCAGCGGGCAGACGGTCGGCGGGGTCGTATTCCGACTCGCGATAGACTTCATCGCAGAAGAGCAAAAGGTTTTTCTCCCGCGCAATTTTGTGCAGTTCGTCGAAGTCCGCGCGGGGCATGAGATAACCCGTCGGGTTGTGCGGCGTGTTGACCACAATCGCCTTCGTGGACGGTCGCATCAGGTGGCGGAGTTCGTCCAGGTCCAGCGCCCAACCGTTCTCCTCCCGCGCCAGCCACGGGCTGACCTGACAACCAAGTCCCTTTGCCACTTCGCTCAACGACTGGTAATGCGGCGCATGGACAATGACGTGGTCGTTCTCCTTGAGCATGGCGTGCATAAAGAGGTAAATCGCCTCCTCCGCGCCTGTGTGGACAAGGACATCCTCAGGCTGGATGGTGGTGTAGAGATTGCAGATTTCCTTCCGCAAAGTAGGACTTCCCTGTGATTCGGTGTATCCCAGCCACAGAGTTTGGAATTTCTCTGCCGCACCTGGTTCAAGGGCAAGCAAGTCCGCGATGGACATGGCTTCACAATCAGAGGAACAGAGCAGGAATTCGGTGCTGAATTCATATTTGGCAAAATAGCGTTCAAGTTTGAAGGGAGGAAGGGACATGGAAAACTCCAAATTTTTGAAGGGTGAATTATGAAGGATGAAGAATAAAAGGCGAACGAGACACTCGTTACTTATTACTCGTTACTTTTTTGAAATCGCGGTAATGGATTTGGTTGTGCAGGTATAGCATTTTTATCATCTCACGCAGGACGGTTTCGCCGAGGAAGGGGTGACGACCTTTGATTTCGAGTTCTTCGTCTTTCAGTCCTGAAACCCACTCCACCGAACTGGCGCGGACTTCCTTATACTGTTCGAGCAATTCAGTGGGAGTCAGGCCTTTGGTTTTCTCCTGCTGCGACGAATTATAGCGGTCAATCGAGAAATCGTCTGCTACGCCCGCCCCGCCCTGACGGATGGACTTAAACAGCTTGACCAGTCCGCGCTCGGAGGCGACAAAATGCGAAAGCACGTTGCGGATTGTCCACACCTCGCCTTCGGTGTAGACTTCCGCCCGCCACTGGTCGTCGGTCAACTCGTAAAAGATACGGGCGAACTTTTCACCTTCAGTCTTTAATTTCTCTGCAAGTTCTAAAGTTTCACTCATACGTCATAGCTCCAATTTACCTGTTTACTTGTCTATCAGTTACCTCTCTACGGCTCCGCGTACTGCGCATAATTAAGAGACTTCTTGCCTGTGGCAAACCAGTAATATTTTTTCATCGTCGAAATTTGCTGGATCAACCGTTTGCTGTCCGCAAAATCCGGGCGAACATAATAATAATGCGTATCGTAGGGACTGTCACCGAAGACCGCCGCAAGCATATATCCATTTGCCTCGGCGTACTCTTTCATGGTAATCGTCATACTGAACCAGCGCTGGGCAAGGTTGGCTTCGGTCAACTTTGGCGGGACAAGCGGCGAATAATAATCATGGAACATGATAATCTCTGGCTTATACCGGTCGAGATATTCCGCCGTCAAACTTCCGTTGTGCGCGATAAATTGGTCGTTCAAACCCCAGGTATCGATCGCATCCCAGCCCGAATAATATGGGATCAGTCCCGCCTCGGTGGTCGCAATCACATAGCCCTTGCCGCGATATTCCGCCAGCAATTTTCCCATATCATAACGTCCATCACTCTCGTATGGACGTGCGCAACTCTGCTGATAGGACGTGAGGAAGCAATTCTGGAACCAGGAATAGTAGACCAAACCAGCGGATACCGCGACCAAAGCGGCCGTGTACACTCCCTTTTCCCAGGCGGACAGTTGATCCTGCTTCGACGGGTCTCGATCCAACCCTACCCGATCAACGCCTCGCACAAGCGGAATCCATGACAGCAAGGCAATCGGCACGAGGGCGTATTGAAAGCGCGCGCCATAGTTCATCTCATCCGAGATCAAAACGAACGTCATCGCAAAGCCGAGAATGGGAATGAGATAAGCAAGGGTTTGTTTGGCGGTCGCGCGTGAACGAAGTCCCAAAATGAAGGGGATGACGAGCGGCATGCACAACCGCAACAGGTTCAACAGCGAATTATTGTATGAGTCCCAGTGTAGTCCACTTCCGCCTTTTTTGTAGAACGGGTTGGGGAGTGGATAACCGAAGTAATCCCAGCGCCAGAGGAAGTAGGCTCCGCCAAGTAAAAGGAAGACCGCGCCAAAGGTGACGATGATCGAGACCGAGTTTTTCAGTCCACGCATGACGAGGATGGCAATCAACATCAATGAGGCGAGGATGACTCCTTCGGGACGGATCAATCCGGTGACGAGTCCGCTCAAGGCGAAGGCAAGAATCAACCAAAAGCGTGGATTCTCCTGTCGAATCAGAATCAGCCCCAAAGTCCAGGTGACGGCAGCGGCGAGGGCGAAGAACGGAGTCCCAAAGTAGGCAGAGACGTAGGAGAGTCCAGTCCCAACGGCAAGGTAAAGTCCGCTCAAAAAGGAAAGCGGAATGTTCGCGTTATGCAGGCGTCGGTTTGCCCAGTAGACCAACAAGACGGTCAGCAGGTGCGAGGCAAAGCCAATGCCGCGCACAGCCTGTCCCACCGTGAAGCCGAGTTTGATGAGCGCAGCCGAGGCAACCATAAAGAAGAAATCTGTTGCACCATCCACAGGCGGCTCGCCAATGTTCCAGACAATACCGTGACCGTCTGCAAGGTGCTGGGCGTAGCGCATGAGCATGGCCGCGTCTTCAAACGGCGGGATGGTGAAATCCACAAAACGCGCGGCATAGTAAAGCATGGATGCAATAAGAGCAAGGGAGATGAGAATATCTAGAGTGAGGGTTCTTTTGGAAGTCATCAGTTATCAGTGCTCGTGTTTACTTGCCTACCTGCTTACCTGCACCAGCGAATAGCCGCCGTCCACGACAATGGTTTGACCGGTAACGTATTTGTTGTTGATGAGAAATTCAAGGGTGGAGGTAATTTCGTCCGGCGTTGCGGCTCGTTTGAGCGGAAGTTTCTCGACAAGTTTATCCCATTGCTCCGGGGTGACCACGTCCGACGGCAAAACCAGTCCAGGCGCAATCGCGTTGACGCGGATGGACGGTGCAAGCGAACGGGCAAGCACTTTGGTCAGGGATTCCAGCCCTGCTTTGCTGACGGTATAGGACGGGTAACGACTCCAAGCCTTCTGTGCGCCAACGTCGCTGATATTGACAATCAGCCCGCCGCCCGTCATGCGCTTGGCAGCTTGCTGGGCAAGCAAAAACGGCGCGCGCAGATTCAAGTCGAGAGCAGAGTCCCAATCTTGCAAATCAAGGTCACGTGGGTCGCCGACAGGCATGAGAGAGGCGGAGTTTACCAAGAGTGTGAATAAGGAATTATGAAGGATGAAATCAAGTTCGGAGAATAATCGTTGGATCTGGTCGGGCTGTGTCAGGTCAGCTCGGAGCAGGTGGATTTTCACACCGCACGCTTCGAGTTCGGCTTTGGCTTGCTGCGCCGCCGCTTCCGATTTGTGGTAATGCAAGACGAGGTCGTATCCCATGCTGGCAAGGGTCAACGCGAAGGCTTTGCCAAGCCGTTGCGCTCCACCAGTGACGAGGGCGAGAGGTTGGGACATGGGAAAGATTGTAAACGAAAAAGCAAAAAAACAGGCGACAGCCGCTCGCGCACGAGAACTGCCGCCCGATCGATTCGAGAATGGAAACCGGCTATCCCCTGAAGAAATTGCTGACAAAGAACCAGATGTTTGCCGGACGTTCCGCAAGCCGGCGCATAAAGTAGGGATACCAATGCGTGCCAAAAGGCACGTACACACGGACGGGATACCCCTCTTTTACAAGTCTCTCCTGCAGGTCGCGGCGAATCCCGTAAAGCATTTGGAATTCCAGTCCCTCCTTGGGAAGCCCCGCTTTTTCAGCATATTGTTTCGCAAAAGCAATGCGCTTTTCGTCATGCGTGGCGATAGCCGGGATGGCCGGAAAGCGCCCATCAGCCGATAGAGTGGTCTTATGCGTCAGGGAAGCATCGATCAGAATCTTGGTCAAAAGGTCGTAGTTTGCGTCCACATCGGCCTTGCTGGGAAACGCCTTATCGGGAGGCTCATTATAGGCGCCCTTCACCAGCCGTATGGGTGTGCCGCCCTGCGCCATGCGGCGGGTGTCCGCTTCGGCGCGGAAGAGATAGGACTGCACCGCCACGCCCACATTGGTATAACCTTTTTCCCGCATCAGGTAGTACAGGCTGATGGTTTTGTCGGTATAAGGGGTATCTTCAATGTCGATTCGGATGAAGGTATTGTTCTGCCTTGCGCGGGCAATGATGCGCTCAAGATTTTGCGCGCAGAGATTTTCGTCGAGCCCAAGCCCGATCTGAGTCAACTTGATGGAGACATTGGCGCGGGAGGCGGGATCGGTTCCGAGGGCGTCGAGCGTGGCAAAAATATCGTCGGTGGCCTGTTGAGCCTCTTCCGGGGTGCTGGTATGCTCGCCAAGGTGATCGAGTGTGACGTTGATTCCCTTTGCATTCAAATCCCTGACCGTACGCATGGCATCGTCAAGTTTGGTGCCGGCCACAAAACGGGAAGCGGTGTGCCAGGCAAAGCCCCAGCCTGTGATCAGGCGTTGGGCCCAGGCAGCTTTGGACAGATATATGAACAAGGAACGAAGCATGGATTATCCTTTGGAGGGTATTCCCGGAATCCGGTTCCGGTGCCGTATGGCAGGCACATTCTAGCACAACCTCCATGCGAGCGTGTTATACTTTTTAGCAGTATTTTGGAGGCTCCATGAGAAATCGCAATACCAATATCATCCTTCGGGGTGTTTCCATCCTCCTTCTAACCGGCGCGCTCGTGCTTGCCATTGTCTCGCTGATCAGTTACAGCCGTCAGCGCAACAACTACCCGGTCGGAATGAACATTGCCGGGGTTCCAGTCGGCGGGCTGTCTCCAGCCGAGGCGTCTCAAAGACTGCTGGAGGTCTACACTTCACCGGTGGAGGTTTTTTACAATGACGCTGTCATACACATCAACCCGTATGTGGTGGGTTTCGAGGCAGATATCGAAACCATGCTCGCAGCGGCGGATCTCAGCCGCAGAGGCGGGTCGTTTTGGGGCGGTCTTTGGAACTACCTCTGGAATCGAAATCCGCCCGAAGTCACCATCCCACTCAGCCTGAAACTTTCCGAGGAACGCCTGAGGGAGTACCTGCAAAACGAGATTGCGGCGCGTTATGACCTTCCACCTGCCCCACCTATACCTGTCCCCGGCGGTCCCGACCTTTTACCCGGACAACCCGGTCAGACTCTCGACATCGACCGGGCAGTCCTGCTCATCAGCGACGCCTTAAAATCACCGACAAACCGCTCGGTCGCGCTGACCTTTACGCGCAATTCCGCGGCAAGGCCCACCATCGAGAATCTTTCGATTCAACTCAAACAGATCGTCACCGTCTCCGATTTCGACGGGCTGATCGGCTTTTACATGGTTGACCTTCAAGCGGGGCAGGAAATCCACTTTGCAATCAACAACAAACAGGAGATCAGTGTCGAGCCGGATATTGCCTTCACTGCCTCCAGCACAATGAAGATTCCCGTGGTGGCATCGTATCTCATCAATCGGGGAAGCAATCTTTCACCGGAGATGTCCAATGCAATTTCACAAACACTCGGCAAGTCCAGCAACCAGTCCACCGATATTGTTCTTTCAGCCATTGAACCAAACAGGGGACCTGTCATCGTCACCGAAAACATGAAGACCATCGGATTGGAAAGCACCTTCCTGGCGGGTTTTTTTACCAGCCCAGCCTACCTGCTTCCTGCCATTCCCGTCACGCCGGGAAACTCGAGGAGTGACATCACCACAGACCCGGATCCGTATTCACAGACGACGCCTTCTGAAATGGGCTCCTTATTGATGGATATTTATCAATGCGCCCAAAACAAAGGCGGCGCTTTGATTGCGGCATTTCCGGAAAAGGTCGATCCGGCAACCTGTCAACTGTTGATCGACTTCATGGCACAAGACAAACTCGGGTCGTTGATTCAGGGCGGCGTGCCGGATGGGACCCTTGTTCCGCACAAACACGGCTACGTGCCCGCCAACGATGGCGTAATTCACGATACAAGCGACGTGGGCATTGTGTATACTCCCGGCGGCAACTTTGTCTTGTCCATCTATACCTATCATCCTGTCACCAATATCTGGGATATCACCAACCCGTTGATCGGAAATCTGACAAAAGCGGTCTACAACCATTTCAATGTCAGCGTGGAATGAGTTGCATGGATGGGAAGGTCGCCTTAAAAAAAGTTGTCAGACATCTGCAAAAGATGAGCAATTTCCACATACTTCGTATATAATCAACTCATGAGCGCCGCTTTGGGACTTTACCGCCTGCAACAAGTGGATCGGCAGATCGACCACATTCGGTCGCAGTTGGAAAACATTCGTCGAACGCTTGAGAATGACCAGGAATTGCGTGAGGCGTCCGCGCAATTGGAGACCGCGCAATCCAATCACCACCAGTCCCGCCATGCGCTGAAGGATGCCGAAGCCAACATGGAAGCCCAGAGAATAAAAATCGAGCACGCTGAATCCAGTTTGTATGGCGGCAAAGTGCAAAACCCAAAGGAATTACAGGATTTGCAAAAGGATATCGTTTCGCTCAAGAAGTACCTGGTCACATTGGAAGAGCGTGAGATCGAGGCGATGATCAAAGCCGAAGATGCCGAAACCAGGTTCCAAGATGCAAAGACGAAACTCGAACTGCTCCAGGCGCGGCTTGGCAGCGAACACAAAAAACTCATCGCGGACCAGTCTGCTTATTCGGTCAAACTCGAACAACTCGCGGACGAGCGCGAGGCGGCGCTTGCGCCCATCGAAATTGACATGCTCCAAAACTATGAAAACCTGCGGAAACAAAAACGCGGCGTGGCAATCACCGAGGTCAACGAAAATTCCTGCGCGTCATGCGGAGCCATCATTATCGCTTCCATGCAGCAAAGTGCGCGTTCCCAAAAACAACTAGTGTACTGTCCATCCTGTGGAAGAATCCTATACGCGAGTTAACCCTTCCAATGTCCAGAACCGCTTTTGATTTTTTCTCCTTCATTGCCGGCTTTATCGCCGCCTCCATTTTCTGGTGGCTGATTGCCCGCGCCCGCCCGATGTGGAACGAAATGATCGCCGGCATGAAGGAACAGCGTGAAGCGGCCAAGGCGCGCAAATCCAGCACCGTGGAGGAAAATCACCGCCGCGTCACCCTGCGTCGGGCACAGGGAATGCACCTCGCCGCGCCGCTTTTCGCGCTGGATGAAATCCTGCTGGAACCTTTGCTCATTGCGCCACCGCAGGTCGTCGAACCCGGCACCCCTCCAAAGTTCGAGGATGTTGTTTCACAAACCTTGCCCTATCTCCCCGCCTGGCCTGAAATTGCGGCTGCATACCATTCACAAACCATCACACTGCCACAGGCGTTATCAGGCAACACAAACATCGTCATCATTGGCCAACCGGGCATTGGCAAGACCGTGTCGCTTGCGCATCTCGCGTCACTGGCCGCAAACCGCAGCGAAAAACTCGAAGCGCTCAAAGACGCTGTGCCATTTCTCTATCACGTCGCGGACTTTAGACTTCCCCTTGCGGATCCAAAGAACCCGCTTGCCCCCCTTATTGATGCCGCATCTGAACACACCCCCCTGCTCGACCAACCCCGCCTGCCAAACTTTTTCCAAAGCGTTTTCAAGAATGGAGACGCCCTTCTGCTAATCGACGGCTATGACGAGATCACACCTGAAAGTCAGCAAGTTGTCACGGACTATTTCAAAGTCATTATTCAAAACTATCCGCAGACGCGCATCGTCACCACAGGCGCACCGGAATATCTGGATGGCTTGATCGGGCTTGGTTTTGCGCCGCTGGCCATGATGACCTGGTCCGCGCGTGAATACGAAAAATTCATCAATCAGTGGAGTTATCTGTGGACAACGACCGTGGCAATGGAAGCCTGGACACAGACGGGTCCCGAACAAGTGGACCCGCTCTTGCTGAACATCTGGCTGAGCGCCGACAATGCAAATTTCTCTCCCTTTGAACTCACACTCAAAACCTGGGGCGCGTATGCGGGCGACAGCCTTGGACCGCGCGTACTGGATTCCATTGCAACACACATCCGCCGCATTGCACCGGCCAATACTCCGCTTGCCGCGTTGGAGACTTTGGCCATGCAGGTCACGGTCAACGCCCAGCCTGTCTTCGACGCGCACGTAGCTCGGGGCTGGGTCAAATCGTTTGAAGTGGCAGAGGAAAAACCAGAAGGCGAATCATCAGTTGACGGGGCGGAAGAAACACCCGAAGAGACAAAGCCCAGGAAGGGAAAGAAGGTCGAAAAAGTTACCACGCCAAGTTCCGGCCTGCTTGGGAAAATGTCCGCCAGCGGATTACTGGTCGCCTATCCCAACAACAAGATGCGCTTCACACACTCCGTTTTCGCGGGCTATCTGGCAGGGCGGGCGCTGGTCAACTACAACGTGGAAGTGGACATCCTCAACCAGCCAGACTGGTCGGGCAAATACCTTGCCATGCGCTACTTTGCCGCCCACGGCGACGCCAGTAGACTCGTGCAAGCCTTGCTGGGATTTTCACGCCTGCCCATGCATCGTCCGCTATTTGCGGCAGCCCGCTGGCTGCGCGACGCGCCTCGAAACGCCCCCTGGCGCGGCCCGCTTTTCGGCGCGCTGGCGGCAATCCTGCAAACAGAAGGCATCCCGCTCAACTTGCGCGGACAAGCCATGGCGGCATTCGTCATCAGCAGTGACTCAAATGCCATGACGCTCTTCCGCCAGTTTGCCACATCCACGGCATTCGAGTTGGTCCAGTTGTCAGTTTTGGGCTCAGGGGCCATGTGCGACGCAAAAGCCGTGCAGGTTTTGGAACACACCCTCAATGCGCCAAGTCAGGCTGTCCGCGATGCGGTTTGCATGGCTTTGGTTTCCATCGGGACAAATGAAGCGCTTGAAAAGGTGGCGCGCACCCTGCTCAGTGGCGACGAAAACATCCGCCGCGCGGCGGCTGAGGCGCTGGCAAACGACCCCGGCGAAGGCTACGCCATGCTGCGCGACGGCGTGACCATCAACGACATCCTCCTGCGGCGCGCAGTGGCTTATGGGCTTGGAAGAGTCGATGAGTCTTGGGCAATCGATTTGTTGAAGAAGATTCAAATCGAAGACGATCAGTGGGTTGTCCGCAATGCCGCCACCGAAGTGTTGGAATCCAAGACCAGTGCCGGCTCGCGCGCACCGCGCAAATTGAAAGCCCCGTCCGAATCGCCGTGGCTGATCGAGTTTGCCGGTAAACAGGGAATGGGCATCTCACCCGGAGTCCCTGCCACCGATGTGCTCCTGCTGGCGCTCAAAAGCGAAGAAGCAAGCACGCGGCTCGCCGCGCTGCACTATCTCAAATTCACGCCCAATGAAGGCGTCATTGCCAAAATCTACGAAGCGATGTATGGCGACGATATCGAATTACGAGAGACTGCTTATAACGTTCTTTGGGAACTTGGCACGTCCGGCGTCAAACTTCCCCACCCCAATCAATATGGATACGGTTAACCATGCTTATAACTAACGCAAATCTCATCACGTGGGAACCTGAAAATCGGATTCTCGAAAACCACGCCCTCCTGATCGAAGGCGACAAAATCAAGGAGATTGGCACGACTAGATCGTTGACCGCCAAGCACCCGAAGGCAAAAACCCTCGACGCCAACAGTCAATATGTGATGCCAGGCGGCATTTGCGCCCACACGCATTTCTACGGCGCGTACGCGCGCGGCATGGCAATCCCCGGCGCCGCGCCGAAGGACTTCCCCGACATCCTCAAAAAACTTTGGTGGCCCCTCGACAAGGCGTTGGACGCGGAAGCCGTGCGGTACTCGGCGCTGGTCTGCCTGGTGGATGCAATCAAACACGGAACCACCACACTGATCGACCACCACGCCTCGCCCAACGCCATCGAAGACTCGCTGGATGTCATCGCCGATGTGGTGGATAAAAGCGGAGTCCGCGCTTCGCTGTGCTATGAAGTGACCGACCGCGACGGGAACGAAAAAGCCAATGCGGGGATCAACGAAAACCTGCGCTTCCTCAAGCGGATGCAAACCGATCCGCACCCGAGGCTGGCTGCCGCCTTTGGGCTTCATGCCAGTCTGACGCTTTCGGGCGTGACGCTGGAAGCCTGCCGCGCCGCTGCGCCCGAAGGGACGAGCTTCCACGTCCACACCGCCGAGCATGATTCGGATGAATACGACAGCCTGCAAAAGAGCGGAATGCGCGTCATTGACCGCTTGCAAAAACATGGACTTCTTGGCCCACGCAGTATCGCCGTGCATGGCGTCCACTTCGATGCCCGCGAAATGGAAATCCTAAAAGAGACCGAAACCTGGCTTACGCACCAGCCGCGCTCGAACATGAACAACGCCGTCGGCATGTCTGCCGTGGAATCCATGCTGAGGCTGGGAGTCAAAGTCTGCCTCGGCAACGACGGCTTCTCCAACGCCATGTGGGAAGAGTGGAAGACCGCCTACCTCGTCCACAAACTGTATCACCGCGACCCGCGCCGCATGGGCGGATACGACGTGACGCAGATGGCAATCTACAACAACGCCGCGCTGGCTAATCAATTCTTCCCCGCCGCCCCCATCGGAAAGATCGTCCCCGGCGCTTACGCCGACCTGATGTTCGCGGACTACCATCCCTACACCCCAATGACGGCTGGCAACCTGCCCTGGCACATCATCTTCGGCTTCCAGCAGAGCAACATCACCACCACCATCGCCGCGGGCAAAGTCCTGATGAAAGACCGTGAACTACTGACCCTGAACGAAGCCGAAATCGCCGCCCGCTCGCGGGAAATTGCTGTCCGCGTGTGGAAGAAGTATGAGGAAGAAGTAGGTAAGGTAATCTGAAGGAGAGGTTTCTGAAGTACCTAAAGGAACAAGGTGTCTGAGGTTTCTTACCCATCCCCCTCAGTCACCTCAAAAACTTTACAAACCTTATAAACCTTACCCACCCCAAATACTTTTCTGGAGACTCACACATGACCGACTCGAATTTATTACTCACTATTGCTGTCCTTGGCGGAACTGGAAAAGAAGGCAAAGGACTGGTGTATCGTTGGGCGCGCGCGGGATACCGCGTCATCATCGGTTCACGCGCGCCCGAAAAGGCAATCGCCGCGGCAAACGAAGTCAAGGAAATGCTGAACGGCGAAGGTTCAGTGGATGGCATGGGCAACCTCGAAGCCGCCCACGAAGCCAACATCGCCGTATTGACCGTCCCTTACGCCGCGCACCGCGACACGCTGGATGCGCTCAAAGGGGAACTCAAAGGAAAACTTCTTGTTGATGTAACCGTGCCGCTTGTGCCGCCCAAAGTCGCCACCGTGCAAATGCCCGCCGCTGGCTCCGCCGCGCAGGAAGCGAAGCAAATCGTCGGTGACGATGTGCAGGTCTGTGCCGCATTCCAGAATATCGGCTATGATCACCTGCTCAAGGACTCGGGCGCGGAATGTGACGTGCTTGTCACTGGAACCAGCAAGGAAGCCCGCGCCGAAACCATCAAACTGGTGGAAGCAGCCGGTTTGCGCGGATGGGACGCAGGCCCCATCGAAAACTCTGTTGTCGTCGAAGGCATGACCAGCATTCTGATTGGAATCAACAAGAAGTACGGCTCGACGCACGCGGGAATCAAGATTACAGGTGTTCATGGCAATTCGTAATTGGCATATCCTCGCACCAAAAATTATCAATTACCAGTTACCAATCTCTCAATGACACTTTCATTAACCCCCCTTCAAAACATCCCCCTTATCCGCCAGAGTGACAATCTGGCGGATATTTTGCTTTCATCTCTGGCAAGCACCAATATCGAACTGCAAAATGACGATATCCTCGTCTTGGCGCAAAAGATCGTCAGCAAAGCCGAAGGACGTATGCGGAACCTCGCGGAAGTCTCCCCGTCAGCCCATGCCATTGAACTGGCACAGCAGACCCAAAAAGACGCGCGGGTGGTGGAACTCATGCTGGAAGAAAGCAACGAGATTCTCCGCACGCGGGTCGGCGCGATCATCGTCGAGCATCGGCTGGGATTTGTCTGCGCCAACGCGGGCATCGACCATTCCAACGTGGCGGGGCTTGGAAACAAAAAAGAGGAGTACGTTCTTTTGCTCCCCGAAAACCCCGACGAGTCGGCGAAAAAGCTCAGGGATGAGATTCGGCAAAAGACGGGAATCAACCTCGGCGTGATGATCATCGACTCGCATGGACGCGCTTGGAGAAATGGGACAGTCGGCATCTGCATCGGCTTGAGCGGCGTTCCCGCCTTGATGGATGAGCGAGGCTGGAAAGACCTCTTCGGTTACACACTGCAAGTAACCATGGTTGGTGTGGCGGATGAACTTGCCGCCGCCGCCTCGCTGATGATGGGTCAAGCCGCCGAAGGCACGCCCGCCGTTCATGTGCGAGGATTCCCCTATTTGTTGAGGGAAGGCGCCTTGAAGGAATTGATCCGCCCGAAGGAACAGGATATGTTTCGATAGAGAAATCGTTAAGTAATCGCAGGGAAAAACTAACGCAAATCTTATGGCTGTTTGCTATACTTGAGTTGTCAGTAAAGTTTTCTTCAAACTCACAACAATGTGCGATCCACAAATTTGATGCCCACCAAATCAGAACTTCATACCTTCCTGCGGACCCGCCGCTCGATTCGCCACTTCAAATCCAATCCCGTGCCTGAGTCGGTCGTCGAGGAGATTCTTCGCACCGCGACCTTTGTCCCATCCGCGCACAATCGCCAGCCCTGGCGATTCGTTGTAATAACGGATTTATCGGTTAAGAAGCGTCTCGGCAACGCGGTCACATCCAAAATGCGTGCGGACATGCAGTCCCAGGGCGCAAGTGAAGCCGACATCAAGAAGCGGGTTGCCACGTCGCTCCGCCGCATGGACGAGGCTCCTGTAATCATCATTCTCTGCCGCGATAAAGAAGATGTCCGCGTGGATACGCCCGAAGAAGCGATGATGGGAGTCCAGTCCGCGGCAGCGGCTGGACTTCAACTTCTACTCGCCGCGCACGCCGAAGGATTGGGAGGAAGCTGGATTTGCTGGCCGCTGTACGCGCAGGAAGAAACTTGCGCCGCACTGGAGTTCCCAGAGACATGGGAACCACAAGCCATGTATTTTATAGGGTATCCAGATGAAGCGCCTGAAGTCAAGAATAGAAAACCATTGAAGGAAGTTATAAAATGGAGTCAAACGTCTCCTGACGTTTGAACGTCAAAAACCTGGAGATTTTTGACTCCATTACTCAACCATGAAAATTGTCGCCCTCGCAGGCGGAGTCGGTGGCGCAAAACTGGCGCACGGACTCGCCCAAATTCTCCCGCCCGAAGACCTGACTGTCATCGTCAACACTGGCGACGACTTCGAACACCTCGGGTTGAGCATCTGTCCCGATTTGGATACGGTTTGTTACACGCTGGCTGGGCTGGCAAATCCCGAAACAGGCTGGGGACGTCAGAACGAGACCTGGAATGTCATCTCAAACATCGAAAGACTCGGCGGACCAAACTGGTTCCGTCTCGGCGACCAGGATATTGCCACACATCTCGAACGCACGAGAAGATTGCGGGAAGGTAAATCACTTTCACAAATTACCAAAGAGTTTTGTGAAGTATGGGGAATCAAGCAAACTGTTTTGCCGATGAGCGACTCTCCCGTCCGGACCATCGTGGACACAGACGAAGGCGAGTTGGCATTTCAGGAATATTTTGTTCACAGGCATTGCGAGCCGAGAGTCAAAGGCTTTCGGTTCGATGGAATCGAGGGAGCGCAACCAGCCGCCGGCGCGGATGAAGCGCTCAAAGCGGCAGACGCAGTCGTCATCTGTCCGTCAAATCCCTGGGTCAGCATCGATCCGATTTTGCGCATCCTCGCCCTCACCCCATTCCCTCTCCCTGCTGGAGAGGGACATGAATTTGATAAACCCGTGGTCGCGGTTTCCCCCATCATCGGCGGGAAGACCGTGAAGGGCCCCGCCGCCAAGATGTATGCCGAGATGGGTATCGAGCCTTCGGCGCTGGCCGTCGCGGAACATTACCGTAACTTGTTGACTGGGTTCGTGTTGGATAGCCAGGACAAACAGTTGTCAGACAAATTCAAAAAGAGTAAAATATTAGTAACTGATACGTTGATGAATTCGCCTGCCGACCGTGCCCGCCTGGCAATGGAAGTTCTCCAATTCGTTGGGAGTTTATCATGACACTTTGGGCTATTGTCCCAGTGAAACCTTTGCGGCGGGGAAAATCTCGCCTTGCCGGCGCTTTAACAGAAGACGAACGAACTACGCTCAATCAAAACCTGCTTGAGCGCACCATCAAAGTGCTATCTGAGTTGAAGGAACTGGATCAAGTGCTGGTGGTCAGCCGCGACCCGCAAGCCCTGACTATTGCCCGCAACCAGGGAGCGAAGACGGTGCAGGAGGATGGTCAACCGCATTTGAACACGGCGCTCAAACGCGCCACGGTGATGGCGCAAGTCCACTCGACGCGCGGAGTGCTGGTCCTGCCTGCCGACCTGCCTTTGCTTACACCAGAAGACGTGCGTGTGTTGATTGACAAGGCGGTGAGACCACCCGTAGTGGTCATCGCCCCCGACAGGCACGGCGAAGGAACAAATGCTTTGTTGATGGTTCCGCCAGGGCAAATCGAGTATGACTTCGGTGAAGGCTCGTTCCACCGCCATTGCGAACGCGCAAGGAAGTCTGGAGCAAGACTGGAGATCGTGGAACTGCACGCTCTTGGACTCGATTTGGATCTGCCCGAAGATTTGGAGATGATCAAGAAGTTGGAAACTACAAAAATTTAGGCTTTTGCCGAAAGGGAACTGAGTTTTCAGAGCCTGAGCCCTTTACGGTAATCTTTTATTCACAAGGAGAAAAATTATGACAGAACGTATGGCTCTTTATTTGCAAGATTCGCATGACCTGCGCGATGGCATGGATTATGCCAAGTACGCAGAAGCAAAAGGCTTCGAGGCAGTATGGCAGGCTGAAAGTCGTCTGGTGCGTGATGCCATTGTGCCCATGGCTGCCTACGCTGCTGTGACCAATACGCTCAAGGTCGGCTCAGGCGTCATCAACAATTGGACCCGTAACATCGGTTTGCTCGCCGCAACCTTCCTCACCCTCGACGACCTCGCCCCCAATCGCGTCATCTGCGGCATCGGCGCATGGTGGGACCCGCTGGCGAAGAACGTCGGCATCGAACGACGCAAACCCCTGCTCGCCATGAAGGAAACCGTGCAGGTCGTGCGCCGCCTGTTGAACATGGAACGCGTCACCTTCCACGGCGAATTCCATCACGTGGATGGTATCGAACTGGACGTGGTTCATGGCCGCCGCGAACCGCGCAACGTGCCGATCATGATTGGCGCAACGGGCGACCTGATGATGGAAATGACGGGCGAAATCGCCGACGGTTGCGTGATGAATTACTGCGTTGCTCCCGAATACAATGACCGCGCTCTGGAACTGCTTGACAAAGGCGCAAAGAAGGCCGGCCGCAAACTCGAAGACCTTGACCGCCCGCAATTGATCGTCTGCTCGGTGGATGAAGACCACGACAAGGCAATCGACTACAGCAAGATGCTCCTCTGCCAATACATGGCGCAGCAGCCGCACATCGCCAAGGCATCGGGCGTCACGGATGAGGTGGTGCACGAAATCCAATCCATCCTCGGCTGGCCGGCCACCAAGGAACAAATCAACAAAGCCAAGCACCTAGTCCCCGATGAACTGGTTTTACGCATCACCGCCTCCGGCACACCGAGCGAAGCTCGCGCCAAGGTCGCCGAATATGTCAGGCGCGGGTGCACCTGCCCCATCCTGTACCCCGTCGGCGGAAATTTCAAACTGCTGATCGATACGTTCGCTCAAAAGTAAAAACCATCTCCCCTAAAGCAAAAAGTCCTCTTTTGATTATCACATTGGGAGGACTTTTTGCTTTATAAACGCCAACAACATATAACGAGATCGTATCGCACCGAATGACATTCAATTCCTACCTCTGAATGTCCGAGACTTTCATTGCGCCAACGTATAGGGCGGGCGGCGGTATTATGCCGGTTTACCCATTATTCCCACTAAAATCATGTTACTCAAAAACTACCATCTTCTTCCTCCACATGGTAGGGCACATTAGTTACGACGATACCATGCTGATGTTTAAGATGGCTGCGGAGAATTTCAGCAGTGTTCGTGTGCAATGCGACAGCCAGCCTGCTTTCTGTAACAAATTCAGGCACGATAATGGTGATGATTTCACCGTGCTGACGCCGCCGGGCAATGTCGGCAATGTACGTCAACAACGGCTCAAGAAAGAGGCGATAGGGCGAATCCAACATTACCATACGAATGCCTTCGCCCCATGTCTCCCATTTTTGGCGAACCTTTTCGGTTTCAGCGGGTTCAATGCTGACGTGCACCGCCGTGACATCGTCGGATAACATGCGGGCATAGCGCAGGGCGGCAAGCGTCCCCTGATGTACCCCGCTGACGGGCATGATGACCCGATGCCGTCTGGTATGCGGTGGGACAACGCCCGAATTTTCGAGCGAGAGTTTTTTTGCAAGCCGCTTGTAGTGGTGGTGAATCGAGAAAAATATCGAAACCAAGGCGGGCACAAGAATCAAGATAATCCATGCCCCGCCTCTGAATTTTGTAACAGCAAAAACCAACATGACAATCGCCGTGCAAGCGGCGCCGAAACCGTTGACCACCATTTTAAGTTTCCAGCCTGTTTCGTAGCGCAAAATAGAACCGTGTTCCACAACCTCTTGCCCGGGCTTCAAATGTCCCGCTTTCCACCAGCGACGAGCCATGCCGGATTGTGAAAGCGTGAAGGAAAGGAACACACCAATCGCATAGAGAGGAATCAAACGTGTAACGCTTGCCTGAAAAAGTATAATCAGCAGGGATGAAAACAGGGCAAGGGAAATAATTCCATGCGAAAACACAAGCCGGCTGCCGCGATAAGTCAGTTGGCGCGGCAAAAAGCCGTCGCCCGCATGTAACGCCCCCAAGCGGGGAAAGTCGGCAAAGGCGGTATTTGCCGCCATGATAAGAATAACGGTGGTGGCGCTGATGGACATCAGGTACAGCGCCCCGCGTCCATCGAAAACAGTGCGAGCCAACTGGGAAATAACTGTTTCTTCCTCGGACGGAACCGCGCCGATATGTCCGGAGAGGTAGGATATGCCAAGAAAAAGCGCGCTGAGAATTGCCGCCATCCAAATCAAGGTGATGCCCGCGTTTTTGCTGCGAGGCTCTTTGAATGCCGTGATCCCGTTCGAAATCGCTTCAATACCCGTTAAAGCCGCCGTACCGCTGGAGAACGCATGCAGCAGGAGGAAAGGAGTAATAACCGCCAATGGCTCAGCCATTTCCAGATGCGGAGGGGATACAACCATGCCCAACCCACCTGACAATTGTTTGACCATGCCCAACCCAACTGTAAGAAACATCATTACGATAAAGAAATAGGTGGGGACAGCAAACGCCGCGCCGGACTCCTTCACGCCGCGCAAATTAATCAACATCACCAATAACACGGCAGCCACGCTAATCCAAACACGGTAGGTAAATAAGCCCGGATAGGCAGAGACAATTTGGGCAACGCCGGATGAAATAGACACCGCCACTGTTAAAATATAATCGGTCAACAGCGCCGCGCCAGCCGTTTGAGCAGGCAATTCACCCAAATTATCGCGAGCTACAATGTAGGCACCGCCGCCGCCCGGGTAAGCATGGATTGTCTGCTCATAAGAAATTGCCACAATAACCAACAAAGATACAATCGCAATCGAAATCGGAAAGACATTTCGAAGCGCCGCGGTCGTTCCAGCCGCAACCAAAATAGCCAGTATTTCCTGGGAAGCGTAGGCGGTGGAGGAAAGCGCATCAGACGCGAAAACTGCCAGTCCAATCAGTTTTCCAATTGTTTGATGGGGAGCGTCAGCAGTAGCGAGGGGTCGCCCAATAAGATAACGGCTTAAGCCGCGCGTTTGTTTGTAATCCACCGTCTGTTCGATAATCGAAGTATGAACGTTTTCTGTTTGATTAATCATAATTTCCAACTTGGATAAAGTCCTCCAAGCAGGAAAGTGTAGTCAGGTACAAGTCAATTTGAGGTCAAGGG
>DAOUAS010000169.1:0-24185 GCA_034433295.1 Anaerolineales bacterium | reverse complement strand
TGCTCGAATTGTAAACGATACGGTCTCAAAAGTCTCCGGACTTTTGAGTTATGGCAAAAGTCAAACGTCAGGAGACGTTTGACTCCATACAACTACCATTCCTTGACCCAGGCTTCATCCAGATCGTACTCGACGAAACCCATCGAAGCATACAAGTTGCCCGCCCGCTCCGAGTATGACCCGACTGTGCAGAGCGTGGCTCCCAGATCACGGACACGACGCAATCCTTCCGCCATAAGCGCCTTGCCAAGTCCCTTGCGCTGGTGGTCGGGGTGTGTACCGACAGGCTCGAAGGAGGCGGTGCGGGTCACGTCGTCGTACCAAAGGGTGGCGAATGCGGCATGTTCTCCGTTTGGGGCGACGGCAATCAAGTCGAGGTCGCGGCGGTAGAGCGGCGCGCGCTGGACGTTACGGTACCATTCCCAGCCCTGATATCTGTCGTCAGGCTCATCGGGGTGGAATGCCTTCCATGAAGCCCAACTGCGTTTGGGATGTTCACTTTCGTCACCGAGAGCGCGAATGACATATCCCTCTGCAGGTTGGAAATCGGGGATAGACCCGCGCATATCACGTCGTCGCTGTTGTTCGGGAAGCCACTTGCTCTTTGAATATCCGCGACGGGTAAGCAGGTCTGGACGCAGGGGATCATTGGCGTGCGCCCAAAGCGTCAACTGTTGACGTCCATCGGGTTGGGTGACGGCAAACTGGGTCTCAGCCACCGACATCATTTCCACTTCGAGCTCGGGACAGCGAAATTCAGGATGTACTTCTAAAAATGCCTCTCCCGTTCCATCGGGATGAAGCGCCGCCGCGAGTTTTCCGTCCGTGGTCTCCCAAAGGAAGACGGCGGCTTCGAGATTGAACTTGAAAATGTTCTCGTTGACGTGCCAGCGCCAATAATCCCACCGATAAAGCGGCCAGGAAAATTCGTGACGATTGTTTAGCAGGAAAACCTCGCGCAAAAACTGACGGATTTTCCACTGGTCTTCCTCGTGTTTATATTTTCTCTGGATTAGTTTCATATTTGTCTCCTGTATGCAAGAATAGTCCGCTTTAAGCAAAAACTCCCCCGCCGCGAGGGGAGTTTTGGGCTGGTCAAGTGGACAGGTTATTTTTCGGCGCGTTCCTTGACGCCGAGCAACAACCCGCGCTCCATGATGAAGACCCCGGGGTGAATGACATCCCAAAACCCGCCGACCATCATGGTACGGGTGCGCAAGATCAATCTGGTGGACTGATCTGCCTGCGGGACGAGGATGAACTGCCAGAGGTCAACCCATTCGCCGTTTTCCTGGTGACCCATTACGAGGGCTTTGTTTGGAAAGATTTGCGCCACGATATAGGGTGGTGGGGCAGGGTCTGTGACGCACATCTTCACTTCGTCGCCAACTTCCATGCCCTGCCATTCCTCATGGATGCGGTCAGCGTTGGTCATTGGACAATTGATAAGACCTTCGAAAGCGGTGTAGCTGTAGAGTCCGCCTTTGTCCGCGCCCAATTGTAATAACCAGGGATAGATTTCTTCGGGACTGGCGTTGATGGTCACAGCGCGGTTGACGAAACTTGCAGGCGCTGGGACCAACTCGTCGCCGGGGAAGGTCGCGTTGACTTCTGCGTCGGTTGCACCCCAACGATCCATCCACGGGGTGAGGAGGATGACGACTGCCACGAACATGGCAACGAAGATGGCAAGGATGCCGACGATTTTCAGAAACTTTTTCATGAGATACCTATTCTTTTGAATCCGAGATATTTTTGAAGAGAATACTTGTCAACCAGATTGCCACGCCAGCCATGACGATAAATGAGGCGGACTTTCCAATCAATTCGCCCGGCGTGAGTTGGATGCCGGCAGCCAATTCCATGATGGTTTGTCCGATCACCATCGCCCCGACCTGAATCAGCATGACATTCAGGACGGCAAACAGCAGGAAGCCCAGAGGCTCGCGGCGGAGAAGTTGGACGCTCGCAATGACACAAGCCACAGCAATGATTCCGACGTCGATGGTATAGGTTACCGCCGTAGTGGAGGCGCCAATGGCCGCGGGAATGCTATCGTTGAGCAACGCCGTCACGACGTCGCTGAGCCAGATGAACGCCAGCCCAATTCCGACGATGAACATAAAGGCTGCCATGCCGCGAACTCCCAGACGTTCTGAAACGCGGCCGGACAATTGAGCCAGGTCAATCGAGGTGAATGCAATGACGAAGGCGTAGAAGCAAGCCGAGAACAGCGCGATGTAAACAAGGAAAAGGCTGTTGTAGGCTTTATCCAGCCCCAGCGACGCGCCGTAATAGAGGAAATACGCCAGGACACCGGATAACATCAATCCGCCGCGCAGGGAACCACGGCGATAAAATACGAATGAGACGATCAGCAGTGGCAGGCACACAAAGAGCGTGACCATGTCCGTGCCGCGTGTGGTGGAAGCGGAAAAGACCGTGTCGTGAGAGTAGAGTCCCTGTCCATAGATTTGCACCGTTTCGCCATGTACTGTCGTAAAGGGATACGAGTCGCTTCCGTCCAACCAAAAAAGACCTGTGCCGGCGGCAACCAAAGTTAGAATGATGATGAGGGGAATAAGCCAGTTTAACGCAGTTTGTTGCTTCATTATTCATCTCCTTATTTCTGCGTCATGATAAAACCTTGGAAACGAAAACTCCCCCACCGACGGGGGAGTTCGAGACTGGTCAAGCGGACAGGTAGAACGGTTTCGGAATTAGCTCGCTTGTACTTCGGGTTCAATCACTGGCAATTGTTTTGTCAAAATTAATAGGGCAACCAACACCGCCATCGGAACCCAGCCTGCCAGTCCAAGCGGAGAGCCTGCCAGGGCGGTGTCAAAGCCGGGCTTCAGGAAAAAGAAACTCAGGCCGGCGGTCGCGTTGAAAGCGCCATGTCCCAGCCCGGCCACCCAGGGACTACGGGTTTTTAGCGTCAACCAGGATAGGATGGTTCCCAGTAAGGTAAAACCAAAGGGCAGCAGGAGCAGTCCCAGATAGGGATGTTGTGGGAAGTTGTAGCCATACAGCAGGGTGGTGGGAGCGTGCCAGAAGCCCCAAATCAATCCGCTCAGCAGGATGGCTTTCCATTGACCGAGAGGCATGAGTTTGGTTAACAGGAAGCCGCGCCAGCCCAATTCCTCGCCAAAGGCAAAAAGCAGGTTGATAAAAGGCGCCAGGGTCAATGCAAAGGCGGTTTGCGCCAGGACCAATATTTCGACAGGCGGCAGGTTGGCTCCCGCTCCCGTTGGGGCTTTGGCAAGCGATTCGCGGAGGAAGGTCAGGTTTGTATCAATCACGCCGGTGCCAAGCAGGGCACTGACGCCGATGGTGATTGCGATCATTAACGCGGGCAGGAACCAGGCTATAAGGTAGAAACGCTTCGGTCCAAGCGTATTTATACGCAAAGTCTTGATGACCGGTTGTTTTTCCACCAGACGTGTGGCGAAAATGGCACCCAGCCCGGGCGTCCACATGGCAGCCATAAAACAAACCTGCCAGACAACCAGGTAGGTTGTGGACTGGGGCTCGCTTTTGAAGACCAACGGGATGCAAAACAAAGTCCAGGCGAGACCGAAGGTGATGATCAGAAATGTGATTAAGGATTTACGGTTCATGTTTTTCTCCTATGGGTGAAATCTCATGACCGTTATCTTATTCCACGGGATAAAAAAACTCCCCCGTCAGCGGGGGAGTTGGGCGCTAGCCACTTGGCTAGTGTGGTCAGTCGCATAGGTTGGACTATATCGTCAAGTAAACTAAAACAGTTGAAATATCCATCAGCGTATGGATGAAGGCAAAATAAGGCAGCAGTGAAGGGCGAAATTTGAGGGCAATGCCGATCAAGAAGGCAAACGGCAAAAACATTCCAAAACGCCATAGAAGATAACCGCCGTCGAGGATGAACGGCAGGAACATATGCTGCGCGGCGAGAACAATCGCCGCAAGAATCCATGCAAACCAGCCGTTGCCGAGTTGCTTTTCGAGGTGAGGCATGCAGTAGCCGAAATAAGTGGGCAGTTCAGCAAACCAGATCGTGAGAGGAAAGAGAAAACTCATCACGAATGCCCAGGTTGGAAGCGGACGAAACATCATGTTCGTGGCAATGGACGCATCGCTAAAGATCAGGGCAGCAAGAGGCTCCCGTGGTGCAGCCGCAATCGGCAAACCGATGATGAGGAAGCCAATCGCCCAGAGTAAATCGGTTTTCCACGTACCGCGCGAAAAACGGAGGATATCCCAAAAACGCTTTCCCTCGGCATTGAAAACAAGGTTCAGCAAATACAGGGATACTAGATTCGTGAAGAGCACGGTGAACGTCCACCATCTTGCGGATTCATCCCATGCGAAGGATATGCCTGCCACGCCAAGCCCCAGCGCGATCAAAGCTTGAAAAAGCAGGAAAAACACGGAGCGGGAGAATAGCAAGAGCCATGGCGCAAACTTTTGGGACATAAACTGGACCTTTCGCCGATCAACTTAGAATTTGTCGCCCGAACTGTACAATTGACTTGACCAGATGGAATAAGCAAAGGTCGAGCAGGATGCCAAAGATGGGCAGGTACCAGGCGTCCAGTGCGGATTCGAATTTCCAGTAGAACAACTGAACAGACCAGGTTGGCGCCAACATCATGCCGATTGGAGTCAGGATCATGACGAGGCTGGCGAGGAAGCCGATCGAGGCAAGCAACAAGAAGATCGTTCCAAGGGGCAGGGCGAGCATTCCGAGAAGGAGTCTGTTACACAAGTTTGTCTTGGGTTGACACACTGCGTTCATGGGTTATTCCTTTACATTCTTGAGCATGGCGATTGTCAAAACCAAATTGGCGGCGGTGATGAGGAGGAAGGGGATCATGATGCCGAGGTTGTCCGGCATGCCTTTCAATGCCATGTTGATTGCCATCGTGCTGACGGCGAGTCCGAGGGTGACGCCTTTGGTCATCATGATGGAAGAGAGCAGACAGCCCCACGCACTGCGGCGTAGGAGCAGGATGCCGCCCAGCACCGCGGCTGGCGCGATTAGGCTCAGGTCCATGAATTGGATGACCATGGTTGTGGTGTTTTCGAGAGTGGCAACGACACCCGGTTGTAGCGCGGCGAAGATACGTCCGAGCCAGGCGAGGGCGAAGAAACCTGCGATGACGAACATCAGTCCCGCAATCCAGCCGCGCGGCAGTTTGTCGGAAAAATGTTTTGGCAGGTCTTGCAGATCAAAGGACATCATGCTGAGGATGAAGGCATACATGCTGAGCGTGAATAAAGCAATGTAGACGATAAACAGCGCATTGAAAGCCGTCAGCGTGGACATGGACATGTAGGTGTAGAGGATAAAGCCCAGTGTGCCTGTGAGGAGCAGTCGCCCGCGCAGGGAGCCGCAAAAAGCCATCCATGTGGAGATCGCCAGCAGAGGCAGACCCACCACCAGTGTGATCAAGTCGTTTCCCTGCATCTGCGCGGTGGAACTGACCGTATCGTAGAAATACAATCCATGCCCGTTGAGCATCACTGTCTCGCCGCGATGGTTGGTGAATGGATACGGTTCGCCGGGTGTTTTGTAAAACAGCCCCATTGCGGCGGCGAAGAGAGTCAGCAAAAAGATGGGCGGAATCAACCATTTCAAAGCAGATTGGTGTTTCATTGATTTCTCCTTTTACAGCAACACTGCATCGACCGGGCGGCGCAGGGAGCGCGGCATCGAGTCCGCGTATCCGAAACGAACCAGCAATTGCGGCAAGGAACTCCCCAGCCCCATTGCGCTTTGGAATTGCGGTCGGATTTTCGTTGTTTCGATTGGCTGGTTCAGGAAAGCTGATTTGATATTTAGCGAGGTCATTGTCAGCGCCATGTGTTCATATGATGGTCACACCACCAACAGCCAAGAGTTTCAAAAAGTCACGACGGCTTAATTTAGGGTCAAGATTGGTTTGACTCATCTTTCAGTTCCTCTGTCAACTTGCGAAAACGGATTGCGACCAATTCCGAATCTCATCCCAATTGCGGAAGTCGCCGGGAGGATTGTCGGGGGTTTCGACAATTTTGGCGATGAGACGGTCAAAAAAGGAAAGCGTCTTGTAATCCAGTTTTCCACGGAAAAAAACTTCGTCCGCATTGGGCAGGAGTTCGCGAACGGGAGCAGTGTACGCCTGACGCGCGGCGCGGCTGGTTTCGTCATCCTTGTAGTTGAGCATGTGGACGGTGAAGATTGATGTCGGGAGTTGTTGCAAGGCTGACTGATTCTTGCGGACAAAGTCCACTGCTTCGGGCAACCAGCTTCCCATGCGGATTGCGCTGCCCATCAAAACGGCTTGATAACCATCGAGCGGGGGATTCTCGCTGACGGGTTTTACGTCCACAGCGAAACCGCGCTTGCTAAGGCTTTCGCCGATGACAGCGGCGATCTCAAGGGTGGAACCAGCCTTGGTGGCATAGGTAATCAGGATTTTCTTATCCATGGTATTTTGTTCTCCGAGGGAAGTGTCAATCAAATCAAATTCGGGCGGCAGGGTGGCGAGGTAGCCAAGTCCGCTGCAGGTGAGGGCAGAAGCACCAAGGGTAATTCCGACAGCTTTCAAAAAGTCGCGGCGGGAGAATTTTCTCTGGGTCATGTTTTTTCTTTCCTATCTACGATTGAAAAGGTAATAATGTGCAAAGGCATTGAGTACTTTTACTCCCATCAACGCGACAACGATCATAAAAGCCTGCTGTTGGCTGGTGATAAATGGGAGTTTGAAGTTGAAGAAAATAGATACTGCGACCAGTAGAATTGCCGTGCCGAGAACATAGCCGAGGATGGCTTGCGGGTGTGTCCAGTTGCCGACGGCAGCGACGCGCCCGATGCCACCCTGAGAGCAAATGGTCATGCCGAGGATGATGAGAACTCCAAGCGCCACCTTGGGGTTGGAAAGCAAGGGAAACTTGATTCCTTTCAGGGTGATAAAAAGGACGGCGCCTGCCAGAGCGGCTAAAATCAAAATGGTTGGGCTGATGACTGATGGTTCGGAAATGGTTTTCATGAGGTTGCTCCAGTCTTTTTCTTGTCTACATAATACTTTTTGGCAAAGAAAAACTCCCCCGCCACAGGGGGAGTTGGGGACTAGTCAGGTGGATAGGTTGGCGGTTTCCTACTGTCCGTCTGCGAGGTTGTTTGTTCCTGCCAGCACATCTTCCAATAAAATCTGACGCATCTTTTCAGGTTCCTCGAACATCGGGCTATGGGCGGAATTCTCGAACGTGTAGAATCCTTTAATGGGAGCGTCGAGTTTCTCCAGGTAGTCCTTCGCCAGCGGATAGGCGCAGGTGTAGTCGTATTTGCCGTGCAGGAAGTAGGCGGGAATCTCGAGTTCCGTCACTTGTTGGGTCAGGTCTGTGACTTGCATCTTATCCCACAGGCTGAATTCGCGGGAGCGGGAGAGAAATTTGCCGCGCCATAGGTTTATTTTTTCTCCCAACGTGTACTCGCGAAATTGCCACGATGGCAGGAAGATGCCCGTGACCACCGAGTCCATGTTGCGGGTGGTGCCGATTCCAGCGCCGTGCATGTATGCGTCGCGCAGGGCGTCGTAGTTACCTGGAAGTGGGACGGTCATTGTGGGCGGCGCAGCCTCGAGTTTTTTGGCCATCTCTGTGCCACCGGTTTTTCTATAGTAGTCGAGGGCATATTCATAGGAGAGTTGTTCGGATTTGATCTGATAAGAAACCTGTCCGATGCCGATATAGGCGTGGAACAACTCGGGTTTCCGTGCCGCTGCTTGAATGCCGATATAACTTCCCCATGAGTGCGCCATCAAGTAGATCTTTTCCTGTCCAAAACGCTGGCACAGGTACCGCGCCACATCCAGCGTGTCGGAGATGAACTGCTCTGCTGTCATTGTCTCTGCTGGAATGTCTGGACTGTAGGAAAGTCCCGCGCCGCGCTGTTCCCACCAGACGACGGTGAAGTAATCTTCCAATCCGGTTGGATAGCGTTGGGTGAGCCAGTATTCCGGCATACCGGGGCCGCCATGTACGAAAAGCAGTACGGGATTGCTTGCGTTTTTGCTTTTGATGAACATTCCCTGCTTCACGCCGTTGATGTCTACGTGAATTTTTTCCGAGATGCTGCCCGCCAGAAGTTTCCCGTTCTCGTCAAGGAAAGGCTGGGGCTTGCCGGGACTCATTGCCGCAAGGAAACCTGTCAATATGACGATGCCTGTCAGTAGGATTAAAATCGTTGTCAACATGATTTGCCCTGCCTTTCGCGCGAGAGACGGAATGGAAAGTTTCATTTTTTTTTGCTCCTTACCAAAGACCGTAGACCGGTCCCGTAAAGTAGAAAACGATCATGCCAATGGAATTGTAGAAGCCGTGCGCCAGGGCACTTGCCCACAGGTTGTTGTCGAACTTTCGCTTTAGCCAGCTAAAGAACAGAGCGTCGACGGTCGTCACTGCCACACCGACGACTCCCTGTTCGGTGTGAGCCAGCCCGAAGAGCAGGGATGAAATCGTAATCGCCAGTAAAATGCCGGGTAAACTGTTCCCAAATAAACTGCCGAGCAGTTTCTGCAAATAACCGCGATAGACGATTTCTTCGCCCAATGCCGCCAATATCCATGAAACGGCGAGGAACACGAGAAGTCGTCCCAGATTGCCTCGAAGGCTGACAAACCCGCTGTAGTCGATTGTCCTGCCGGTCAGGCGGTTCAGAACGGGCATGACCACGCCAACGTCGAACAGTTGCAGGAAAAAGACGCCGGCAAAGACGAAGCCTGCCATACGCAGCCAGGATTGCGGTCGTTTGAAGCCCATAGCGGCGATATGTTCGCGGCGGATGAGCAGCGAAACGGCCATGATGCCGAGAACGACCAGGGTTGGGATGAACAAGTCCATAATGATGGTTGTTGCGGCGGCGCAGAGTTCGATCAATGTGATGACCTTCCAAAGATTTTCACGATTCATGGCGTTATCCTTCTTCTCAAAGGATACAACGGGAGAAACGAAAACTCCCCCGCCAAGGGGCGGGTTTGGAGCTGGTCAGGTGGACAGGAGACGCGCATCAACCATTGGCAAATGTTGTGACTGCCGCAAGAATCCCAAAATACCACGGTATCAATGTTCCCTTTTTCTTGCGAGCCAGATGCTGAAAACATCTTCGCCGACGAACCACTTCTGTATTTTTATCCGCCTGAAGGATTGTCCGTCCAGCAGTGATCGAACGTATCTGGGCGAATGGGAGAAGATTTCGAAGTCTCCCGTAAACTGCTTCTCGTATTTCAACTCATCGGATTCGAGTGATGGTTCTTTGGTGGTGAAGGCAAACATCCCATCGACGCGTAGAACCCGCGAGACCTCGCCAAAGATTGCTTCGAGATCGGATGCAAAGTGAAACACGCCACAACAAACAACATGATCGAACTGCGCGTTCGAATATTGCCAGGGGACTTGCCGCAAATCGGATTGTTTCAAGTCCACTGCAATGCCTTTGGCGCGGCAGACTTCCAGCATGGCGGGGGAAAAGTCCATGCCGTAAACTACCAACCCGGCTTTTGCAAACAACGCGGCGGAAAGCCCGCTGCCAATGCCCAGATCGAACAGGCATTGGCGGGGCTGGACAAACTCATAACACAGCCCGAAGAGGACTTCGGCGATGTGACAATCACAGGCGCGCACCTGATTGTCGTAATCTGTGGCGTACGAGTCGTGAGGGTTGGCGCTCATTAGCTTGCTGATGTTCCCTGGGTTTTGCCCTTCTGTGAGATGCAAGCCCATAAATATATCGAGGCCGGTGCGAGGCAAAGGATGACAATGACCAGCGAACCGATGCCTTGAAAACCGAAGTAGATGAATTGCGCGGCAGTCCGAATGAGATAGAAAAGGCTGAACACAACCAGGAGTGACCTGCCGAGGGATGTTTGGATTAATTCAACTGTGTGGCGGAAAGTAAAGTATGTGATCGTGCCGACCATGAGAATGGCAACCAGGTTGTAAGTCTGAAAGATAGCCCAATTGGCGGGGTCGAGGCAGGTCAATGTTTCCTTCCAATCGAAGAGCTGTGGAAAGAGTAGGTGAAATATGAGGAACAGGATGCTTATTCCGCCTGCCACCATCATTGAAGTTTTTGTTTTCTTCATCGGGTATTCTCCGTAAAGATGCTTTGTTTAATTGACCTGCGCGAGCGCCGTCAACAGCAGAACCAGCACCCCGCAGCCAGCCATCAGCTTGGAATACAAACCGAAACGGGCGAGGGCTTGTTCGGCTCCGCTGTTGGAGAGCATCATGGGACCCGCGCGGAGGACAGCGTTGTACCAGAAACCGAGGGCGATCATTGCCATGATGAGAAGGTGCTTGACCAGCATCATCACACTCCAAAAGTTTCCGAATTGTCCCAAGCCTTGATAATTCGAGTCGCCGAATGTCAGGTGTACGCCGGTAACGGCAAAGATCGCAAGCGAGGCATACATCCACATGCGGCTTCTTTTTGAGATGACGCTTAGAATCGCGCCACCGCCATCTTCCCTGGAGAGAACAGGGAAATAAAGCAGGGCGAGAAGGAGGTAATGCCCGATCATGACGACGGTGGCGAGGGCATGAAGCCAGGTTGACATTGAAAGCAGAAATTGAGACATGATTGAATATCCTTTAATTTATCGATTTATCCCGGCACATCCCGCGAAAGAAGCTTCGGCAGGAACCAGGGGTTTCTAACAAGATAACGACCGATGGGCGGGTCGATATGCGGTTTATTCTGGACTTCTTTTGGCGATTCGGGCCACTCAAACGGCAGGTGGATGACTTCGCCCGGAGTTTGGATCGTCTCCAAAGCTCGCAAAGTGGCTTCGAGGACAGCCGTTTGTCCGGCGCTGTCGCCGGGTCGACCAAGCGTCCGCCCAAGCGGATATTCGATAGCGGCGATGCGCGGCACGCTGACAGAGGCAGTCAAGTCAGGCACGGGAGTCAGGCAGATGGTGGTGAAACCCGCCGCTTCGAGTTCGCGTTGTACCAGTCCAACGGACCAGCAGCAGATCGGTCAAGCAGGGACCAGCACCACCACATCCGCCATATCCTCTTTTAGATTACGAATTATTGCAGGGGCAGTCTCCTGCAAAAGCCGTTCAGGTTTGAGAATGTAGCCCATGATGGAATAATGTCGGGGACTGATGCGGCCAATCCGTCCGCTGTTTTCCATCTCTTGCAAGCGTTGCAAAGGGAAGAGACAATTCAAGTCCTGTTCGGCGCAGGATGGATCAATGTGCAGATGATACAGTCTGACATCCCTTTCGGTGGCTGTTTTTGGAAGGATGCGATAGGTTGGGTCGCCCCACCAGGGATTTTGACGCTCGCCTTCCTGATCGAAAGGCTGGTCATTCTTGAGCGCAATCCCTGCTGAACTGAGCAACGCCACATTGCGCCTGGAAAGGGGTTTGGGAAGCGGTGTCCAGGGGATGGGGCGCGGCTTTTCCATGCCGATCCAGTTTTTGATCATGCGTTTGGTGATGCCGCTGATAAAGCGGAAGGAGTCAACTCTTTTGGTCATGATTTTCTACTTTCTCCAAATGAAATAAGCTTTCGAAGCCGGTATACTTCCGTAATGGGATCAACTCGAAGTAGATCAATCCTTCTTTTCCCGAAGGCAGGGTTTTCAAGGCTTGGCGCGCCGATTCCGCGTTCTCACATTCCAATTCCAGAACCACCTCATTGCGGCGGCGCGAGCGAGGTTGTTGGAGATGTTGCCGTCCTGACAGGTAATTTGCGCGGTGGCAAGGGTAAGTTTTTTCATGGGTGCGTCCTTTTGTACGGTGGGTATTCCAAAAATGAAAATGAGTTTTTGCCGGGGGCTGGCGTGTCATTACCAGTCCCCGGCGTCAAGGAGGAGAAGAGAAATCACTTTGTCGTTGCGGGCTGTTTCATGCCACTTTCAGTCCGTCTTGCGTGTATGTCAAAGAGACGCCCATGTTGTCGAGTTCTTCGGCGGTGAACAGGTTTTCAACCGCGGAAGCAAACAGCAGGACGGGCAATAGAACGACGAAAAAGATAACGCAGATAATCATGGCGACCTCCAATTTGCAATCCGGATGATACCGGGGGCAAGAAAAAAACTCCCCCGTCGCCGGGAGAGTTTTGGACTGTCCGAATGGATAGGATAAGGCGCGACCTGCATGGATTGGATCATCATGTCCAATTGCCCGATGGTTGGGGCAAAGGTTGCCGGAGCAGTTCCATTTTTGACGTTCATAAAAATAGGTTAACATAGGCGTCATGACATGGCGACCAGAGAGCAACTAGCAGAAAGGCGAATGGAAGGGGATCGCCTGCTGGAAAATGGTAGCAAAAGTCAGGCAGAGATCGCCCGTATCCTGGGCGTGAGCGCAGCCACAGTCAGCGTTTGGGCAAAGAAATTGCGTGAGTATGGCAAAGGCAGTTTGCACGACTAAAAAGCAGGCGGACGCCGTACTTGAAACGGATTGGAAAATATCGTCGCAAGGTTTCGACGATGGCCGGGCTGACCATCACAGGCAATATTTACAAGAAACATTTTGAAGGTTCGATCCACTCTCAAAAAATGTTTCAAGGTCTGGGCATTTTCGCCGCTGGAATTTTTGCCTGCCTATGCGCCTGAAGTCAATCCAGAAGAACTCTGTCATGGAAACGTCAAGCGTTCCATCAAGAATTCAGTCTTCCACTCCAAACAAGATATTCGCAAGAAACTGGACAAGCATTTTGCGGCTTTGCGTAAACGTCCTGATGTTCTGCTCGATTGCTTTCACCATGCAGGACTCACTCTTAACCAACTTTGGCGAACGTCAATAGGACTTGCTCGGAACCAATTGTTCGGATAATCTTGGCTTTGGTCTCCTTGGCCGGAACCAAGTTAACCATGTTCAAGTCTTTGCGTGAACTCCTGAAACTGTTACTTTGTCGGTTCCACCGGCAACTGCAAGTAAAACGTGCTGCCGGGGAAATTCATCTCATCGTGTCCCGCGCTTTCCACCCAGGACTTGCCGCCATGCGCCCGGGCCACCCCGCGGACAATGGCAAGTCCCAGCCCGGGTCCGCCGCCCTTGAAGGATGTCTTGCCGGATGAATGGATGGCAACATCGCCAACTTGATAGAACTTCTCGAATACCAGTTCATGATGTTCGGCATCCAGTCCAATGCCCGTATCTGTGACGCTGAGTTCGACTCCCGGCGCATTGTTTTCCAGGGTAACCGGCCGCGAGCGCAGGTAGATACTGCCGCCATCGGGGGTGTATTTGATGGCGTTGATAATCAGATGATAGACCGCCTTTTGAATCAAAGTGGGGTCGGCGTTGATGGTGGGGGTGTCGGGGTCCTGCTCGATGACAAATTCAATCTTTCGTTCCGCAACGGCTTTTGCAAAATCGCTGGAAAGTTCATGAAAGATGCGTTTCAACGGCATTGGGACGGAACTAATTTTCAGGGTCTCGCTGTCGATGCGGGTTACATCCAGCATCGTGTTGACCACTTCGTGCATCCGGTCGGCGCCCCTCATGATTCCGTCCATCACCTCGCCGAGGGCGGGGTTTGTTTTCATTACCGGAAACGAACGCAATACATTCACATAACCCTTTAGCACGGTCAGCGGGGTGCGGAGTTCGTGCGCAGCCACCTGAATGAACTCCAGTTTGTTACGGTCCAGGTGGTGCAATACCTTGTTGGCGTTTTGCATCACCTGGATCGCCATCTGGTCGTTCTCGCGGATTCGGTCCAGCGTGATGCGGATGATGTTGATCGCCATGCTGGGGCTTCGGCTAAGCAGAATCTCGAAATCCCTCTTATCCATTTCCAGCACAGTGCATTCCGTAGTGGCGCGGACGGTGGCCGAGCGCGGCGCGTTTTGAATCAGCGCCATTTCACCCACCAGGTCGCCCTTGCCCGCAATTCGCAAGAGACTCTCCCCATCCTGCTCGCTGATGTTTTTTGTGACAGCCGCGCGGCCGTCCGCGATGATATAGAAGACGCCCTCGTATGCGCCTTCGCGGCAGAGGATATGTCCGGCAGGGTAAGCGCAGATGCGGGTCACGGTTGCCATCTCGCGCAGTTCGTTTTCCGCCAGTTCGCTGAATGCGAGGCGGAGGAGGGAGATTTTGTCGAAGGGTTGCGCTTGTGTATCGGCCATCGCAATCGAGTATAACCGTGGGCAGAGACGGTGATAATTGCGCTTGAATGATAAATTTCGAAACTTCCAAATCGTTGCCGGTAAATTGCAAAATTGAATTTCTGATTGTATTCGCGCGTGGATCGGCGTATATTCTTATTGATGCTTCATTATTGTGTTTGGTCTTGCAAGAAGGAGAAAACCTCATGACCGGTAAAATAATTATTCAACTGATCGTGATCGTCGTTGTTTTGGTCGCATCTTTCGCTTCGACCGGCGGCGCAATGGCCTGGTCGGGCTGCGCCAGTTATATCACTGTCCAGTGGGGTGATACCCTAAGCGGGATTGCCGCCCTTTGCGGCACAACCATGCAGTCCATTCGGGCCGCAAATCCCGGGCTGGGCTGGTGGGTTTACGCGGGACAGGTGTTGTACATTCCATCCGGGGACGTATCCGCGCCGGTGTATTACCCCGAACCTTCCTATTCCTCTTCCGGTGGGACGTATGTGGTACGGCGCGGGGATACCCTTTCGAAGATTGCCAGACGATATGGCATCGGCGTAAGCGATATTCTGGCTGTCAACCCGCAGATTTACAACGCCAGTTTGATCTATGCCGGACAGGTGATCAATTTGCCTGCGTCCGCTCCCGTTTATTACACTGTTCAGCGCGGAGATACGCTTCGGATCATTGCCAACAGTTACGGGACGACGGTCAATAGCCTGCAACTCCTTAACCCGACGATCTATGACCCGAACCTGATCTACCCGGGCCAAGTGCTCCGGGTTTGGTAGGCTGGCAAAATAAAGGAATTGCCGAGGACAATTTGTGCTCGGCAATTTTGATTCCACGATCATTGTCTCGCTTATTCGTTGGGCATGATGACCATCATCACCAGATAGACCAGAAAACCGGGCACGCCGCCGGGAATGAGCGCGATCAGAAAGGCGAGGCGGAACCAGAAGGAACCGATGCCGAAGAATTCGGCCAATCCGCCGCAAACGCCCGCCACCATGCGGTTGCTTTTCGAGCGCCGTAAAACCTGTTTTTGGTTTGTCATTTCTACCTCCAAATTCGATTGATTTCACTTCAATGTACGCAGATTTGCGCAAATGGATGCGGGCGCCGCATGTCTTTCGGCCTTGTTTGCGGGATGAAGAATTTCCCAATCCTTTGAAGTCCGTGTGTTAAAATAAAAAGCAAGAAGATGTCTGGCGCTTAAGGAAAAAACTGCACGTCCCGGCGCCAACCATAAACTCGAAATCATAAATGCTAAAACTTTCCCGCCCTCTCCATTTCTTCCTCACTGCGTTGACCTACGTCCTTGGCGCGAGCATCCCTTCCTATCTTGGCAAGCCATTTCAGCCGCTGACGTTTGCGCTTGGATTGGGCTGCGCGATCCTTTCCCAGTTGAGCATGTCCTTGCTGGCGGAGGTTTTTCGTCCGTATAATGAACCGCTGGTCGAGGATGAGACCCCGCAGCAAAAAGAGACTCTTCGCAACAACATGCTTTACATTTCGGTTGCCGCGCTCGCATCCGCCGCTTTCATTGTTTACCAGCTTTTCATCAATCAAGCGCTATCGCTTCCGGCGGTCATTCTCCTGCTTTTATCGTTCGTTCTTGTCGTTTCCTATGCCATTCCACCCATTCGTCTGCTCGACCGGGGATTCGGCGAACTGGCTCTTGCCGCGCATATCGCTTATATCGTTCCTTCCATCGGGTTCTTATTGCAAGCCAAAGAGAATCACCGCCTGTTGACCATCGTCATCCTTCCACTGACCGCGCTTGCTCTGGCTTATTTTCTCGTTGTCAACTTCACCACCTTTTCCGCCGACCAGAAATACCAGCGCGCCACCCTTCTGCGGCGTCTTACCTGGGAACGCGCCGTTCCGTTCCATCACGGCCTGATCGCCTTTGCCTATGTCCTTTTTGCGGTTGCTCTTCTGCTTCGTTTTTCCATTCTTTGGACTGCTTTTCTTACGCTTCCCTTTGCTCTGTTGCAGGTCGTCCACCTGCGAAGCATTTCCCTTGGCGCCAAACCCAACTGGACTCTGCTTACCTCCACGGCCCTTGCTGTTTTTGGATTGACGACCTATTTCATCGCCCTGACCTTCTGGCTCCGCTAAAGTGTAATAGACTTTATCGGTAATAATGTTTTTGGCGTCAAAACACCTATTTTCAAGGGTATTTTGCTTGTCAAGTTCTTATTTCCGATAGAGTCTAATATATCTCGTAACTTGTAATTTGACCTCATGCCCGAATTTCTGACTCTCCTTCCTCCGGATCAGGCCCGAGCGGAATTGCTCTCCCAACTCCCCGCGTCGACGGTTGACTCCGAACCCGTTGACGTTGTCCACGCTTTGGGGCGATTCAATGTTGCCGACATCTTCGCTACGCAACCGCTGCCTGACTTCCCCCGCACCACCGTGGACGGATACGCCGTCCGCGCGAAGGATACTTTTGGCGCAAGCGACTCACTGCCCGCGTACCTCGACGTGATTGGCGAAGTGCCGATGGGTGACATGCCGAACTTTCAACTGGATGCTGGTCGATGCGCTTTGATCCATACAGGCGGGATGCTCCCCAAAGGGGCGGACGCGGTGGTGATGATTGAATACACACAATCTGTAGGTGCGGGTCTTCCCAAACCAACACGCGTTCCACCTCAACCAGAAAGACCCGCCCCTACGCCGACCGAAATCGAAATCTTCAAATCCGTTGCCAATGGCGAGAATGTCATCCGCATTGGCGAGGACGTGGCACAGGGACAATTGGTCATCCCCAGGGGAACTCAACTCCGACCTGCGGAAATCGGCGGGTTGATGGCCTTGGGAATAACAACCATCAATGTGGCGAAGAAGCCGCGCGTGGGACTCATCTCCACGGGCGATGAAGTCATCGAGCCGGTACACACTCCGCGACCGGGGCAGGTGCGCGACATCAACACGTACACGCTCGCGGCGTTGGTCGAAAAAACCGGCGGCGCGGCTGTCTGCTATGGGATTATCGGCGACCAGTTTCAGGCGTTGAAGGAAGCGGCGGCGAAGGCGCTATCCGAGTGCGATGCGCTCATCATTACCGCTGGTTCGTCCGCATCCACAAGAGACATGACCGCCGAGGTCATCCGCCAGTTGGGCGAGCCGGGCGTGCTCGTTCATGGAATCAACACCCGCCCCGGCAAGCCGACAATTCTAGGCGTTTGCAACGGCAAGGCAGTGATCGGTTTGCCGGGCAACCCCGTCAGCGCTCTGGTAAATGGTTATTTGTTTGTGGTGCCTGTTCTTGAAAAATTGCTGGAGGCGTTGCCCAAGCCAAGGGCAAGCGTGCAAGCCATCCTCACGGTCAACTTGCCGTCGCAGGCGGGGCGCGAAGATTGGTGGGCGGTGAAACTAATCGAAAACCGGAAATCGTCAACCGTAAATTATGAAGCGCAGCCCATCTTCGGCAAATCGAATTTGATTTTCACACTTGCCGCCGCCGACGGCTTGCTCCGTATTCATCCTGATGCCACGGGACTGAGCGCGGGCGAATTTGTGGAAGTCGTTTTGATATAGAAAGGATGAATCATGCCCACCGAGAGAAAAGAATCCCGCAAAAAACTGATGGCTTTCACTCCTGTTTATGAGTTGCGTCATAAAACCCTGTTGGGTTTCGTAGGCGATCTGACCATGAAGGGCGCCATGGTGGTTGGCGAAAAATCTGTGGAAGTCGAAAAGCATTTCATTCTCGGTATCGAGTTTCCAGAGGCTCCGCCAACGATGTCCGCCGCGCGCATTGTGATTCCTGCGCGGGTGGCATGGTGCAGGCAGGAAGAGGGGACACAGGATTTCAATCTTGGTTTCGAGTTTACCGAGGTCTCGGAGGAAAATGCCGCGGTCATCGAGACGGTTCTCGAAAGGTATCAGTTCCGCTCGGTGCTAGATAAATCCGATTTGGAGGGCTAGGGAGTGGAATTCATTTACAGTTTTGTCGGTTGCCGGCGCTGAAGGGTGGATTTTGTGCCCTTGGGAATTGCTTTCATGCCATTGCAATGGTTTAATTATCCATCTGTCATATAATTTGTTCCATCCGTTTTCAAGGATGACCTTATGAGTTTTGAGTACTCTCCGCATACCCTGCCCTTGATTGCCGCGATGCTCGTTTCGGGCTGGTCCATGTTTTATATGTGGCCGCATCGCCGCATGAAGGGTGTTCCGCTGCTCATTTTACTGGCTGTAGGCGCCATGATATGGGTTTTCGGTTATGCGTTGGAAATTGCCGGTGCAAACCTCGTCACAAAGGTGTTTTGGGGGAAGATGCAGTATTTTGGGATCACGATTATTCCCGTAGCCTGGGTGCTTTTTACACTTACTTATACCATTCCTTCCTATGAATTGACGCGCCGGACTGTGATCCTGTTGAGTATTATTCCGGTCATCACCCTTGCGTTGACAATGACCACCGAAATGCACGGGTGGGTTTGGAGTGAGTACGATATTTTGTCGAATGGGGATTTTTCCGTCCTCTCCCTGGTGCATGGGTGGTGGTTTTGGGTCTATTGGGTATATGCCCAGCTTTTGGTGCTTGTCGGGACAGTGGTTATGGTGCGCTCTCTGCTCCATGCACGCGGCGCTTTTCTTGGGCAGAGGGTGTTGTTCTTTTTCGCGGTGCTTGCTCCCTGGATCGGCAACCTTATCTATGTCATTGTAAAAAGTCCCTTTGATTTCACGCCATTTGGGTTTGCTGTAAGCGTGGCGGCCCTGGTATTGGCAATCTTTGGTTTTCGTCTGATGGACATTACCCCCATTGCTCGCGACCTGGTGGTGGACGCCATGCGCGAGGGCATGATCGTGCTGGATGCGCGTGGGAATGTGGTGGATATCAACAATGCGGCTGCGCGAATGATCGGCGTTCCTGTAGCGAATGCGATTGGTAAAACCGCAGAAGAGGTCTTTCATCCATGGTCTCATTTAATGGATCGGTTTCGCAATGTGCTGAATGCGAAGGATGAAATTTCTGTAGGGGACGGCGAGGCGAAAAGACGTTATGAAGTGCAGTTTTCCCCATTGCAGGATCGGCAGGGACAACTGGCGGGGCGTGTCATCATGTTGCGGGCGATGGATGAAGATGTGCCGCTGCCGCGCTTTGCTCACAGTGCCGCTTCCCGTATCGATAACGCGACTCAGGGTTGGGCGAAGCCCGATCAAACACGTTCAGATGATCGTCTGCCGTTCAGTCAGAACCCGATCTTCAACGCCCTGCTTAATTTCTACAACCCTCCCATAAATAATGAGCTGGCCGTTCCGGATAACTTCAACCCCGTCTGGTATAGAACTCGCGAGCGTATGTTTACGCTTGTTGCGAGACTGACCGCAAGTTTGTTCGCGGTGGGCATTTTGTTTTTTGTCTTCAGCGAGTTTCGTTCCATTGCTGGAGGACTCGCTCTAACAACGATTGTGGGCTTGTTGCTGTTTGTGGGCGGATCTCGAAACGTCAGTTATTACATTCGTGTAATTGCCTTCTTTTCCCTGATATATGTCTTGGGGATTGCTGCGGTCTTGAATTTTGGTTTCACGGCGCCCGGTCTGGTCTTTTTTATGTTCTATGTCGTCACCTCGGCCGCATTGACATCACCGCGCGGGGCATTCTATGCGCTGGCGACCGGCATTCTGACGGTGGGTATATTTGCCATTCTATTGGGCTCCGGGAGGTTTATCCCCTTGAGGACGGAGTCCATTGGCGGAGTTTTTCCCTTTTCTCTGTTGTCTGGTTTGGGTACGGTTCTCCTGTTCGCTTCCAGCGCATTCATAATCCTTACATCGATTGTTCTTCTTCTTGATAATTTGGATCGCGCCTGGCGAAAGGAGACCCAGACTCTCAACCTATTGCAACAGGAGCGCGACCTGCTCGAACAGCGCGTGGGAGAGCGAACTCAAGCACTTGCGAAAGCCCGTGACGATGCTGAAAGAATCAGCAACGACCTGCGCAAGTATTTTCGCGCCATCGAGCAGAGCGGCAGCACGATTGTCATCACAGACCCGGACGGCAATATCGAGTACGCAAATCCCAGGTTTGAAAAAACCACAGGCTACTCTCTTGCGGAGGCTGCAGGTAAAAACCCCCGTATTTTGAAATCCGGCAGGCAATCGCGCGAGTATTACCGCCAGATGTGGAAAACCATCAGCGCCGGCGGGGTGTGGGAGGGGGAGTTTTTGAACAAGCGCAAGGACGGTTCCCTGTATTGGGAATATGCCACCGTCGCGCCCATAACGGATCAAAACGGCGTCATCACCAACTACGTGGCCATCAAGGAGGATGTCACCGAGCGAAAGAGCGTCGAGGAACAACTGCTGAAACTTTCGCAGGCGGTGGAACAGAGCGGCAACACCGTCATCGTGATGGATAGGAACGGCTTGATCGAATACGTCAACCCGAAATTCACCGAAGTGTCGGGGTATTCCTCTGCCGAGGCTCTGGGCAAGTCGCCGATTGCCCTGATGAATGGCTTTGGTGCCGCCCCTAATTTCACCCAGGACGACTGGTGGTTGACTGTGAACAGCGGGCATATCTGGCACGGAGAATTTCACAACCACCGCAGAGACGGGTCCATGTTCTGGGAATCGGCAACCATCGCCCCGGTGCACGATCGCGACGGCGGTATCATCAACTTCGTGGAGATCAAGCAGGATATTACCGAGCAAAAAATCATGCAGGAGCAGTTGCAGAAGCAAAACGATTATCTTTCGATTTTGCATCAGGTTACCCTGGATCTGCTCAACCGCCGCGATCTCAATGATCTCCTGCAGGTGGTTGTGGATCGCTTTGCCGTCTTGCTTGACGCGCCATTCAGCGAGTTGATGCTTGTGGAGGGCGAGGTTCTAATCGTTGTTGCCTTCACATCCAACCAGCCGCAGTTGAAAGGAGACTGCGTGACCCGCGACGAGGCGCGGCTCTCATGGCTGGCTTATGAAACGCAACAACCTGTGATCCTGGAGGATTACTCCGCCTGGGAATACAGGCGCGACATCTATGCCGATCATCCCCTGCATGCCACCATTGACCTCCCCGTCCTGGCCGGGACGCGTTGTCTCGGGGTTCTTGCGGCCGGGCGTTCCCAACCGGATTATTCATTTACGACGGAACAGGTCGAAACCGGAATTCTCTTTGCCCGCCTGGTGGCGCTTGTGTTGGATAATGCCAACCTATACGAATCGGCCACAAGGGAGATTGCCGAACGTAAATACACCGAAGCCCTGTTGCTGGAAAGTGAGGCGCGTTTCCGCCAGATCGTGGAAAACGCCAGCGATATCATCTACCGTACCGACGTCAACGGCAATTTTACCTATGCCAATCCATCTGCCGTGAAGATGATGGGATATGCCAATGAGCAGGAGTTATTCGGCAGGCATTATCTGGAGCAGGTGATGCCCGAATACCACCGCAAACTAAAACGATTCTATGACCATCAGTATCTGAGCAGGACTAAAAATACATATTACGAGTTCCCCGTCTTGACCGTCGATGGGCGCGTCGCATGGATCGGTCAAAGCGTGCAGCTTATCATGGATGGCGAACGGATAGCCGGATTCCAGGCATTGGGCCGCGACATCACCGAGATCAAACAAGCGCAGGAGGCTCTCTCCCTGACCCGCGACCAGGCATTGGAAGCCAGCCGCTTCAAAAGCCAGTTGCTTTCACGAGTCAGCCACGAACTTCGCACCCCCTTGGGCGGAATTTTGGGCTATGCCGAATTGCTTCAAATTAAGGCTTTTGGTTCGCTCACCGAAAATCAACAGAACGCAGTCAAGAACATCATCGACAGCACAAATTATCTGACAGGGATGGTGAATGATCTGCTTGATCAGGCGCAGATCGAATCCAACTCCCTCAGCCTTTACAACGAATATTTCAAGCCCGCCGACCTGCTCGAAAAAACAAGAAATACAATATCTGTATTGACTGGAAAGAAGGGATTGGAACTGGTTACCGAACTTGCCCCGGACCTTCCGGGCGAGGTCTATGGCGACGTTAACCGCCTTCTGCAGGTTCTGGTCAATCTGGCTGGAAACGCGGTCAAGTTCACAAAGTCGGGCGTGGTGAGTATCCGTTTTCGGCGGCCCGCTCCTGCTCAATGGGCAATCGAGGTCCAGGACACCGGAGTTGGCATTCCGGTTGAAGATCAGAGGAACATTTTTGAACCGTTCCGTCAGGTAAATAACTCCATAACACGCGGGAATCGCGGCACTGGACTGGGACTTGCCATCACGAAACAACTTGTCGAATTGATGGGCGGGCAAATCGACCTCGAAAGCGACGCCGGAGAAGGCAGTCTGTTCACCGTCACCCTGCCCATCTTAAATGCTCCCGGAGAATGATCATGACACAACCCTACGCGCTCGTTCTTGAAGACGACCCCAAACTGGGGATAATCTTCCAAACCACACTGAAGCAGGCGGGATACGAAACCGATCTGGATGAAAACGGGAATCGCTACCGCGCCCTGCTTGACAATCGACGGCCCGACCTGATCCTCCTCGACCTTCATCTCCCCTTTGCCTTTGGCGGCGACATCCTGGACGAAATCCGCGCCAAGTATCCGGATACGATTGTCGCCGTGGTCACGGCCGATTTCATCAAGGCCAAGACCCTCACGGGCAAGGCGGATCATATTCTCATCAAGCCTGTCAGCGTTGCCAGTTTGCTCAGGCTCGCCGAATCAGTAAAAGGATGACCTCCATGCCAAAGCCGCTTGTTTTTGTTGTGGAGGATGACCCGCAACTTAGCCAAATCTTTGCCATGGCATTGGAAGAGCTATTTGAGGTGGAAACCATCACCAACGGTTCCCGCGCGCTCGCAAGACTTTCGGAGACTGTTCCCGCTCTCGTTGTATTGGACCTCAACCTGCCGGGAATATCGGGAGATGAAATCCTCCACGCCATCCGCGCCGACTCGCGCATGTCCGCAACCCGCGTCATCCTTGCAACTGCGGATCCGCACCGGGCTTTCAATCTGCAGGACAAGGCGGATGTTGTCCTTTTGAAACCCATTAGCATTATGCAGTTGCGCGACCTTTCGGAACGGTTAAAATAACCCCGATGACTTTTTTGGAATCCCTTTCCCGGCGGTCTCGCAAATTGCTCCTCGATGGCGCCACCGGCACGGAACTGAACCGTCGCGGTGTGGATACGGGCTTGCCGCTCTGGTCTGCCAATGCCCTGTTGACCGACCGCGACTCGAATATCCTCCAGCAAATCCACGAGGATTACCTTCGAGCGGGCGCAGACATCATCACCACGAACACCTTCCGAACCCATCGACGCGCTCTTGCGCCCAGCGGCAATGCCCACCGTGCCCTCGAACTCACCAGCCGCGCGGTGACAATTGCCCGCGGCGCGATCATAAACGTTCAGTCAGACTCACCCAAATTTATTACGGGTTCAGTTTCCACGCTCGAAGATTGTTACCGTCCCGACCTTGTCCCGTCCGATGAAGAGATTCGAATCGAACATGCCGAGCGGATAGACCACCTTGCCCAGTGCGGCGTGGACTTGATTCTCATCGAGACCATCAACACGATTAGGGAAGCCGCAGTCATGGCAAAGCTGGCAGTCGCCACGGGGCTGCCCGTCATAGTAAGTTTCGTCTGTAACCGTGAAGGAAAAATTCTTTCGGGGGAGACACTCACTGAGGCGGCGAATAAATTGCTTTCGCTTGGCATCTCCGTCATTGGCGTCAACTGCGGACCAACCGCCGACCTCGTCAAGCCGCTTGCTGAATTGAGACAAGTCTGTGGCGCGGACTTTCCCCTGATTGCCTACGGCAACATCGGCTATGCAGATGATAAAGTTGGCTGGGTCAACACTGGCGCGGAGAATCCGAAAGCCTATTGCGAGCACGCATCCCAGTGGCAGGTAAAAATAGTTGGCGGATGCTGTGGCACAACTCCCGAACACATCCGTCAATTGCGAATGGCTTTGAAATAAAGGGTTGCTTAAGCTAACTCAAGTTGCCGCCATACGCGCCTTGTGTCATGCTGAGGGACGCTCTTTCCCCGAAGCATCTCTGACACAATCAATCGAGACCCTTCGGTCGCGGAAAACACGCTCCCTC
>DAOUAS010000168.1:0-8436 GCA_034433295.1 Anaerolineales bacterium | reverse complement strand
CCGTTGGCATAACTCCCGATCAAAAAAGCGACCTCCGTTTGGAAGTCGCTTTTGTTTTTTACACCTGCGGTAGATTCCTGCGGATCATGTTCAACATACCGAAACCTCGCATGGTTCCCTGCACCACGCAGGTCAGGGGATTGTCCACGAGGTAGGCCGGGATGCCAAGTGACTTGGTCAGCAGTTTGTCCACGCCGCGCAGGAGGGCTCCGCCACCGCACAGGGCCACGCCGCGGTCGATGATGTCGGAGACCAGCTCGGGTGGAGTCTTTTCCAGCACCTTGCGTCCCGACTCCACGATCTGCTTCAACGGGTCCTGCAAGGCTTCGACGATCTCACCCGTCGTCAGCGTGACGGGGCGCGGCAGTCCGGTCACCTGGTCCTGTCCCTGCACTTCCATGCTGTTTTCGATATCTTGCGGGACGGCCGCGCCAATACGAGTCTTGAGTTGTTCGGCGGTCGGCTGACCTATGACTACGCCGTATTTGCGCCGCACGTAGTTGACGATGGACTCGTCCAAGTCCATGCCGCCAACGCGCAGGGTGTCCGCCGCGACGATGCCGTACATCGCCATGACGGCCGCTTCGGTGCATCCGCCGCCGAGGCTGATGATCATGTTTCCAGAGGGGGAATTGATCGGCAGGTCGATGCCAATTGCCGCCGCCAAAGGCTGCTGGATGAGATAAGCCTCGCGGCTTCCCGCTTCCATCACAGCTTCATATACTGCGCGGCGCTCCACGCTGGTCACTCCGAACGGAACGGAGATCATCACCCGCGGACGGAAGATTCGCATCGAACCGCTCACACGCTGGAGGAGATATTGCAAAAGGGTTTCGGTGATTTCGTAATCGGCAATCACACCGTTGCGGAGTGGACGCGCAACTTCGATGTTGTCGGGGACTTTGCCGTACATGTCACGCGCTTCGAGTCCGGCTGCGACCATCTTCTGGTCATCCACTTCGATGGCGACAATTGTCGGCTCTTCCAACAGCACCTGGGCGCTATCAGCGATACGTGTGAACATGGTGCCCAGGTCTACGCCCAGGTCTTTGGAAAACATAGCCACGGGAATCTCGATTTATTGTTCTGAGTAGGTGGAGCGGGTCTTGCCCTTGCCGTAGCGTCGGGCGGCTTCAAGGCGCAAGTTGGATTTTCGCAATGCAGCTTCCATTGCAAGGTAGGCGTCGTTATCCGCCGGCAAACCTTTGGCAAGCGCTTCCTCTGCGCGGGCGCGGGCAGCGTCGGCGCGGGCAACATCAATCTCTTGTACATTTTCCGCTGCATCAGCAAGCACAGTAACAATCTTCGGCTGCACTTCAGCAACGCCACCCGCCACTGTAAACACCTCTTCCTTGCCCTTTTGGCGGACTTTGATAATACCAAATTTCAGAGAAGTGAGGACGGGCGCGTGTCCGGGAAGAATACCCATTTCCCCAGCGGCGCCGGGCAAGACGACAATATCCACATCACCCGTGAATACCGTGCGATCCTGGGAAACAATTTCACAACGAATGGTCATAGAAAACCCTTAGTAATTGGAGATTGGTAAGTCCGAATCTCCAATCTTCAATTACGATTTCGCCAGTTTTTCAGCGCGTTCACGGACGTCCTGAATCGTACCAGCCATCATAAAAGCTTGTTCAGGCAAATCATCGCACTTGCCATCAAGGATTTCACGGAAGCCGCTGACGGTTTCCTTGAGCGGCACATAGCGTCCAGGGATGCCGGTGAAGCGTTCCGCAACGAAGAAGGGCTGCGAGAAGAAGCGCTCGATCTTGCGGGCGCGCGCCACGATGAGCTTGTCGTCTTCGGAGAGTTCGTCGATGCCGAGGATGGCGATGATGTCCTGCAAATCCTTGTAGCGCTGGAGGATGCGCTGGACTTCGCGGGCGGTGCGGTAATGCTCCTCGCCAACGATGTTCGGGTCGAGGATGCGGGAGGTCGAAGCAAGCGGATCAACTGCCGGGTAGATGCCTTTTTCCACGATGGAGCGTTCGAGAGCGATGGTGGCGTCAAGGTGGGTAAATGTCGCAACAGGCGCGGGGTCGGAGTAATCGTCTGCGGGCACATACACAGCCTGCATGGACGTGATCGAGCCGGTGCGGGTTGAAGTGATGCGTTCCTGCAATTCGCCCATTTCGGTGGCGAGGGTCGGCTGATAGCCCACGGCGGATGGCATACGCCCAAGCAGCGCGGACACTTCGGAGCCAGACATGGAGAAGCGGAAGATATTGTCCACGAAGAGCAGCACGTCCTTGCCCTGATCGCGGAAGTATTCAGCCATCGAGAGTGCGGAAAGCGCCACACGCAGACGCACGCCGGAGGGTTCGTTCATCTGCCCGTAGACCATGACCGTGTCTTTCATAACGCCGGACTCGAGCATTTCACGGTAGAGTTGCGTGCCTTCGCGGGTGCGTTCGCCCACGCCGGCAAACACCGAGTTGCCTTCGTGTTCGGTCGCCACCGAGCGGATGAGTTCCATGATGATGACGGTCTTGCCCGTGCCTGCGCCGCCGAAGATGCCCGTCTTGCCGCCTTTGGTGAACGGGGCGATCAAGTCAATGACTTTGACGCCGGTCTCGAAGACTTCCACGCGGGTGGATTGCTCTTCGAAGGCGGGAGCGGGCCGGTGGATCGGATAGCGCATCGTCGCGACAACATCACCCTTCCTGTCTATGGGTTGACCCAGCACGTTGAAGATGCGTCCCAGCGTGGAAGGTCCAACGGGGACGAGAATCGGCGCGCCGGTGGCCACGGCGGGAACGCCGCGCTGCAAACCGTCGGTCGAGTCCATTGAAACGGTGCGCACCCAGTTATTTCCAAGATGTTTTTGTACTTCGAGAATAAGAGGAGCCTTGCCTGCACGTTCCACTTCGATCGCTTCATAAAGTTCTGGAATTGCTCCATCGGTGAATTCCACATCCACAACACCACCTAAAATTTGTACGACACGGCCTGTTGATTTTGCCATGAGTTCCTCCAGTTATTTCGCGGCCAGCGCTTCCGCGCCGCCGACAATGTCCAAGATATCGTTCGTAATGCCCTGTTGACGAACTTTGTTGTAAGCCAGTTGCAGCGCGCCGACCAGTTCCTTCGCGTTGTCAGTGGCGTTGCGCATGGCGATCATGCGGGCCGCATGTTCGCTGGCTTGCGATTCCAAAACCGCCTGATAGACCTGCAAGGCGGTAAAGCGTGGGATAATCTCGTCGAGGATGCCGCGCATGTCCGGCTCATATTCATAAGCCGCCGCGGGTCCGTTGGACTGGTGTTCAAAATCCCTCACGCGACCTTCGCCTTCAAGTTCGAGCGGCAGGAGCTTTTTCACACTTGCCACCTGGCGTCCCATGTTGACGAAACTAGTGTAAACGAGATAGACCTCGTCCACCTTGCCGGTGTTGAATTCGTCCACTGCAAGACGCCCAATTGCGGAAATGTCCGCAAAGCTTGGGGCAGCGGGTAAGTTGCTGAAATCGGCAACCACCTTCTTGCCGCGGCGGATGAGCAGGTCACGTCCCTTGCGCCCGACCGCGATGTATTGGGTCGGCGTGGCGGACTTATCGAATCGCTGGGCGGTGAAGCGGATGACATTAGAGTTGTATGCACCCGCGAGACCGCGGTCGCCAGTGATGACTACCACCAACGCATTTTTTACTTCATCGCGTTGCGCCAAAAGCGGATGCAGGCTGTCGCGTCCCGGTTGTTCGGAGACGTGCTTCAACACCTGCCAGGCTTTGGTCGCATACGGACGAGTCGCCATAACCGCATTGATTGCCTTGCGGACTTTGCTGGCGCTCACCGTTTCCAGCGCGCGTGTGACCTGCGAAATGTTTTTTACGCTCTTGATTCTGAGCCGCATTTCACGAGCGGAAGCCATAGAATTAGTCCTCTAGTCTTCTGGTTATCTAGTTTAGGCTTGCCATCCCGCGCGGAATGCATCAAGGGCTTTGGTCAACGCGGCGCGGTTATCGTCGGTGATGGTCTTGCGTGCGGCAATATCCTTGCCGATTTCGGGATAGGAAGCATCCATATATAGGACAAGGTCAGATTGCCACTTAGCCATCTTTTCGAGCGGAACGCCATCGGCATAACCATTCGTTCCTGCAAAAATTACCATGACTTGGTTTTCGAGTTCCATGGGTTGGTACTGCGGCTGTTTGAGGATTTCCTGCATCCTCTGACCGCGATTCAATTGCTGTTGTGTGGACTTGTCCAAATCGGATGCCATCAGCGCAAAGGCCGCCAACTCACGGTAGGCCGCCATATCGAGGCGCAGACGACCCGCCACCTGCTTCATGGCTTTGGTCTGGGCGTCGCCGCCCACGCGGGAAACTGAAATACCCACGTTCACCGCCGGGCGAATGCCAGCATTGAACAGGTTGCCTTCCAGATAAATTTGTCCATCCGTAATGGAAATCACGTTTGTGGGGATGTATGCGGACACGTCACCAAGCAGGGTTTCGATAATGGGAAGGGATGTCAGTGAACCGCCCGTACCGGCAACTTTGAGTATCTTATAGTTGTCCGCATCGTTCATGCGTTTGTGGGCTTCCACCGCTTCGTCCTTCGCAATGGGACCTGTGTATACCTTGCCGTCCACACCGTCCTTTTCGGAAGCGAGTTCGTTGGCATAATCCTTCTTGACAATGACGTACTTATTCGCCAGGCGGGCGGAGCGCTCCAGCAGGCGCGAGTGGAGGTAGAACACGTCACCGGGATAGGCTTCACGTCCAGGCGGACGACGGAGAAGCAGGGAAACCTGACGGTATGCCCAGGCGTGCTTGGAAAGGTCGTCATAGATGATGAGCGCATCGCGCCCGGTCTCCATGAATTCCTCACCGATGGCAGTGCCAGCATACGGGGCGATATACTGCAACGCGGCGGATTCATCCGCGGAAGCAACGACAACAATAGTATGTTCCATCGCGCCGTATTTTTCGAGGATACCCACCGTACGGGCAATGGCGGCTTTCTTTTGTCCGATGGCAACGTAGATACAGATCAGATCTTTCCCCACCTGGTTGATAATGGCATCGATGGCGATGGCGGTCTTGCCGGTCTGACGATCGCCGATGATCAATTCGCGCTGTCCGCGCCCGACGGGGATCATTGAGTCGATGGATTTGATACCCGTTTGAACCGGAGTATCCACGTCCTGACGTTCGACAACGCCGGGAGCAATGCGTTCAATCGGACGGAATCCCGTAGTAGCGATGGGACCTTTGCCGTCGATCGGCTGACCGAGCGCATTCACCACGCGCCCGATCATGGCGTCGCCCACCGGGACGGATGCGATGCGGTTCGTGCCGCGCACGGTCATCCCTTCGGTGATTTCGTCATAGGCGCCCATCACGATCACGCCAACGCTATCCTCTTCGAGGTTGAACGCCGTGCCCATCACACCGTTGGAAAACTGCACGAGTTCCTGCGCCTTGACATTCGCAAGACCCTTCACACGGGCAATACCATCACCCGCTTCCAACACGATACCAATATCGCTTACGCTAAATTCAGGGGTGAAACCTTCGATTTGTTTTTGCAAATCACTGGTGATTTGCTTGATCAGGTCTGACATTAGGTAACCTCCGCCAAGATTCTTATAACGTACAAGAACCCGGATAAGGGCTTTATCCGGGTGGTCTGTAAATTTCCGCTCATCGTCCTTACGCACTTTTTGTGAGCGGGGATACAAGCAGCGCAATGATACCTGAAAGGCTCATGATTGTCTAGTTTTCAGTTTTCATCGTAAATTACCTTAAAAGAATCCGAGTAATCCGCGTTTACCCTTGCCATTCAGACAGCATGTACTATACTAGCGCCCGTTATTTCATCTAACCAAGGAGCAAACATGCCCGAATCACTTGACCATGGGGAGGATAAGCCTCCCGGTCACCGCATGAAACGTTACTGGAAAATCGCCGTCCTTGCCAATATCAAGGACGATAACCTGAACAAGCCGGAAGGCGTGCCGCCGGACGCATTTGCCGACTTTGACCATATCGAAACAGTGGAATCGCTCCGCGCCGCGCTCGAAACTGACGGGCACTCGACGGTTTTTATCGAGGCTGACAGAGACCTGCCCTGCGCCCTGCGCGACGAAAAACCTGATATTTGCTTCAACATCGCCGAAGGACTCGGGGGAGATGCACGCGAGGCCCAAGTCCCGGCACTGCTCGAACTACTTGGCATCCCTTACACAGGCTCCCGTGTGCTTGCCAACGGCATCTCACTCGATAAAACCCTTACCAAACGCATCTGGCGCGACCGCCGACTACCCGTCGCGCCGTTTCAGGAATTCCTCGTCGGCGACGAACCCCTGCGGGCGGAGTTGAACTTCCCGCTCTTTGTCAAGCCGGCGCGGGAAGGCACAGGCATGGGCGTGGACATGAAAGCGCTGGTCAACAACGAAAAGGAATTACGCGAGCGCGTGACCTACATCATCAACACCTATCAACAGCCCGCACTCGTGGAAACCTTCCTGCCGGGACGTGAATTCACCATTGGCATTCTAGGGCGGTCGGATGCAAAACTCTTCTCGCGGCATCCTGAATGGTACGAAAAGGACGGCTTTCATCGCTTCCCCATCCTCGAGCTGGATACCACCCATTCAGACACCCCCTGGATTTATACAAACGAAGCCAAATCAAAGGATGTCGGGGCGAATGGTTATCTGGGATATTTCTGCCCTGCCGATGTCGAACCTGAATTGGAGAAGAAGTTGAAGTCGCTTGCCTTGCGCGCGCATCAATTGTTATCCGCCCTTGATGTCTCGCGCACCGACATTCGCCTGGACGATGAGGGAAATCCACGACTGATCGAAATCAATACCCTGCCCGGACTGACGCCCGATTACAGCGACTTGTGCCTGCAAGCCAACGCCGAGGGCATCCGCTATGAAGACCTGGTGCTGGACATTCTCTACCTCGGCGCGAGCCGCTGGGGGATGGTGGAACCCCGATATACGGATGAATTGTCTCGAAAGCGATGAAACCAATGAAGCGAAACTTTGATTTTCGAGGATTCGGCCTTGTACAATGCGCATCATCCAACCGGACAGCATCATCCCGGACCTTGCCACCCCTCAATCCCTCAGCCGCTATTCGTACGTGACTAACAGACCCATCAACTTCAACGACCCAACGGGACATAATGAGTACCGTGAAATAGGGGACTCCATTTGTCAAGTAAAGCCGAGTAACAGGCTTTTGATTCATGCCAGATATAAATATCTGGCATGTTGAGCCAAAAACGAAAAATGAGAGACCTAGAAGCGTTTCTCAACCAACAGAATATGCTGTCTCATTTACGCCAAAATGCACCGAATGTTTTATAAATAATGTTGGATCGGTTAAGTAGTCGTTCATAATGGTTTAGAAAAAGACATTCGAAGAACGCTGGTCGGATCGTTCTAAAGAACTCAACCGCGCATCCACGGCGCGCATCGCCACCGAAACTGCTGGAAGAGTACCCCTAAAACTTGTTGAAGGAAATCTATAACTACAATCAGCGTTGGGCGATCCGCGCTTTGCATCGCAATCAGCATCTGGATGAAGTGGATGCGGCCTTGAAGAAGTAATCAAGGAGAGATTATGTTCGACAGCAAGGATAAACAACTCACGGACCTGGAAACAGCCTACATCGCCTTCATGGAAACCCTGCAAGGACTTTCCGCTAAAGCCCTGCTCGCTTCCCCCGGTGATTGGACTCCGCGCGACATCGCGGCGCACTTCATCGGCTGGAATCGAATCACATTGGCAGGATGCAGTGCCTTGCGCGAAGGCGCGGAGCCTTTTTACTTTTACGATGGAACGAACGACTACAAAAAGGTCAATGCGAAGTTCGTCAAGCAATTCCCGTCCACTGATCGCGATGAGTTGTTGAAAGAGATTGCTTCAGCCAAGGACGTGCTGGTTGCCTATTTGGAGTCAATTCCTGATACGGAATGGGAATTGGACACAGGCATTGTCCATTATCGAGGGAATCCCGCAACCGTAGCGCGCTGTGTCGACTCGTTGATCCGCGACTATCGAAAACACCGTCAGGAGATTGTCGACGCAAAGTACTGACTTACCCCCCCACAAAATAAATCACCGAAACGATCACGCCAATTGTCACCACTGTCCACCGCAGTGTGGATGATTTTATTCTGCCTGCGAGCTTGCCGCCCAGAGTCCCGCCGATGAGCGCGCCCACCGCCATCACCAGTGCCACAGACCAGACCACCTGTCCCGAAAACAAGAAGAAGATCGCGGCGGTGACGTTCGTTGCCAGCGAGATAGCTTGCTTGAGCGCGTTTAATCGCGTTAACGTATCCTCGATGGTCAGCCCCAGTGCGGCAATCAGAATCACGCCCAAGCCTGCGCCGAAGTATCCGCCGTAGACCGACCCCAAGCCGGTCACGAGCCAGGTCCAGCGTTCGAGATGTCCCTTGTGATGTTC
>DAOUAS010000167.1:0-1841 GCA_034433295.1 Anaerolineales bacterium | reverse complement strand
TACTCCCAGCCGTTTGATCCCTGCCGCAGACGGTTGGACTCCAACTTGGTCTTGAACTTGCCGCGAGAATCGACAATGCCAGCGCGGAACAATTCCGCCACGCCGTCGATGATGGCGGAACCGCAAATCCCTTTGACGTGCCCCCTGAATCTTTCGTGGCCGTTATACCAGCCTTCCACGCCGATAACTTTGTAGCGCGGTTCCAGAGTCTTTTCATCAATTTCAATGCGTTCCATGGCGCCAGGCGCGGCGCGCATTCCGTATTCGACATGGGCGCCTTCGAGAGCGGGTCCCGTTGGCGTGGATGTACAAAGCAGCCGTCTGCGGTTGCCAAGCACCAGTTCGGCGTTCGTACCGATGTCGATCATCAGCCAGTTCTCATCCTGCTTGTGAGGTTCTTCGGCGAGGATCATGCCGCTGGTATCGGCTCCCACAAAGGACGCAATGGTCGGCAGGACGTGGATATTTGCCGAGGGGTTGATATGCAATCCCAACTCTCGCGCCTTTATGTCCACCGACTTGTGAATCGTCGGGACGAACGGCGCAAGTCCCAAATCCTTCGGGTAAAGATTCAGCAAAAGGTGATGCATGGTCGAATTACCGACCAGCACCATCTCTAGAATGTCTTCCATATTTATTTCGTGGTAAGGCTCGGCGCTTTCCTCCCCGGATTGTTTTGCCTTCTTTTCTAATGAGGTATTTGCCGTCCTGACTGCCTGCTTCAACAATTTGTTCAGAGTCGCGATGATGGCTTTGTGCAGTTTCTCCAGTCCATCGGGATGCTCGATGGTGTATTGAATACGGGACATCACATCCTCGCCGTACACGATCTGCGGATTCATCTCGGATTCCGCTGCGAGGATTTCGCCTGTCCGCAAATTGCAGAGGTAGAGAGCGACCGTCGTCGAGCCGATGTCCACTGCCGCGCCATAACTGTCTTCGTGGTAACCAGGCTGAACTTGGACCACTTCCTTATCCTGCCAGACCGAGACAGTGACTTTCCACTTTGCCTCACGCAAAGTGGCGGATAATGTTCGCAGGCACGCGTAGTCAATGGTGAAATCCGACCAACGTGGGAGATTCTCTTCGCCGCCGCGAACGAGAACCATCGAAGTTTCCAGTCCTTTTGCAAGACGTTCCCAATCCGCAATCGGACGCTCCAAATTGGGCGGGGTCATTATCACCAGATATTTTCGGATGGACGGCTTGATCTCGATCTCGCGTTCAGTTGCGCTCTTGCGGACGATTTGCTTGTTGCCACGGCTTTCCTCGGGGACGTTGATCAGCACATCGCCACGCACCCTGCATTGACAAGAGAGACGCACCTGTCCCACTTCCCAGCCTTTGTCTTTGAGCAGTTTGGGACGGCGTGTAAAGTATGCAGCTTCGGCGGGAGTGACAGGCGTCAGGTTCTCGCGTTTGGAATCGATGTTGTATTTCTCGAAGCGACCCTCTTCGACCAGAATGATGCACTTGCCACAGGTGCCATTCTCGGCGCAAATGGACTCGATGTCGACGCCTAGATCGCGCGCGGCAAAGCGGACGGACTTGTCTTCCTCCACCTGTCCGCGCCGACCCGAGGGCTGTAGGATGATATTATGTTTATTCGTCATGTTTTTCGTGTTGAGCGTAGACCGTGGACGATAGACCATCCTCCGTCCATGGTTCATTGTCTATTGTCCGTTCTTTCGTGGGATCTCGATCTTTGCGAATTCAGTTTCCAGTTCTGCAAGCACGGCATTGGCTACTTCTTCGGGCTCGCCGTTGCGTTCGACCCAGTCGCCGCGCCTGTATTGCGCAGCGTATTCATCTGTCCCAGCCAGACCTGTTGCCATTGCGTA
>DAOUAS010000166.1:0-3465 GCA_034433295.1 Anaerolineales bacterium | reverse complement strand
CAGTAGTTTTAGCGCTTGCTCACGACGGTCTTGTAGTTGTTGAGTTGTGCCATAGCGTCTCATGCACCAGATTATGATGTAAATGACATTATTTTGTCAAAGTTCAATAGTAGATAATAGCTAATGCTGTTGTCAGGCTCCAACTCGATAACCTTTTGATATGCATCCTTTGCATCACAGTATCTCTCTAATTTCGTGTGCAATAGGAAACCCATGTTAGAGTAGGCAGTGGCGTCGGAGGGATCGAGTTCGAAGGCTTTGCGAAAAGCTGCTTCGGCTTCCTCATACCGTTTCACGCCGTGGAGGAGGACACCTAAGTTGTTGTGAGCAGTACCTAAATCTGGTTCAAGGCGGAGCGCTTCCGTATAGTAGCGAATGGCTTCATCGAAGTTTTTTGCCTCTTGCAGTTTGTAGGCGCGTTCGAACCATTCTTCGGCAGTGATCTGCTGGCTTTCCACTTGTGGAGCTTCATTTGCTAAAGACTTTGTAGTTTTGCTTGCTTTCTTTGCCTCCGCGCTGACTTCGCGGAAGCGCACCTCTTCCAGTGCAACATTGAGAAATCGTGTGCGAAGTTTTTCCATCGCATCGAAGAAGTAATCGGCATAAAGCCGCAACCCGTTGTAGGTACTTAGCGCAGCGAGTTTTCCAAGTAGGGCTTGAATGGTTGTGGGACTGCCGAAGTCAAAGCCCTCCATCATTAAGGGCACGATATTTCTTTTCAAGTCAATTGCGGTTTCGATTTCGCGTCTCAGCCAATCGCCAGGCTGGCTACACCGCTCCAGCGCAGAAGGTGAAAGTACCACCACAAAATGCGCGCGTGATTCGATGTTTTCAAGGATGACTTTGGAGAAATTCCCGCTGTCTATGCTTTGATAATCCAAAGAAAGCGTCGTAACCGTGCGCCGTCAAATCCTGATAGACAGCCAGCGCGGTATAGAAATTCGTGCGGCGGTAACTGATGAAAACCGTCTTCGCGACCCGTCCCATGAGCAGTCTCCTTGGCGGGGATTATACAGGATGGGCAGGGACTTCAGAAGCCCACAAACAAAAGGAGCTGTCCCAAACAGGATGACTCCTTTTTACTGATTACTGCTCACTGATTACTTGGAACTGATTACTTTTGGCTCTTGACTGCCTTCCCGCCTTTGCCGAAACAACTCGCCGAATGCCGCGCCGCCCAGGATTAATCCCGCGCCAATCCATTGTGGGAGGTTCAAGGCTTCTCCCAGGAACGCGGCGGAGAAGAATAACGCGGAAAGCGGCTCCAGATAGCCGAGGATTGCCACGGTCTGCACGCGCAGGTCGCCGATGGAGGAGAAATAAAAATAACAGCCAATGCCCGTGTTGACGATTCCCAACAGCAGGATGGGAACCAGGTTTTCAGGCGCAATGTGGAGGGAAAAGCCCTGTTTGAATCCAAGAAAGATCGCCACCGTGACGACGCTCGAAATCAATTGCCACATGGGGTTTTCAAGCCCTGTGATGCTTACGGCTTTCTTGTTGAAAGTCACCATGAAGGCATACATCACCGCCGATAATATCCCGAAGACCAGTCCCCACGAAACTTTGCCTTGCGACAAAGCCTGCCCGTTCACGAAGAACATGCCAAGCACTACGGCAAGAAATCCGAGGACTTTGGCGGCGGTCATTTTCTCCTTGAACAGAATCGGGGAAAGGATCATGACGATCACAGGTCCGCAATAATAGGCGAGGGTCGCGAAACTGACGCCGATCTGTTTGTACGCTTCGAAGAGAAACATCCAGCTTGCGCCCATCGCCGCGCCGGAGATCACAAGGCTGATGAAATGTACTTTGTTTTCCATAAACCGCGCCTTCTGCCTGGAAGAGACAAATATCAGCGCTAGAAACAGGGCGCCGATCAACGTCCGCGTAAAGACGATCTCGTAACTGCTCAACGAAATATGGCTGGCAACAATCCCATTCGAGCCGAACAGGAGCAGGGCGACGATGTATTTGATCATGGCTTTGTTTTTCATCATGCGCCTCAGTATACTGGAAATCCCGAATGCCTAACAAAAGGAGCCGTCCCAAACAGGACGACTCCTCGTTACTTCTCACTTATTACTTTTTGCCGCTTTATCCGCACCCACCACCAGACTTATCCCGCTTGAGTTGCAGGACGATCTTCGCCTCGAATTCGAGTTCTTCGTATTCGATGGGGTTCGGCGAGCAGGATTCGTACTGGCTGCCCAAAGCCGCGGGGAAGATGTAAGCCAGTTCGTCGTCACCCGCATTCGGGTTGGGCTGAAGGGCTTGCTCCTCTGTCCCGAAGAAGGCGATCCAGTTGTTGAGTCCGCCTTCGAGGATGTAGGAGTTGGTCACGCCGCTGCCGACGAGGAACTTCCATGCCTGGGTGGCGGTCGCTTCGCCGTTGCCCATCACGATGAAGACCGAGTTGGCGGGCGGTTCGCTCAATAGGAGCGGGACGATTTCACCCAGCCGTTCGAGCGGCACATTGACCGCGCCTTCGACGTGGTACAGGTTATATTCGGCTTCGGGACGCACATCGAGATAGATCGGATTCATGATCTGGTTGTACTTCGCCTTGAAGGCTTCGGCGGGGGTGATGTGAACCAGCCGCTTGGCGAGCATTTCGTCAGCCGTGTAGGTGTAGGTGTTGACGATGGGATCGGCATTCAACTGTGGGATGGTCTCGGTGCGGGTGAATTTGACCTTGGCGTATTTCTGCTCTACCGAGGGGGAACCAATCAACACGACAGCGACGGCAGCGGCGAACAAAACGCCTGCGCCGACCACGCGGAGCTTCGGTTCCTTGCTCAGATCTTTTTTGCCGAAGATGCGTTCGAGTTGCTCCGCGCCCCAGAACATGAAGAGCGCCATCATCACCACCAGCAAAACCACCACGCCGACGGGAATGCCGAAGACCTGGTCGAGGGTCAGGCGTCCGTAGTAGCCCGCGTTGTTGTACCAGTTGGTGAAGAGGGGTTCGGTCTCGGCGAAGATTGCCGCGCCGAAGAACCCGCCGAACATGAAGAGCATTCCGTCGATCTTGCCTGTGGATGCGGACGCGAGCGAGGTGGTGGGGCAGAACCCGCCGACGATAAAGCCGACGCCCATGATGAGTCCGCCGAGGATGCCCGACCAGATGTAGGTGGTGTTGACCCAGACCTGGCTGAAGTCGAGGATGCCGAGTCCGACTGCGCCGAAGGTCAGGACCATCGCGGTGACGATGGCGGTGAACATCACCTTTAGCACGGTCAACTCGGTGAAGTAGAACTGGGCGGCGAGTTTACGCGAGTCGCCGAAGCCAGACATTTCAAGGGTGAAGCCGAAGGCAAAACCGATCAACGCGAAGATAAGGTAAGTCCACGGGTGAGCGGCGCTGACGGCTGTGAGGGTGGAAATGGGAAAGTTCATGATAGGTCTCCTGTTTCACATGTCATTGCGAGCCGTGCTCTTCGGCGAAGCAATCTCCAACACAAT
>DAOUAS010000165.1:0-6000 GCA_034433295.1 Anaerolineales bacterium | reverse complement strand
GTCAAACCCAACCTGCTGATCGTTGATTCCATCCAGACGGTTTATCTATCGGAGTTGGATTCGTCGGCGGGGTCGGTTTCGCAGGTGCGTGAGTGCGCCTCGCAATTACGCGAACTGGCAAAGTCTTCGGGCGTGTCGGTCTTCATGATCGGGCACGTGACGAAGGAAGGCGCAATTGCCGGTCCGCGCGTGCTGGAGCATATCGTGGACACGGTGCTGTATCTCGAAGGCGACCGCTTCCAGGCGTATCGACTTTTGCGTTCGGTGAAGAACCGTTTTGGCGCAACCGCCGAAGTGGGTGTGTTTGAAATGCGCGAGGGCGGATTGGTGGAAGTGACGAATCCCTCCGAGGCTTTTCTTGCCGAGCGGATGGTCAACGCTGCGGGTTCGTCCATTGCCGTGACGATGGAAGGAACACGCCCGATTTTGGTCGAGATTCAGGGCTTGACTTCCCCCACCCAATTTGGGAACGCGCGCCGCACCCCCAACGGCATCGACTTCAACCGCCTGCTGTTGATTTCCGCCGTGCTCACCCGCCGCGTCGGGCTGAAACTTTCGGAGCAGGACGTCTTCGTCAACGTGGTGGGTGGAATCCAGATCGACGAACCCGCCGCCGACCTTGCCATCGCCGCCGCGATTGCCTCCTCGTGGAAGGATGTCCCCGTCAAAGCGGATGCGGTTTTAATCGGCGAGATCGGTCTGGCTGGCGAATTGCGGATGCCCGGTCAAATGGTGGCGCGGCTGCGCGAAGCGCAAAAATTGGGATTCAAAACCGCCATCGTGCCGAAGGCGATCCGCCAGGGAGAGGCATACCCAAAGGGCATCGAGATCGTGGAGGTCAGGTCGGTGGATCAGGCGTTACACGCGGCGTTGAAAAAAGAGAAATAACGAGTAACGAGCGAAAGTCCTCCTTATCCCGCGAAGGAGGACTTTTTATTTGCAACCAATTCAGACTTCGGGGCGTATATTTGCCAGAAGGAGAACTTAACATGAAGACAAAACTTATTTTAGTGTTTATCGTGCTTGCGCTCACCAGTCTGGCTTGCGGATTTACCATCAACCTGCCCAAAGTGCCCACTCCCGGCCCCGAGGTGACGGATAAGATCAGCGTGCCGGTTCCCGATTCCGAAGATGTCAGCCTGCGGCTTTCGTTTGGCGCGGGCGATCTGACACTGGCCCCCGGCGCGAAGAAACTTGTGGAAGGCACAGCAATCTACAATTATTCGGAGTTCGAACCTCAGGTGAAGGTCGATGAAGGCAATGTCCGCATTCGCGTGGGCGATGAAGAATTCAACAGTTTTCCCGCGTTCAAAGACTTGAAAAACGAATGGGACTTCAAACTCGGCGACACGCCCATGAACCTGACCGTCGAATCGGGCGCGTACAACGGCGAGTTTGAACTTGGCGGACTCTCGCTCAACAGCCTCACCATCAAGGACGGCGCGGCAAACGTGGAACTGGCATTCTCGGAACCGAACCAGGTCGAAATGTCCACGTTTCGCTATGAGACCGGCGCTTCCGATGTCAAGATGACCGGGCTGGCCAACGCCAATTTCAGCTTCCTCGATTTTTCATCCGGCGCGGGCGACTACACCCTCGATTTTTCCGGCGACTTACAGCGCGATGCCTCGATCAAAATCTCCAGCGGATTCAGCAACCTCATCATCAGCATCCCTGAAAATGTGGATGCCGTGGTCACTGTGGACAGCGGCGCATCGAATGTAAACGCCGGGTCGAATTGGAGTATGAGCGGGAACGTGTACAAACAAAAGGGCGGGGGACCGACCCTGACCTTTGTGATCAGCATCGGCGCGGGAAATGTGACATTGACAAAATAGCAGCACAAGACCCCGGAAAAACCATGCCGCCGTACCGGCATGGTTTTTTTTCGGCTAGATTCTGCTTTTCGGACGGAATTCAGCCGCCGGGCCGCCCGTTTCCGCGCAAAATTTCGGAGCAAAAGGTCATAATTTATCCATGACCTCCATCACTTGTCCGACACCATAATCCACAATAAAATCGTGATTGTCGGTAGAAATTACCTGTTTTTATATTAATAAGAGGTCCGTATGCAGATTACACGTCAAGCAGATTATGCAGTGAGGGCGGTGCTTCACCTTGCGCGCAATGGCGAACAACGCGTTGCCACGAACATCATTGCAGACGAACAACACATCCCGCCATCCTTCCTGGCGAAGATTGTTTCGCAATTGTCCATCGCCGGATTGCTGCACACTTCGCGCGGCGCGCGGGGCGGCGTAACTTTGGCTCGCGATCCAAAGGAAATTTCCCTGCTCGAAGTCATCGAGTCAATCGATGGACCCATTCAACTGAACGAATGTGTCGGCGAAAACGGAACCTGCTCCTTCGATGAAAACTGCCCCCTGCGCCCGGTGTGGCGTGACGCGCATGAGGACCTGGTTCGCAGGTTGAAAGGCACAAATTTTGCGGAAATGATGAAAAAAGAATCGTTTTCCTAGTTTCCATGAATTTCGCAAAGCCTCTCGGCTATAATAGCCGGGAGGCTTTTTATTACTTCCCACTAGGAGGACGATCATGAACAGCAGACGGACTTTCCTCATGGGTCCGATTCTTTTGGCGATCATCCTGGCTTGTGTCGTGCCGGGACTTCCAACCACTTCCGCGCCCCTGCCCGCGCCGACAGCGGATTCGGACGCCATCGAAACGATGGTGGCAGGGACGGTTTCCGCCGCCATCGCGCAGACCCACCAGTCCATTCCCAGCCCAAGCCCGGTTGTCATTGTCGTCACCGCGTCAGCCGATTCCACGCCCACGGTCGCATCCTCCCCGACTCCAACATCCACAATCACCCCGGCCTTCACAGCCACATCGACACAAAGCCCTTCTCAAAGCGCCTTGACCAGACATGAGGACGGCTCGATCCTTTTCAGGGATGACCTTGCAGGCTACAAAATCAAACTGCCGCCGGGCTGGCTGGCAATAAGGGTCAAAGAAAAGGAATACCTGGACGCCTTTTCATTGGCGGAAGCCGCAAACACTCACGTCCAGCAGTCTCTGCTCGGCATCCAGAACGAAGACCCGAATATCTTGCGCCTGTTTGCCATCGAACCGGCGCGGATTCAAAACGAGTTCGTCACCGACATGCGTTTTGTGCTCGACAAGGGAACCCATATTTCCCTGGGCACAGATGCGGATCTACAGTCCATCGCCGCAAAGATTCCCGACACAGCCACTGTGTTCCGGTTCGAGATGACGTCGGTCAAAATGGGCGTCTCTGACAGCGGGGTGAGTTTCGGCGTGATCGAGGCTGGATCATCCTTTACCAGCGCGGCCGGCATCGACGTGGCGCTTTACCAAAGGCAGGTGTTCTTCAACGCGCCGGCGGGAAGGCAATCCATTGTTTTTACAACCGTCGCAGACCTGAAGGACACACTCCTGCCCGCCTTCGACTCGATGTTGAGGACCATCGAAATCCTCCAAAACTAATGTACAATCCCCTCCATGCCATTGGTATGGATTTCCATCTCATTTGCCGCGGGGATTGTCCTTGCCAGCCTGCGGACTTTGCCCGCGAATATCTGGCTGGGTTTGTGGCTCGCCGCGTTGTTTGTATTCGTCTTGATGCGGCTCCCGAAGTTGGCGCAAAACCGGGTCTCTAATTTTTTTGCCCTTTATCCTCTACCCCTTGTCCTTCCAATATCTTTCCTCTTTGGCGCGTGGTACTTTCAATTCCGTCAGCCGACCATCGACGCCTTCCACATCGCCTTTTACAACGACCGCGAATACGAGATGCTGGTCACGGCGACATTGGTCGAGCCGCCCGACCAGCGCGACTCATATTCCAATTTGACTCTCAATGTCGAAGCCGTGGACTCAGGCAGCGGCGATATGCCCGCCTCGGGGCTGCTTCTCGTCCGCACCTCGGTGCTGGCAGACTACGAATACGGTCAGCGGGTGCGGGTGCGCGGACTCTTGAAGACTCCGCCCGAAAACGAGGAATTTTCCTATCGCGATTTTCTCGCACGTAATGGCATCCACTCGACGATGTCCACTTACGAAATCACGACCCTGCCAGGCAACGGCGGGAATCTATTCTTTCGCTTCGTTTACACGCTCAAGGGGAAGTTGCTCGAAAACACCTACCGCCTGTATCACGACCCCGAAGCGTCTCTGCTGGCAGGGATTCTCCTCGGCGTGGACACGGGCATGACGAAGGAACTGCAAAACGCCTTCAAGAACACAGGCACGGCGCACATCATCGCCATCTCTGGATTCAACATCGCCATTATCGCGGGTATCTTCTTTGCCATCTTCAAAAACATCTTTGGAGAAAGAATCGGCGCAGCCGTGGCGGTTGTAGGGATTCTTTTCTACACCCTGCTCGTCGGCGCGGATTGGGCGGTGGTTCGTGCCGCTTTCATGGGGACCCTGTCGCTGCTGGCGCGTCAACTGGGAAGGCGCAACAACGGCATGAATTCCTTGGGAATAGCGGCAATGCTTATGCTGTTCTTTAATCCAATGGCTCTTTGGGATGTGGGCTTTCAACTGTCCGCTGCCGCCACGCTGGGGTTGATCCTCTATGCCGAGCCATTCTCGAATTTCACCATCAACCTGTTTACCAAACTATCCAAACAGGACGCCAGCGCTTTTGCACGCATCTTCAACGAAAGCGTCATCTTGACCTTCGCCGCGCAGCTGACAACCATTCCGATCATGGCATACCATTTCAAACGCATCTCCCTCATCTCGTTCGTCGCCAACCCGTTCATTCTGTCGGTCCAACCCGCGGTGATGGTGCTTGGCGGACTGGCGGTCATCATGAGCCTGTTCATCTTCCCGTTCGGACAACTCCTCGCGTGGTTCGCCTGGCCCTTCGCTGCGTACACCATCCGCATCGTGGAATTGTTCGACCGCGTGCCGCACGGCTCGATCTATCTTGGAGATTCGTCCATCTGGTGGGTCGCTGGCTTTTACATCGTCCTGCTCGGCGTGACCTTCAACTGGGACGCCATCAAGAAGCGGATTCAAGCTTTGAGCAGTTCGCTGCGCGCTGTAGCGCTGACAGCGACTCTTTTATCCCTGTTTGCCTGCACGATCATGATCTGGCGCGCATCCGCGACCACAGGCGACGGTCAACTACGCATCACCTTTCTCGAAGCTGGTTCGGCGGATGCGATTCTGATTCAAACTCCCGAAGGGCGCAATGTACTGATCAACGGCGGAGAAAGCGCGTCGAAACTGTCTGATGAACTCGGCAGGCGTTTGCCGTACTTCTCGCGCAAACTGGACTGGCTGGTCATCGCGTCCACGCAGGAGGAGCAACTGGCGGCGCTTCCGCGAGTGGTGGAAAGATATTCGCCTGAAAACGTTTTATGGAGCGGAAACGTGCAAGCCTCTTTCTCCGCACAAGCACTGGATAAATACTTCGCCGCGCAGATGACTCCCGTCAGCAAAGCCGAGGTGGGGCAAAAGCTTGCGTTGGACAACCAGGCTTTCATCGAGGTCAAGGCGGTGGGACCGCGCGGCTGTGTCCTTCTCATCGAATACAAGAATTTCCGCGCCCTGCTTCCCCTCGGCATCAGTGAAGGGACGCTCGAAGAATTGGAATATGGCAACGCAATCGATAAGGTGGATGTGTTGCTGGTGGCGGATTCGGGCTACGCGCCCTCAAACCCACCCGACCTGATCGAAAATCTCAAGCCGCAGTTGACCATCCTCAGCGTGTCCGCTGGCGACCCGGACGGTCTGCCCTCCGAAGAGGTGCTGAAATCACTCGATGGCTACTCCCTCCTGCGGACAGACCGCAGCGGCTGGATTCAAGTCACCACCGACGGCGAATCCATGCGGGTGGAAACCGAGCGAGGGCAGTAAACAAAAACTCCGAAGCCCGAAACTTCGGAGTTGATTTTTGAGTTGCACTCATTCACCCGATTTTTCCAGGTATTCCTGTGCGGCTTCCAAAAACTCCTGCGCCTGGTTGATCATGTGTGCCGCAATATCTTCCTCGATTCCCGTATC
>DAOUAS010000164.1:0-6378 GCA_034433295.1 Anaerolineales bacterium | reverse complement strand
ATCAAACGTTATTCACAACAAAAGGTGGATTTGATCGACCTCGAAACCAATTCGTTTACCACAATCCCTGTCCGCGATGTTTTTGATGCGGATTGTCCGCCGTTGCGATTCATCGCTCAGATCGACGAAGAAGGCGACCTTATGCCGATCCGCTCGCGGCTGGCTGATCCCGCAAAGATGGTTGTTACATTTGACGGTTTATTGTCCCGTATTCCGTTTGCGGCAAGCATGCGCGTCGCGTTGAAACTTTTAGAAACGCATTACAAGTCCCCGGTGGATACCGAGTTTGCTTTGGAAATCGTCAATCCCGGCGAGCAGCCCGAAGTGCAAATCACGCTCTTACAGTGCCGTCCACAGAGTCACATTCAGGATGGGGCTGAGTTGCAGATTCCAACCGACCTAGATGAAAAAGACATCATTTTCTCCACGCAGACCATGGTTCCACAGGGCGCGGTGCAGGAAATTCGATATGTTCTGTTTGTGCCTTCGGAAGGATATTTCAGCCTTGAATCGCAAGCCGATAGAACTTTACTCGAACGCGCCATCGGTCAACTCAACGCCGCATTGAAGGATGAAGTCTTCATCGCGGTTGGACCTGGTCGCTGGGGAACGTCCACGCCCGACCTCGGTGTGCATGTCACCTACAGCGATATTTACAACTCTCGCTCTTTGGTCGAGTTGGCTGGCGAGTCGGTTGGCGCGTCGCGCGAGCCATCGTTTGGAACGCATTTCTTCCAGGATCTGATGGAAGCGGACATCTATCCGCTTGGCGTATTTCTCGACGACAAGAACACCATATTCAAGCGCGATTTCTTTTACGATACGCCGAGTCACTTGAATGATTTTATCCCGCTGGGTAACCCGCATGTTGCCGATGCCCTGCGCCTGATTGCTGTCAGCGATTATCGCGCCAATCATCATCTGGATTTGATCATGGACGCGCACAAGAGTTATGCGGTCGCCTTTTTGATTCGAGACGAGGAAGAGATTGAATCCGTAAAGGGCGATGAAACAATGATGAGCGGTTTGCCACCTGTGAAGGAATGACCCGTCTGGAGGCTGGTCCCATGTCGTTTACACCCTGGAAGGTTTTGGAATCAAAGTACCTGCGCCCGCGCTACCGCTTCGATCAAGTGGAACTGCCAACCGGCAAGGTGTTCGAGGCGGTTGCTTTGGAGTTTCGCAGTTGGGCGTCGGTAATGGCGTTGACCCAAAATCACGAGGCGGTTCTGGTAAGGCAGTTTCGACATGCAGCGCAGGCGGTGGTTTGGGAATTCCCCGGCGGCGTGGTGGACGACGGCGAGAATCCGCTGGAAGGGGCGCGGCGCGAACTGGAAGAGGAAACAGGCTATACTGCCGCCAATCTGATTGAAGTCGGGAAATTTTATCCCAACCCTGCCTTGCAAACCAATCTGATGCATGGCTACCTTGCGTTCGACGCCGAAAAAACAAGCATACAAAAATTGGACGAAGCCGAGGATATCGAAGTGCATCTTGTTCCGCTGGACGAACTAATCGCCATGACCAAACGCGGCGAATTCCTCAACGGCTTGCAGGTGGCTCTACTATTTCACGCGCTCACATACATGAACCGCATTCAATGAAATCAAAATTTTTGGTCGGACTCAAATACCTCCTTCAGTTCGGATTTCGTCCGCTGACGTGGTATGCCTTATATAAATTCGGCTTACTCACTGGTCACTACAGACGGGTGACACCTCCAAATTCGCCAATCACCAATCAACCAATTACCAATCTCCTTTTCCTCCTTCCCACCCGCGACCAACTCTCCCAAACCCTCGGCGAAGAAGGAAAAGCGACGCTCCTCAAAGAAGCCGATGAAATCGTGCATGGACAGACCCGCGTCTTTGGCGAACTCGTCGCGTTGGACTTCACTCCGCCTGAGCCCCTCCGCCACTGGACAGAATACGAAACAAATCCCAAACTGCTAACTACTCTCCAATCTCCCTTCTCCGATATCAAATTCCTCTGGGAACCCTCCCGCTTCGGCTGGGCATTCATCCTCGGACGCGCCTACCACCTGACACAAGACAAAAAATACGCCGAAGCCTTCTTCAAACACTTTCAATCCTTCACCCAATCCAACCCCGCCAACCTCGGACCACACTGGATGAATGGGCAGGAAGTCGCCATTCGATTAATGTCTCTCGTCTGGTGTGCCCACGTCTTCCCATGCCAATCTCCCAATTACCAATCTCTAATCATCTCCATTCATCACCATGCCACCCGCATCCCGCCCACTCTCCCCTACGCCTGCTCGCAAAACAACAATCACCTCGTCACCGAAGCCGCCGCGCTTTACACAGCGGGATTATTTTTCGATAACTCCAATTGGCGCAATCCCGGCTGGAAGTGGCTGAACTGGGCGTTCCAAAACCAGATCGGCGGCTACGGCGAATATATCCAGCACAGCACGAACTATCATCGTGTGATGCTGCAAACCGCCCTGTGGATCAACCTCATCAAGCGCGAAACTTTCCAGGCGAAAACCTCGCAGGCTCTTGGACGCTCCGCCCACTGGCTCTTTTCCCTGCTCGATAACACTTCGGGACTCACCCCCAACCTGGGAGCCAACGACGGGGCTTTGATCTTCCCCTTGAGCTCATCTCCGTTTGAAGATTATCGCCCCACCGTGCAAGCCGCCGCCCGTGCCTTCCTGCGGACTGGTCTGCCCGCCGGAGTTTGGGATGAGATGTCCCTCTGGTTCGGACTCAAACCCGCCGAGCGGATCGCCGACTCCAGCGCCTATCTCACCGACAACCTGCGCGGGCAAAACTCCTGGGCATATCTGCGCGCCTCGCATTTCAAGAGCCGCCTCTCGCACATGGACCAATTACACCTTGACCTTTGGTGGCGCGGACTGAACATCGCGCAGGATGCTGGCACATATTTATACAACGCCCCGCCACCTTGGGATAACCCGCTGGTGACGACGAGAGTCCACAACACGGTCACCGTTGATGGGCGCGACCAGATGACTCGCGCAGGACGTTTCCTTGTATTGGATTGGGCAAACGCTCACTCGAAGAATCTCATCGAGACCGACGAAGCTATTTTGGGATGTGTCCGCGCCCACCATCGCGGATATGGAAGTGTCAAGCTTGAACGCACGGTCACGGTCTATCAAGATGAACACTGGCTGGTCGAAGATAAATTAACGTCGTCCCGCCACGCCCCCCACACCTACTGTCTGCACTGGCTCCTGCCCGACTGGGAGTACCAACTCGAAGAAACAGAATCAGCTATCAGATTAAGACTCGAATCGCCGTATGGTTGGATAACCCTTTCATCCTTCATCCTTCACGCGAAGCGTTCATCCTTTTCTGTCTCCCTCGTCCGCTCAGGCGAATTGATTCACGGTCAACGTAACGTCCTTCCCTACGAAGGCTGGGCCTCCCGCCACTATGGACAAAAATCCCCCGCCCTTTCCCTCGTTCTTGAAGTCATGTCCGAATACAACGTGACCTTCACCAGCGAATTTGTTTTTCCTCGATAAAAACCATTTACCAATCCCCTCATCGGGCGTAAAATAGCCACGCCGTAAAGGCAAGGAAACAATGTACACCACAGACGAGAGCGACCTTAGTTCATCAGATAATAACCCGCCCAGTATACGACGCTGGGCACAGGACGTGTTTAATTCAAGATTGACCGTCACGTAGGCGCGTGCGCGCCCCTGCGTGATGACATTTCACGCAAGGAGGCTGCCATGCTGACCATTTACAAAACCACGGAACAAGGGCTGGAAATAATCGAAATGATGGCAAACGGCGCCTGGGTCAATGCCATAGACCCGACGCCCGACGAGATGGAAAAGCTCGTCAACTGGGGGATGGACATGGACTATATCAATTATTCCCTCGACCAGGATGAAATGGCGCGTATGGAACGTGATGAAGAATACACCTTCATCCTGCTTCGCATTCCCATGTACCAACCCGATAGCGACATTCCCTACAATACTGTGCCGCTTGGCATTATGATCCTCGGCAACAAGATCATCACCGTCTGTCGCTACAATAGCGACATCTTCATCCCGCTCACCAACGGCAAACACCGTTTCCTGAAGACAGGCAAACGCTACCGCCTCGCGCTCTACATCTTCCTTGAGACCGCATCCCGCTACCTGAACTTATTGCGCGAGATCAACCGCGCCACCGAACTTGTGGAAGACCAGTTGCAAAAATCCACCCGCAACCGCGAAGTGTTGGAATTGCTCAAGTATCAAAAATGTCTTACCTATTTTGCAACTGCCCTGCGCTCCAATGAAGTGATGATGGAACGCGTGCAAAAGACGCAACTCTTCAACTACTACGAAGAAGACCAGGACCTGCTCGAAGACGTCCTCACCGAAAACCAGCAGGCGATCCAGATGACCAGCATCGCCACTGAAATTCTTTCGGGCATGATGGACGCCTTCGCCTCGATCATCTCCAACAATCTCAACGGTGTGATGAAAGCCCTCGCCGCGCTGACCATCATTCTCAATATGCCCGCCATTGTCGCATCGTTTTATGGAATGAACGTGACCCTGCCCGGCGCTGAATCCCCATTTGCTTTTTTGATGACCATTGGTCTATCCTTGACTCTGACCACCGTCGCCACTTACATCTTCTACAAACGGGATTGGTTCTAAAATGAAAATCGAATTGATCCTCGATGCAAAAGCCACGCTCGGCGAAGGTCCCGTGTGGGACGCAAAATCCCAAATCCTGTACTGGATCGACATCCTCGAAAAGCGGATCTACGCGGGAGTCGAAGTCATCGCCCTGTTGGACAAATTCATCGGATGCCTTGCCCTGCGCCCAAACGGGACTCTCCTCACAGCCTTGAGTGGCGGCGAAGGGCGTTCTTCTATCGTCAACTTCCGGCCCTTCGACCCTGCTCAGGGCAGGGCTGATTCGCCCCAGCAGGCAGTTCTCGCCACTGTGAGCGAATCTGCCAATACACGTTTCAACGATGGCAAATGTGACCCCGCTGGGCGCTTCCTTGCTGGCACAATGGCAATGAATGAAAGCGACCCCACAGGTGCGTTGTACTCCTTCGACGGCAAGCAGGTGACAAAATTATTCGGCGGCGTGACCATCTCCAACGGTCTCACGTGGAGTCCCGACCACAAGACTTTTTACTACATCGACACACCCACCCGCAAAGTGCAAGCCTTTGACTACGACCTTGCCACAGGTCAAATCGCAAATCCGCGCGTGGCGATTCGCATTACCGATACTTTGGGCTGGCCCGACGGCATGACCTCCGACACCGACGGCAATTTGTGGATTGCGCTCTGGGGAGGCGCGCAGGTCACGAAATGGAATCCGCAAACGGGTGAACTGCTGGAGCAAATCCCCGTCCCAGCCTTGCAGACGTCCTCCTGCATCTTCGGCGGCAAAGACATGAACGAGTTGTACGTCACGTCCGCGAGAAAAGGCATGAGCGAGGAAAATCTAAAAAAATACCCGCTCTCAGGCGGGCTGTTCAAGGTGGAAACCAAAGTCACGGGCATGCCGACCTTTGAATTTGGTCTGTAGGGACACGGCGACGCTGTGTCCCTACATGTTTACTGAATTTTCCACGAACCTCCAGCGTTTGGTCATTGCATAATCCCCGCTTTCGGGATAGAAATACCGCGCATAATCCGACCAGTTATCCGCGATGCCGTAGATCGGGTCTTTTGTGCCGTTGGGAAGAAGATACCTTTCGACGCGACCATGCGCCGCTCGTGAAAGCGGATTATTCCGTCCCCAGCCGCAATACATCGCAACCGATTCGGCAAAGTCTTCTTTGCGATTGAAATTCCAGTTCGAGCCGCTGGGTTTGTCGCCGTAGAAATATCCATAGGCATTGACACCGGGCTTCCTGCCGTAAAACCCAGGTTTGCTTTCTGCGCCGTTCAATCCCGCATCCCATTCCCCGGGGATTCCCTTTTTCTTTTCGGACAGTTTCAAGTTGGTCGTTCCGCCCGTGAATTCCTCCAACTTCAGCGACAACTTCCACTCATTCTTTGCATCCCAGACATGCGCCAGTTCGTGAATCACCGACCATGCGCTGAATTTACCTGTCATGCTCAACTGAATCCTATCCTTGCAAGCCAGCGCAAGTTTTGACCCCACATCCACTCTTTCGATAAGAACCTCCCCAAGCATGTTTGAAAGTTTTTCGCGCCCGCCCATCACATCCGCAAACAAGGCAATGGATGAATGCAGAAGTTCGAGATCATCCGCAAGCCAGTTTGTCTCTCTGGCAATCTTGATCTGGAAATCACGCAGACTGGATATGATTTGTTTCATACGAGAATCGAAATTACTTCACCGTCACCTGAATCACCGCCGTATCCACCACTTGATCTGACCTGACCAC
>DAOUAS010000163.1:0-7798 GCA_034433295.1 Anaerolineales bacterium | reverse complement strand
CGTGATCGCCGCCGTCAATGTGGTCTTGCCATGATCAATGTGCCCCATGGTCCCTACATTCAGATGCGGTTTGCTGCGATCAAATTTTGCCTTCGCCATAATTGTAACTCCTTGAGTTATGAAAAAAACTTATGCTTTCAAAATTTCTTCTGCCACTGACTGCGATACTGGCGCATAGTGGTCAAATTCCATGTTAAAAACGCCACGTCCCTGGGTGGCGGAACGCAACTGGGTTGCATATCCAAACATCTCCGCCAGTGGAACCATTGCCTTGACCGCCTGCGCGTTACCCATGCGGACTTCCATGCCCTGGATCAAGCCTCGGCGACTGTTGATCTGCCCCATCACGTCGCCGAGATATTCTTCGGGGACGACGACTTCGACTTTCATCATCGGCTCGAGCAAAATGGGCAATCCCTTTTGCACGCCTTCCTTGAAACCAAGAATGGCAGCCATCTTGAACGCCATTTCACTGGAGTCAACTTCGTGGAAGGAACCGTCGAACAGGGTAACCTTCACATCCACAACGGGATAACCAGCCAGTACGCCGCCTTCCGCAGCTTCCTTGAACCCCTTCTCGACAGGTCCAATGTATTCCTTCGGAATTACACCGCCGACGATCTTGTTCTCGAAGATGATGCCGCTGCCGCGCTCGCCGGGTTCGAGGGAGAAGATGACATGACCATATTGTCCCTTGCCGCCGGACTGCTTGGCGTACTTGTAATTGACTTCCTTGACAGGCTTGGTAATCGACTCGCGGAATGCCACACGCGGAGCGCCCACATTCGCCTGCACGCGGAATTCGCGCAAGAGACGATCCACCACAATATCGAGATGAAGTTCGCCCATACCCCTGAGAATAGTCTGGCCGGAGTCTTCGTCTGAATTGACATGGAGTGTTGGATCCTCCTCCGAGAGTTTGCGGAGAGCTTCCCCCATTTTGTCCTGATCTGCGGTGCTTTTGGGCTCAATCGCAATCGAGATTACCGGTTCCGGGAAGGAGATGGTCTCGAGAACGAGATGCTTGGAATCACAGAGCGTGTCGCCGGTAAAGCTTTCCTTGAAACCGAGGACTGCGCCGATGTCGCCAGCACGGATTTCCGTCACATCTTCGCGATGGTCTGCGTGCATACGGATCAAACGTCCGATACGTTCCTTGCGTCCCTTGGTACTGTTCATCACCGACTGTCCCTGGGTGATGACGCCGGAGTAAACGCGAATATAGGCAAGACGCCCAACATACGGGTCGGTCACGATTTTGAAGACCAAAGCACCCAGCGGAGCGTCGTCACGAGTGGCAATCTCGAAAGTGTTTTCGGGGTTCCCTGGTTCGGACACGGTCATGGTAGGCTTATCAGCCGGAGAAGGAAGATAATCCACTACCGCATCCAAAAGCACCTGAACGCCCTTGTTCTTGAGGGAGGAACCACAAAAAACAGGAGCGACTTTGTTCGCCAAAACGCCCTTGCGGAGAGCAAGTTTCATTTCTTCGATGCTGATTTCCTGCCCTTCGAGAAATTTCATGGTTAATTCATCGTCGAGTTCGGCAATCTTCTCAACCACCCTGGCGCGTAATTCTTTCGCCTGATCCTTCAAATCTTCGGGGATTTCGGTCACCTGCGGCTCTTTGCCGAGATCATCCTGCCAGATGACAGCCTTCATTTCAAGGAGGTCAACAACGCCCTTGAAGGTTGTCTCGAAGCCAATCGGAATCTGCATGGGGATCGGGTTGGCGCCGAGGCGGTCGATGATCGTCTCAATGGTACGTTCGTATGACGCGCCGACACGATCCATCTTATTTACAAAACATATGCGGGGAACGCTATAGCGGTCAGCCTGACGCCAGACGGTTTCGGACTGTGGCTCTACACCCTGCACCGCGTCGAAGACCACCACCCCGCCGTCCAAAACGCGCAGGGAACGCTGAACCTCCGCCGTAAAGTCAATATGACCGGGCGTATCGATGATATTGACCTGATAACCCTTCCACTCTGCAGATACAGCCGCCGAGACAATTGTAATGCCGCGCTCACGCTCCTGTACCATCCAGTCCGTCACTGTCGTGCCGTCATCCACGGAGCCGATGCGGTGCGTCATGCCTGTGTAGAACATGATGCGCTCGGTCGTCGTCGTCTTCCCGGCGTCGATGTGGGCGATAATGCCAATATTTCTAAATTTCTCCAGTGGATGCAAACGTGCCATTCTTCCTGCTACTTCCTATATTCCTAAAGTAAAACTAAACACGGTAATGGGAAAAGGCGCGATTCGCCTCAGCCATCTTGTGCGCTTCATCGCGCTTGCGGATGGCGGAGCCAGTCTCGTTAAACGCATCTATCAACTCGGAAGCCAGCTTGTCCGAGAAGGATTTGCCGGAGCGGTCGCGTGCCGCAGACAGAATCCAGCGCAGCGCCAGCGTGGTGCGGCGATCTGCGGAAACTTCCATCGGGACTTGATAAGTGGCACCACCCACACGACGCGGGCGGACTTCCATGATGGGACCCACGTTCTTGAGAGCGCCATCGAAGACTTCCATCGGGCTCTTCTCGGTGCGTTCCTTGATCAGGTCCATGGCATCGTAAATCAAACGGACGGCAAGGCTCTTCTTGCCGCGTTTGAGCACATGCTGAACCATGGTTTGCACATTGATGCTGTTATAGCGGCTGTCGGGAAGGAGTTCCCGTTTCTCAGGTTTTGCTCTACGCATGCTTTACTCCATCTATAGATTACTTGGGACGCTTTGCGCCATACTTCGAACGACCTTGCTTGCGGTTGGCAACACCGGTGGTGTCAAGGGAACCGCGTACAATGTGATAGCGCACACCGGGCAGGTCCTTCACACGTCCACCACGAACCAGCACCACGGAGTGCTCCTGCAACTGGTGACCTTCGCCGGGGATGTACGCCGTGACTTCGATGCCATTCGTCAGACGCACACGCGCAATTTTGCGCAGCGCAGAGTTCGGCTTCTTGGGCGTTGTGGTGCGGACAACGGTACAGACGCCGCGCTTCTGCGGGGCACCCTTATCCTGTCGCACACGGCGCTGCTTGAAACTATTCAGGGTGAACTGTAAAGCGGGCGCCTTGCTTTTGCTTTTACTGTTTTTGCGTCCTTTGCGGACCATTTGATTTACTGTCGGCATCGTCTTCTCCGATTACAAATTTTTTCACAAATCAACTTGAACATTCGCAATAAATGAGACCATCACAACAATCCCTGATGGCCTCATTTGTAGCTGCCAATAAGTCGAGCGGGGGGGAAAAGCCGCTCATTGCTTTCCAGGCAACGGGGGGTTAGTTTATCACGCTGTACCCTCCAAGTCAATAGAAAACGCTACTTTTTCCTGGATTGGTTCTCGCCAAGACTCAGCAATCCGGTGTCATGCCTTGGCGGATGCATCTTCTCGTCATCTTTGCCAAACTTGACCACATCGCCGCCATCACTCACCGCTTCGACTGCGAGTCCAAGGGATTGCAACTCCTTGACGAGAACGCGGAACGATGCGGGAATGCTCGGTTCTTCAATCGGTTCACTCTTGACTATGGCCTCATATGTGTTGACGCGCCCCTGGACATCGTCCGACTTGACGGTGAGCATTTCCTGGAGGGTGTGTGCCGCGCCATAGGCCTCGAGCGCCCAAACTTCCATTTCGCCGAAGCGTTGACCGCCAAACTGGGCTTTGCCGCCAAGAGGCTGCTGGGTGACGAGGCTGTATGGGCCGGTCGAACGCGCGTGGACTTTGTCTTCGACGAGGTGGTGAAGTTTGAGGATGGTCATTACGCCGACGGTCACAGGCTGATCGTAGGGCATGCCAGTCTTGCCATCGCGCAGGGTCTGCTTGCCGAGGGTGGGAAGCGGAAGTCCCTTTTCCTTGGATAATTCCTGTGCCGTTTCAGGGACTTTATCTTCCGCCACACGGCGTGTCACACCATTGGCTTCCATCCACAAACGCAGGCATGCCTTGATGGTCATATCATCCACTTCAGGGTCGGGATTTGCAACATCATGGTCGTCGAGCAGGATTTCTTCGGGTTTTGCATATCCCTTTTCGCGCAGCCATTCCTTGGCCGCGGCGTGCCGGGCATAATCAGGCTCATTCAGGCTGTAAACGTCATACTTGCGTTTGCCAAGCCAGTGCTCAAGATACAGACGGCGGACTTCATCATCATCCTGAATGGTGTTGGGATCGTAATCCTGTTCCTTGAGCCATTCCCAGGCGCGTTCAGCCGATTCCTTCCATGCCTGATCCATGATCCAGGCGCGGGCGAGTTCCGCTTCGATCTGCTCTTCGGTTGCTCCATCAAACACGGGGGTGAGTGCGCGGAATCCCATGCGCTTCGCAGCCCAACCGAGATGTACTTCCAACACCTGGCCGATGTTCATACGACCAGGGACGCCCAGCGGATTCAGGATGATGTCAACAGGCGTGCCATCTTCGAGGAAAGGCATATCTTCCACTGGCACAACCTTGGAGACAACGCCTTTGTTACCATGGCGCCCGGCCATCTTGTCCCCAGCGGTGATCTTGCGGCGCTGCGCCACCGAGACGCGCACCATCATGTCCACACCAGCCGAAAGGTCGGAGTTGTCTTCACGGGTGAAGACCTTCACATCCACCACTTTGCCGCGTTCGCCATGAGGCATGCGCAGAGAGGTATCTTTCACGTCGCGGGATTTTTCGCCAAAAATGGCACGAAGCAAACGCTCTTCGGGGGTCAGTTCTTTTTCACCCTTGGGCGTGATCTTGCCAACGAGAATATCGTTCGGACCAACTTCCGCGCCGATACGGATGATGCCGTTTTCATCCAAATCCTTGATCGCATCATCGCCCACATTGGGGATGTCGCGGGTGATTTCCTCGGGTCCGAGTTTGGTGTCGCGGGCTTCCACTTCATGCTTTTCGATATGAACCGAAGTGAAGCGATCATCCTGGACCAATCGTTCGGAGAGCAGAATGGCGTCTTCAAAGTTGCCGCCCTCCCAGGAAAGGAAGGCAACAACCACATTTTGCCCAAGAGCCAGTTGTCCGTTGTCGGTGGAAGAAGAATCGGCAATGATGTCGCCCGCTTTGACCAATTGCCCTTTCACAACAAAGGGACGCTGGTCAATACAGGTGCTTTGATTGGAACGTTGGTATTTGCGGAGTTGGTAGACGCGATTTCCGGTTCTCTTTTCCTTGACTGTGATGGTTGACCCGGTCACCGACACGACTTCACCGTCCGCTTCGGCAACCACAACCTGGCCCGAATCAAGGGCGGCATGGCCCTCCATTCCTGTTGAAACCAGCGGAATTTCAGGGCGCACCAACGGGACAGCCTGCGCCATCATGTTCGAACCCATGAGGGCGCGGTTGGCGTCGTCATGCTCAAGGAAGGGAATCAGCGCGGCGCTGATACCAACAACCTGATGCGGAGCGACATCCATGTAATCGATGTTTTCCGCGTTCGAGAACAGGAAGCCGGAATGGTAACGGCAGGAAATACGCTCACGGGAGAATTCCTTGTTTTCGGTCAAGCGGGAATTCGCCTGGGCGATCGTGTACTTATCCTCCGCGTCAGCCGAAAGATACACCACCTCGTCAGAAACAAACGGGACAATGCCAATGTCACCTCCCGCCTTTGTAGTCTTCTTCGAGGACTTAGCATCCAGAATCGTCCCGGACTTGAAAATTAATTCTTCGGTCTTTGCGTCGTAAAGGTCTTCGCGCAGGGTACGCCCATCGAGGCGCTCATCCCCTGCGGGCAGGGACTTGTACACTTTGCGGTAAGGCGTTTCAATGAATCCGTACTCGTTCACGCGGGCAAATGACGCCAGACGACCAATCAAACCGATGTTCGGGCCTTCGGGTGTTTCGATTGGGCAAATACGTCCGTAGTGCGAGTGATGTACGTCGCGGACATCAAAGCCGGCGCGTTCGCGGCGCAGTCCGCCAGGACCCAGCGCGGAAAGCGTACGCTTGTGACGCAACTCCGCCAACGGGTTGGTTTGATCCATGAACTGTGAAAGCTGTGAGGAACCGAAGAATTCACGCAGGGCGGCAACTACAGGGCGGATATTGACCAAAGTCACCGGCGATAGTTGTTCCTGGTCACGGATGGACATGCGCTCCTTGATGACGCGCTCCATGCGGCGCAAACCGATTCTCAATTTGTTCTGAATCAACTCACCCACCGTCTTAACACGGCGGTTGCCGAGGTGGTCGATGTCATCAGGACGTTCGGCGCCGTTGTTGATCTGAATCATGCGGCGGATCAGTCGGATGACATCGCTCTTGGTGACAGTGCGGTGCGGGATGGGAATGTTGAGGTCGAGCTTTTGGTTCAGTTTGTAGCGTCCCACGCGTTCAAGGTCGTAATGCCGCTGGTCGAACAACTGCTCTTCGAGGAACTGGCGGGCATTGTCGAGAGTGGCTGGGTCGCCGGGGCGCATCTTTTTGAAGAACTCAATCAGGGCCGCGTTGGGGAGTGTCTGGTTGGACTGACTCCAATCAGGTTCCTGCTTGAGCGAGGAAGCAATGAACATACGTTCGGGGTTATTATCCACATCCCTGAAAATGGATAGGATTTCCTCGTCCGTGCCATACTTAATGGGAGAATCCTTGGTTCCATCGTCCACGGCGGCAAGGGCGCGCAGGAAAATAGTGATGGGAACCGTGCGCTTGCGGTTGAATTTAAGAATAATGTAGTCCGACTTGCGCGTCTCAAACTCCATCCATGCGCCGCGGTCGGGGATGAGTTTGGCCATGGCGAGCAAACGTCCGGTTGCTCGGTCGGCGGGGGCTTCGAAATAGACGCCGGGCGAGCGGATCAACTGCGAGACCACGACACGTTCCGTTCCATTAACAATGAACGTGCCTTTATCGGTCATTTCGGGGAAATCGCCAAGGAAGATGTCCTGTTTAATCGGCTCGGGGACGTCAGGTCCAGCCAACAGGACGGAAACATAGAGCGGGCTGGCATACGTCAGGTCGCGCTCGACACATTCTTCAATCGTGTGCTTCGGTTCCCCAAACCAATATTTCAGTCCCCACTGTTGCGACTCGGGACTGCGGCTGGGGAAAAACAATTTCATCCCCTTGTTGTAAGACTCAATGGGGGAGATTTCGTGGAAGAGGTCGTTCAGTCCCTCTCTTTTGAGTCTTTCAAATGAATCAAGTTGAACTTCAATTAAATTCGGGAGGTCTAGTTTTACTGGGATACGCGCGTATGTTTTTTGGGGCAAAGAAGATGCCATTCTTCTCTCCTGACTGTGTGGCTGGATTGAAAACAATTTAAACTGTCCCTCTTGGACAGCGACCTAACATTATATCGAAACGAATATAAAAAGTCAAGAAGAGATTTTATGTCGGAAATAACAACAATGAGTTTGCATGCTTTTCTTGACAAATCGGTGGTAGTGCGTGTAAAATCACGGGCGCTTAACAAAAACATGTTCTAGCCTAGCCGAGATAGCTCAGTTGGTAGAGCACGCGACTGAAAATCGCGGTGTCCCCAGTCCGATCCTGGGTCTCGGCACTCGGTCAGGAAATTTGGCCAACTTGCGGGCGTAGTACAGTGGTAGTACGTCTCCTTGCCAAGGCTACGTTTCAGCAGAACGTCTTCCAGCCCCCAATATATGGAAGACCTCCACTGCAAAACAAAAACACCCCCAGCGATGGTGGTGTTTTTGTTTAAGGGCTGGATTGATGCACGTCTCCCCTGCGGAGATCGGGCAGCTATGCCGGGCTATGCCAGCCAGGAGGGAGAGAAATTGTTTTGAAAAGAGTTGGCAACCTCACTCAAGCAAATTTGTGGCAATCTA
>DAOUAS010000162.1:0-20128 GCA_034433295.1 Anaerolineales bacterium | reverse complement strand
GCTGGCGGCTTTTGAAAGCGTGCCGCGGCATTTGTTCGTGCCCGAAGAAGACCGCGCGCTTGCCTATGCGGATGGTCCCCTGCCGATTGGTTTCGACCAGACGATTTCCCAGCCTTACATCGTCGCATTGATGACGAGTCTGCTGCATTTGGAAGGAAATGAACAGGTGCTGGAGGTCGGGACGGGGTCTGGATACCAAGCGGCGATTTTGTCTTACATGGCGGGGGAGGTTCATACGGTCGAGTATCTGCCGCAACTGGCGGAACGGGCAAAACGCTTGCTTTCCGAATACCCGAATGTTTTTTGCCATATCGGGGACGGTTCGCTTGGCTGGCAGGAATCTGCGCCATATGATGGAATCGTCGTCACTGCCGCCGCGCCCGAAGCCCCGCAGACTCTACTGGACCAACTCAATAACGGCGGACGGCTGGTGATCCCCGTCGGCAGAAGAGGCTATCAGAAACTGGAACTATGGATGCGGAGCGGAAGTCAGTTTGACCGCGAGGCTTTGATCGAAGTGGCATTTGTGCCTCTGCGGGGAGAGTATGGGTGGTGAGATTTGTCCCAGAATTAGATAAAAAATGAGAATTGCATGAGGGGGGATTTTTCGTTATACTGGAAATCAGACACGACACTCGTAGATTATGGGAGATGCAAATGTTGCCGCCGAAGAAATCCGAAGAAAAAACCCCCTTATTTCAAAAACTGGCTGTATTCATCCCTGTTTGGGTCCAGGTGATCATCTGTCTTGGCGGAGTGATCACAGCAATTGTGGGCGTGGGAGCTCCCATAGTCATACAAAGGTTTTTCCCGACAGCCACCCCAAATTTGCCTTCTCCCGCAGTGGCAACATCTATACCTGAAACCCCTTCTCCAGAATCGATGTCCGTTTTTTCAACCAATACCCCAGCGCCGTTACCCGGACAGGATTGGGCAGAGAATTGCATCAGCAGCGATATTTGGGATGTTTATCTGGCTGGAGATAACTCGTCTGCACAATCTCAATGTCACCAATTGGCGGGTTGGGGGATCACCGCTGATCAAGGACGGCTTACATTTGCCTCTCATCATTCCCAAGCTGCGGGAGTTGAGTACGGGCTTACGACAGCATGGAACAATCGCTGGAGGTCAGTGGATTTCTGTGTCGATGTGAAGCGCCAGGAAAACAGCGAAATCTGGGTTGGTTTTTTCGAAGGGGATACGCCAAAGTCCAAAGGAATGGTTTTTGTCATTCAACCCGGCGACGTGGTGGATTTGCGCGAATTACCAAGCGGGCGTCCCTTGGTGGATAATGTTTACCTGCCGTATGCCGGCGGGAAATTTCATCCTCGCATAAATTTTGAAGGCGGCAACATTGCCATTGTGGTGGATGGGCAGGGAATTGCGTCCAGTTGGCCTGTTAAATTCATCGTACACAAAATATTCGTTGGCTTTCGTTCGCTCCCCAACACGAATTTGAATGCGTCCATATCCAACTTGAATTTCGGCCCTTAACTTTGCGCATGGGCAAACAAAAAAAGAATGGCGAAGCATCCTCTTTTTGTTTGCCTGTCTACTTCTGTACTTGTCTACTTTCACGCCTTGCTCAACGTAACCAGCACCATCGGCCTGCGTTTGGTCTCCTGATGCAGGTAACTGCGGATGATGTTGACGAGTTCCTTTTCGGTGGTGAAGCCGTTGCTATTGACCGTTTCCATCACCCGCTTGCGGACTTCGGGCAGAAGGGTTTCCGCTTCGTCGGGTGAGACAAAGCCACGGGTAAGAATCTCAGGCTCGTGCAGCAGCCTGCCCGAATGTTTGTCGAGGCTGATGTCAATGAGCAGGATGCCGTTGCGCGCCAGTTGAGTTCGTTCCTTCATGATGTCGTGATCGATGTCGCCGATGGACTCGCCGTCCACAAAAACGTAATCGCCGGGAATGCGTTCGCCGAGCATGACCTTTTTGCCGACCAGTTCCACCACCTGTCCATTCTCGACCACGATGACATTTTTCTCGTCGATGCCCACTTCCTTTGCAAGTTTGGCGTGACGTTTCAGCATTCGCAATTCGCCGTGGATGGGCATGAAGTGTCTGGGGCGCACCAGGTTGAGGAGCAATTTCTGTTCCTCCTGCGCCGCGTGACCAGAGACATGAATCGGCGCGATTTTATCGTCGATCACATCCGCGCCGCGCCGCAGGATGCGGTTGATGGTCTTGCCGATGGACTCTTCGTTGCCGGGGATGGGATGCGACGAAAGCACGACCGTATCGTTGGGTTTGAGGTCGAACTGACGGTTGGTCCCCGCCGAAAGCCTGCCGACAATCGAGGACGGTTCGCCCTGCGAGCCGGTGCACATGATGACCACTTTGTGATCCTGCATGTTGAGCGCCTGCTCGATGGGCACGATCATTTCATCGGGGATTTCGAGATAGCCCAGTTTTCGCGCCACCTTGACGTTGTCCACCATGCTGGTTCCCGCAATCGCCATTTTGCGCCCGCTCTTAACAGCGGCATCCGCCACCTGCTGAATGCGTGAAATCAGCGAAGCGAACGTGGCGACAATCACCCGTCCTTTGGCTTCGGCAAAGACCTTGTCGAATGCGGGTCCGATGATTCTTTCGGACGGAGTCCAGCCCGGACGTTCGGCGTTGGTCGAATCCGAAAGCAGCAGGTCCACGCCGCGGGCGGATAATTCCGCAAGTTTTCCCATGTCGGTGGGCCAGCCATCCACGGGAGTGTGGTCGAATTTGAAATCGCTCATGTGGATGACCAGTCCCGCGGGAGAGGTTATCGCCAGCGAAACGGCGTCGGGGATGGAGTGGCTGACGTGGAAATATTCCACTTTGAACTGTCCGATGTTCGACGCTTCGCCTGCCTGAACGGTTTTGAACTGCGCCTTGTGCTGGGAATTGTTCCGAAGGAGTTTTCCCTCGATCAAGCCGCGGGTGAGCGGAGTGGCATAGATCGGCACGTTGATATTTTCGATGAAGTGCTGGATCGCGCCGATGTGGTCTTCGTGCCCGTGGGTGATGATAAGGCCGCGCACGTTGCCCGCCTTTTTGGTCAGGTACTCGAAATCGGGGATGATGTAATCCACCCCCAGCATGTCGTTATCGGGGAACATGATTCCCGCGTCAACCACGATGATGTCGCTTCCGAACTCGTAAGCCATCATGTTCTTTCCCACTTCGCCCAGTCCCCCGAGCGGGATGATTCTTAACTTGTTTTTCTTGCTCATTTTATTTGATTTTCCTTTGAATTCTTAAATGTTACAAACCGCCACTGGCGGGTAAGGTCAATTTTCAGGGAGAAGGTTTTGTTTGCCCAACTCAGTATAAAAAAGACCCCTGCCGACTTGCTCGCGAGGGGTGGTTCCGTGCCGCGTTGCGATTGTTCTTGAAACAAACTGCCGACAAATGCGACAGTGAAAGTCAACTTAACAGCCGCCAGTATAGCAGGGAGGGAGTGATTTGTCAAAGTAGGTCGAGTATTTGTCGATGCCCCATTCACCAGTGATAACATGCTCTTCCGGCAACCCTAAGCAAACTTTCATTTTGTCAGCCTAAAATGGAAATTTCACCTGATTGCCGGAATGAATATGTTGCGACTAGGCTCACGCGCAAACCGGGCGCAAAAATCAAAACGCAAATTCTTCGCAAAATTCGCCGTGTTCGCATTAGGAATTTTCCGCCCTGCCGGGCAGCGGCGCATCTTTTATACATTGAGTCGCTGAATTTTGGAAGCGGTCATTTTACGCAAAGGATGATGAATCACAGGCCGGCTTATGTTCCTGCTCATTAGTACCGTCCCCATTTCAGGTATTCCGAAGAGGATATTTTAATTTTGGTCAACATGCAAAGCACAGGCTTGCACAATAAAAAGAGAAGATTTATACTTGAATCGTCATACGGTTCTGCCGATGCAGAAGTACCGTAAAAAAACCTAACAATCAGGAGAAGAAAAATGAAGAAACTGTATTTCGTGATGGCGCTGTTGATCGTTGCTTCTATGGTCCTCGCCGCCTGTGGCACCCCCGCCACTGAAGCGCCCGCCCCCCAGGCGCCTGCCGCCACCCAGGCCCCCGCCGCCACCAAAGTGCCCGCTCCCACTGAGGCGCCCGTCAAAATGACCAAGGTTTGCCAAGTGACCGACGTTGGCGGTATCGATGACAAGTCCTTCAACGCCACCGCCTGGAAGGGCGTCCAGGATGCGATTGCCCAGTATGGCACCGTCGAAGGGAAATTCCTCGAATCCCAGCAACAGGCTGACTATGAAGTCAACCTGAACGCTTTCGCCAGCGAAGGCTGTGACCTGATCGTCCCTGTCGGCTTCCTCCTTGCTGACGCCACCGCCGCCGCCGCCGAAGCCAACCCCGATCAGAAGTACGCGATCATTGACGTTGACTGGCTCGCCTTCGACAACTTGCGCGGCTCCGGCTTCGCGATCGACCAGGCCACCTTCCTCAACGGCTATCTCGCCGCCGGCATGACCAAGACCGGCAAGGTCGGTACCTATGTCGGCATCGCCTTCCCCGCCACCACCAAGTTCATGGACGGCTTTGCTCTCGGCGTTGCTTACTACAACAAGGTCAAGGGCACCAATGTCAAGGTTCTGGGATGGGATGTCACCACCCGCCAGGGCCTGGAAGTCGGCAACTTCGAATCCACCGATGACGGACGCAAGATGGGCGAACAACTCATGGACGAAGGCGCCGACATCATCATGCCGGTTGCCGGCCCTGTTGGTCTCGGCACCCTGGCTGTGATGGAAGAACGCGGCTCCGGCATGCTCGTCGGCGTGGATAACGACTGGTCGCTTTCCAACCCCGATAAGGCTGATTACATCCTCTCCAACGCCATGAAGAACATGGACGTTTTCGTGACCGAGACCATTGGTCAGGTAATCGACGGTTCCTTCAAGGGTGAGAACTGGATCGGCAACCTCGAGAACGGCGGCGTGGGACTCACCTACGGCTCCAAACTGGGCGGTACCGTCCCCGCTGAACTGAAGGCTGAAATCGAAGCCTTGATCCCGATGATTCAATCCGGTGCGATCGCCACCCTTCCCGAAGGCGTCTATTAAAAATTAAGTTGGTCTGACGAAAAGATGCAGAGCGTGAACCGCTCTGCATCTTTAACCGCAGGATTTCATGGATAGAACCTCTTGAAGTCCAGTCGGAAAAACTGAAAGGGAATGACTTACAATGGTCATTCCCTTTTTACATTAAATGTTTGTAAGAAGTTTGTACTTTGCAAGTCCTCATTTCGCACCGAATTGCCTAATGGCGGTAAAATTAAGAATAAATATGTCTGATTCTCTGATTGAACTAAATAACGTCTCGAAGATTTACTCCACCGCCGCCGGGGATTTCATCGCGCTAAAGAACATTAACCTGAAAGTTTGCACGGGTGAATTTCTCGGCATTGTCGGCAAGTCGGGCGCGGGAAAGTCCACCCTGCTCAACATGATCAACGGCGTGGACGAACTCACCGATGGTAAGGTTTTTGTTTATACCGACGGCAAAAAATTATCGGTGCATGATATGGGCGAGGATGCGCGCGCCCTCTGGCGCGGACAGAACATGGGCGTTGTTTACCAGTCGTTTCAACTTTTGCCCATGCTGACCCTGCTCGAAAACATCATGCTGCCGATGGACCTTTCCAACCGCTACGCGTTTCACCTGCGTAAATCGCGCGACCGCGCCCTGGAACTTTTGCAACTGGTCGAATTGGAAGAGCACGCCTATAAACTCCCCGCCTTCATATCGGGTGGACAGCAGCAACGCGTCGCCATTGCTCGCGCCCTCGCCAACGACCCGCAGATTTTGGTCGCGGACGAACCGACGGGCAGCCTCGACTCGCTCACAGCCGATCACATCTTCGAGGTCTTCGAGCATCTTGTCCAAGATCAGGGCAAGACCATCATCATGGTCACACACGACATGGGGCTTGCCTCTCGCTTCTCGCGCAGTTTGACGATTGCGGATGGGGAATTGCTCGACGGGCGGGATGATTCCAATTTCGACAAAACAACCATGAGGCGGAAATGAAGAAGACGCCGCTTCGCTCCAACCCGAAGGTTGATTCTGTCCGAATGGCGAAAGCCTCCGCCCTCCCGAAAGGGCATCGGGACGATGTGAGCGAGTCGAAGGGCAACCCCGACGCCATGATCCAGCTCTATGGCATCGTCAAACGCTTCGCCAATGCCGCGGGCGAGTTCACCGTCCTCAAAGGTGTTGACCTAACCATCAACCGCGGCGAATTTGTTTCCATCGTCGGCAAATCGGGCAGTGGAAAATCCACGCTGTTGAACATGGTCACGGGCATCGACCATCCGTCGGAGGGGCAGGTTGTGGTCGGCGGCAAGGACATCTACACGGGCGTCACCGAAAGCCAGCGCTCGAAGTGGCGCGGAAAGAATCTGGGCATCGTCTTCCAATTCTTCCAACTTCTGCCCACATTGACCCTGCTCGAGAACGTCATGCTCCCGATGGATTATGTGGACATGTACGATTTCGACGAACGTCCGAAGCGCGCCATGGAATTGCTGGAATTGGTTGGGCTGGAAAAATTTGCCTACAAACTCCCCGTGCTGGTCTCGACGGGACAACAGCAGCTTGCCGCCATTGCACGCGCTGTGGCTTGTGACCCACCCCTGCTGGTTGCTGATGAGCCGACGGGGAACCTTGATACGCGCTCTTCGGATACCATCATCAAATTGTTCGAGGGATTTGTGGCTCAGGGCAAGACCGTGGTGATGGTCACGCACGACCCCTCGTTGACATCGCGCACGCATCGCAATATCATCATTTCAGACGGCGAGATGATCGATGAGACCATTTCGAAGTCCCTGCCGCAGTTGCGGCATCGTCACATGTTGCAGTTCACAAAGATTGCCGAGGAGCGTACCTATCAACCCGGCGAAACCATCATCGCCCGCGACCAACCCGTGGATCACTTCTTTATGATTCGCAATGGTCAGGTGGATGTGGTCCTGCTCGACGAAAAGAACCAGGAATATGTCGTTTCCAATCTGGGTAAAGGGGAGTTTTTTGGCGAGATGGAATTGATGCGCGGCGGCAAATCCATCGCCAACGTGCGCGCAGGCGGCAGTCAGCCTGTGGAAATAGTTTATATTCCGCGTGCCGATTTTATGCACGTGATGAACGAATCTCCCGTCACCGTTGAAGCCATCGGCAAGATCGTGCAGGAACGGCTGGAGCAAAGACGCATTGCGGATCACAGGACAGGAAACAGGTAGATAGATAGACAGGTAAGCAGGTAAATAGGTAGACAAGCATTCACCCTTCATAATTCATCCTTTCCAATGACCGACCCACGCAGACTCCCGCAGGTACTCTATATCGAAGACAGCGACGAAATCCGCTCGCTTGTGCGGCGTTTGCTTTCAGCAAAATACGTGGTGTTGGAAGCAGCCGACCCGCTGAACGGATTCCAACTTGCCGAGGAGACGAATCCCAGCCTGATCCTGCTCGATGAAAGCCTGCCGCATATGACGGGCAACGAAGCCGCCACGCGCCTTCATAAAATGTTGCCGAACACACCTGTTGTTATTGTCTCGGCGGATTTGTCGATGGGCGCGCGGGAACGGGCGCTGGCGGCGGGAGCGGTGGGATTCATCACCAAGCCCATCGATGCCGACTTTGTGGAACAGGTTGATGCTTACCTCAAAGGCAAGGTCGAAATCCTCGACGACGCCGAAAGACATTTGCAGGAATATCAGCAGGAATTGGTCGAACGCCTCGAAGGCAATATCCGCCAGTTGACCAATACGGTCGAAAAGAACAAGCACCTGCTCCAGCAAAACGAGCGCATGTTTCAAATGCTGGATCGCAGGCACAAACTGCTCGAAACCGCCGCCCGTGTCGGGCAGATGGTCACGTCCATTTTGGACTTGGATGACCTGCTCAAGCACACGGTCAACATCATTTGCAGTGAGTTTAGTTTCTATTACTCAGGAATCTTCCTGCTCTCGGAAGACAAAAAATGGGCGGTTCTGCGGGCGGGCTACGCGCTGGCGGGACGGCAGATGATGGCTCAAAATTACCGTCTGCCTGTGGACGATAAATCCATGATCGGCAACTCCATTATCAAACAACAGGCGAAGATTGCGCTTGATGTGGCAGGTGAAGTCTCGCGTTTCAAGAATCCCTTCCTGCCCAATACCCGTTCCGAAATGGCTCTGCCACTGATTGTCAAGTCGGAGGCGCTGGGCGCGCTCACCGTCCAAAGCGATGAGTTGAATGCCTTCGGCGAGGACGATATCACCTCATTGCAGGCGATGGCGGACCAGATTGCCATCGCCATCAACAACGCCCAGTTGATGTTCAAACTGGAAGATGCCACCGCCCAACTTGTGCGGACGAAAACTTTCGAAGCTATTGCCACCGCCACCGGCGAAGCCATCCACTGGGTGGGGAACAAGGCTGCGCCCATCCCCGGCAGTGTCAAGCGTGTGCGCGATGACTTGAACTATATCCTTGCCCTTGCCGCCCAGTTGAGCGGAGGCGACGCGAAGAATGAAAACCTGCTTGCGGCGGTCGAGACCATCCGCGAGGAAACTGAAGCGAAGGGAATCAACTTGAGTAAAACGCTTGCCGAAATGTCTGCCATGAAAAAGAATCGTTTGCAGACGCTGGTCAGCGTAGAATCCCTGCTCGAGGATTTGGACATCGTCGAGAACAGCGCTGTGACCATTCTCGATATCAAGGAAGGCTTGATCGGTCCGGCCCGCAAGCGCAACGACGCGCCGACATCCCTGCGCGAGATGATTTCAAATACAGTGGCAAACATGGGTCTGCCCGGAGGCGTGGTCGAGATGGAATGGGCGGACGACATGCCCAACGCTTTTGTGGATGCGCGTCAGGTGGAACAGGTCTTCAACAACCTGATCAAGAACGCCTGGGAGGCGATGAGCGAAACGCCCAGCCCCAGGATTTACATCAAGGGGACACGCGACGCCAACCCGAATTTTGTTATGGTCACGGTGAAGGATAACGGTCCTGGCATCCCGAAGGAGATTCAGGAAAAGGTCTGGGTCTCGTTCTTTACAACCAAGGGCGGGCGGGGCGGCACGGGACTCGGTCTCTCTGCCGTCATGCAAATTGTCAACCAGCATGGTGGAAGTATTTCGTTGGTAAGTGATGTGGGGCAAGGCGCGACCTTCTCGGTGCGCCTGCCCGTGGAAAAATAAACAAAAGACCTGACAGGTTTTCTGAAAATAGCTTCGACGATCAGGTATCCTGTAAAACCCGTCAGGTCTAAATTGATAATAATTTTTTGGAGGACGAATGACGACGGTTCTGTTGGTGGATGATGAAAAATTGATTTTGAGAAGCCTGGAGAAAACGCTCCTGCGTGCAGGCTTCGATGTCATTACTGCTGCGGATTGTAAAAGCGGCAGTGAAATCTTTGCAAAGAATTCGGATGCGGTCAACATCGCTGTGCTTGACTTGAATATGCCCAGTTTCGACGGCATGCCCAAGACGGGCGCGGGGCTGGACCTGCTTGCCGACCTGAAAAAGCAAAAGCCATCCCTGCCTGTAATCATCCTTACCGCTTATGACGAAGTAAACAAGGCAAAGGATTCCGTCGCGGGCGGCGCGAGCGCTTTCTTCGTCAAAGGGCGCGAGCAGGGACTGGTCGAATTAATCGAGAAGATACTAAGTTCGTAATTGATAATTGGTGATTCTTAAAAAAATCCCCACTTTGTGACCTTTGTGTTTAAACAAAATGAAGAGGTAATCATGACAAACGATACGCATAGCGAACGACACGCCACGTTATTGAAGGCCGCGGCCCGTGCCGCCAAGAACATCACCACCATTCTCGATCCGTACGAACTGCTCCAGCGCACGGTGGATATCATCTGCGATGAATTTGGCTTTTACTACGCGGGCGTATTTCTGCTCGATGACATGAAACAGTACGCCATTCTCAAGGCTGGCCGCGGTGAGGCAGGCCGGGCAATGATCAACGCGGGGCACAAACTCGCCGTTGGCGGCAACTCGATGATTGGGGCGTCCATCGCCAACCGTCAGGGGCGCATCGCACTGGATGTCGGCGTCGAGGCGGTCTTCTTCGAGAATCCGCACCTGCCGAATACCCGTTCCGAAATGGCGCTTCCGCTGGTGGTCAACGACGAAGCCATCGGCGCATTGACCGTCCAGTCCACCGAGGAGGCCGCGTTCCATGAGGAAGACATCGCCGCCCTGCAGACGATGGCCGATCAATTGGCGATTGCGATCCAGAATTCACAGCTGCACCGTCAGGCGGAGCGCCGCTCCCGGCTGTTGAAAGCCGCCAACCGTGTCGGCAAGGAAGTCACTTCGATTCTCGATTTGGAAGAGCTGCTTCCGCACACGGTCAACATCATCTGCGAAGCCTACGGACTATATTATGCGGGCGTCTTCCTGCTCGATGAAGCAGGAGAGTTCGCAGTCCTGCGCGCGGGCTATGGCAAGGCTGGCAAGGCCATGGTCGCCGAGGGACACAAACTCAAGGTTGGTACCGGTTCGATGATTGGCGCGTGTATTGCCATGGGTGAAGCACGTATCGCGCTGGATGTGGGCGAGGAGCGCGTGCATTTCAAGAATCCGCACCTGCCGCATACCCGCTCCGAAATGGCATTACCCCTCATCTATGGCGGCAAGACTTTGGGCGCGGTGACAATTCAAAGCTCCGAGGAACGTGCATTTAGCGAGGACGACATCACCACGCTGCTGACCATGGCGGAGCATCTGGCGGTTGCCATCAACAACGCCCGATTGATCGAGGAGTTGAAGGAGGCACACAATGAAATCCTCCGTAACAAAGTCTTCGAGGCCTTGACCACCGCCTCCACCGAAGCCATCCACTGGATCGGCAACAAGACCCTGCCCATCTCGCTGACAATTTCCCGCCTGCGCGAGGAAATTAGCGAAGGCAAGGTGGATATCGACTCCCTGCGCGAAGATTTGGACTTGATCGCCGAGAGCGCGGCGCAGATCATCCAGGTGAAGGAGCAATTGATCGGCGCGGTGCGCGAACAAAAACCGCGCGCCATCCTGCTTGCAGATGTAGTGCGGACGGCCGCTCGTCAGCGCGACTTTTCCACAGACGCGCTCAAACTGGATATCGACCCTGCCGCCGCGTATGTGATTGCGGACAGCACCCAGTTGACGCGTGCCGTTGGCAACATTTTGCAGAACGCAGCTGAAGCGGGCGCGAAGACGGTCAAGGTCAGCGCGCGCCCAACGGAGGAACGGGGCGTTCTCGAAATCGACATCGAGGATGACGGCGCGGGCATGGACGAAAGCACGATGCGCAAGGCCTGGTCGCCTTTCTTTACTACGCGCGGCATGACGCATCACGGGCTTGGACTTCCCGCCACCTTGCATGTTGTTTCCCAGGCGCAGGGGCACATTACCCTTGTCAGCGAGGCAGGCAAAGGGACGACGGTTGCCATGTTCATGCCCCGCGGACATGGAAACGATGAAGGCATCGAGGCTGGCAGTGTAAAGAATGTTTTGCTGATCGATGATAACGACGACTGGGCGAACCTGTTTGCCAAACTGCTCAGAAACACGAAGGTCAAACTGACCCAGTCCACCGACTTGAAAAAACTTCCCGCCGCCGACCTGATTCTGGTGGATGAATATATTTCCTCCGTTCCGCTGGGCGACGTGCTTGCGGCGCTTGCCGGGGCGGGTCTTGCCTCGAAGACGGTGGTACTCACCGCCGCCATCAACCCCGAACGCGTGACCAAATTCATGCGTGACGGCATGAAAGATGTGACCTTGAAGCCATACTCCGGCGGCGAGATCAGCGAGTTATTGAAATAGGAGATTGACTGTTGTTGCGGGGGCGGTGCGCGAAGCGTTCCGCCCGAAGCAATCTCCCTGCATTAAGACGGAGATTGCTTCGCAAAAAACGACTCGCAACGGCATCAGGTAATTATGCGACCAAGATGGCGTAAGGTTTTACACGATTTATGGGATAACAAGGCTCGTACGTTGCTGGTGGTTTTTTCCATCGCAGTGGGCGTATTTTCGATTGGCGTGATCTCGGGGACTTATCAGGTTATTTCCAACGATATGAGCGTTTCCTACGCGGCGAATCATCCGGCCAACGTCGAACTCCGCATGGATAACTTCGACGACGACATTCTCTCGACCATCCGCAATGGGCGGGGAGTGGGCGAGGCGGAGGCGAGGCGCGTGGTCAACTTCCGCGTGCAGGACGCCGCGGCGGGCAGCGCTCAATGGGTGTCGCTCGATGTGGTGGCGCTGGAAGACTTTGACGACAACAAGGTCAATTTGCTGGTTCCAGTTTTGGGCGCGATCAAGGCGGAGAAGAACGAAGTCCTTTTGGAGAAGGATGCGCTCAAGAAACTCGACGTCCAAATCGGCGACAATTTGATTTTCGAACTGCCGGACGGGCTGACCAAAAAGTTGAAGGTGGTTGGCATTGTGCAGGATGTCAGCACGGGCGCGGGTGATTTCCTTGCGCCGCCTTTTGCTTACGTCGCCATGAAGACCCTGCCAACCCTGCGCCAGCCTGAGTTGTATAACCGCGCCTATGTGACCGTCGCCGAGGGGCAGGAGGACATCGGTCACATCCGTGAAGTCGGTGGAAACTTGAAGGATAAATTGGAAAAGAACGGCGTGACCGTGCTTCGCATCCGCTCTTCCGAAACGCATAAACATCCGCTTGGAGATACGGTCAATGCCATTCTCGGCATCCTGCTGGCGCTTGGGATTCTGATCGTTTTCCTTTCGAGTTCGTTGATTGCAAACACGTTGAATGCCCTGTTGAGTCAGCACCTGCGGCACATCGGTGTCATCAAACTGGTGGGCGGAAGAAGACCCCAGGTCTTTTCCATGTATTTCACGCTCATCATGGCGTTTGCCGTTCTGGCTTTATTGATCGCCGTTCCGCTGGGCGGAGTGGGCGCATATGGGTTGGCTGAATTTATTGCGGAGACCCTGCGGTTTAATCTGCTTGGCTATCGCATCGTGCCAATGGCTTTTTTCATTCAAATCGCGGTGGGACTGCTGGTGCCGATCATCGCGGGACTTGCGCCTGTCATCAGCGGTTCGCGCATCACCGTGCTGCGCGCCCTCAGCGGCGATGTGGCAGGGGACGAGAACAAGCCGCGCAAACATGAAGAGAAGGAACACATTCCATGGTTTGACTTTTTGTTGATCCGCCTCACGCGCATGTTTGCCCAGCGCGGGATTCATTTTCCACGGCCATTCATCCTGTCATTGAGAAACACATTCCGCCGCCGCGGCCGCCTGCTCCTGACTCTCTTTACCCTGACGATGGGCGGGGCAATCTTCATCGCGGTCTTCAACGTCCGCGTGACCCTGCATGATTACATCGGCGCCATTCAAAATTATTTCCGCGACGATGTGACGGTCAATTTCGACGAGCCATATCGCCTGCGCGAAGTGGAACAGTTTGGCTTGCAGGTGAATGGCGTGAAATATGTGGAAGGCTGGCAATCCATCAGCATCGAAATGCTTTATCCCGACGACTCGGTCGCGGATAACGCCTTCGTCCTAGCGCCGCCCGCCGACAGCAAACTGGTCTCTCCGCTGCTCACACAGGGACGCTGGATTCGCAAGGACGACGTCCGCAAACTGGCAATCAGCGAAGCCGCCCTGGTCCCCTTCCCGAACTTGAAGCCCGGCGATTATTTGCAAATCAAGGTCGATGGGCGAAAGGAGTCATGGGAGGTGGTCGGCATCTTCAAGTTCGTCGACCAGCAGGGTATTGTGGCGTACGCCCCATATGAATATATTTCACAGATCGCCCACCTTGCGAATCGCGCCTACTCCTTCCGCTTTGTCACCGTCCAGCATGACCGCGCCTATCAGGATGTGATGGCGGAAAAACTGGATGACTATTTCCGCGGACAGGGATTCAAAGTCCGAAAGGCGGAATCGGGCTTGTCCACAATGGATACTGCTTCGGAGAGTTTGGACATCCTCGTGATCTTCCTGCTCATCATGGCGGTGCTGACGGCCATTGTCGGCGCGATGGGGCTGACGGGCACAATGGGCATGAACGTCATGGAGCGCACACGCGAGATCGGCATCATGCGCGCCGTCGGCGCGGATGACCGCGCCGTGATGCGGACTGTCATTGCCGAAGGACTGGCCATCGGTTTCATCTCTTTTGTGCTGGCGATTTTCCTGTCCATCCCGTTCACATTTGCTCTATCGGACATTGTAAGCACAGCCGTGTTCCAAACGCCGATCAAGGTGGTCTTTACATTTTTGGGTTATGCCATCTGGCTGGGGCTGGTGCTCCTGCTCTCGGTGTTTGGCTCCATTTTGCCTGCCAGAAGCGCGGCGCGGCTCACCATCCGCGAAGTGCTGGCGTATGAATAAATTACGTCGTTGCGAGGAGGGCGTTTCTCCCGACGAAGCAATCTAAGCATTGAAGATTGCTCCCTGGCACTACCCATCAGGGCAAGTATCGGGTTTGCGCCCTCGCAATGACAGATGAAAAGAAGGTTCCAATGAAAAAGAATATCCTGCGTTTTGTTGTTTTGACCATCACTCTCATGTTGTTCCTCTCCGCATGTGGAAATCAACCCACGGCAGTCCCGGCACAGGAGGCTGTTGTATCTCCCGATCAGGTGGTCGCGGAGGGACGTCTTGAGCCCATCCATGGCGCGAATCTGTTTTTTCAGGCGCGTGGCATTGTGGAGGAAGTCTTGGTAAATGCCGGGGACTCTGTCAAGACCGGCGATGTCCTTGTCCGCCTGACGAATGCGGGCGGGGCGGAGGCGGAGGTGGTCATCGCCCAAAACGCCTACGATACCCTGCTCCGCAACGAGAGCGGTGACCGCGCCAAATACTGGGAGTCCTACATGCAGGCGCAAGCTGACCGCGCCAAAGCCGAAAAGAAATGGGATGACCTCAATGTGGACGACATCGAAGACACCATCGATGACCGCAAAGCCACCGTCGAAGACCGCCGGGAAGACTTGAAGGACGCGCAGGAGGACTTCGATAAATACAAGGATCTCGACAAGGATAATTCCAAGCGCAAGGACGCCGAGGATGATCTCGAGCGGGCGCAGGAGGACCTAAACGAGGCGCTGCGAAACCTGGAAAAGGAAACCCGCAAACGCGACGAAGTCCGCGCCGCTTACGATGACGCCCTTGCCGCCGAAGCCGAAGCCAAGCACCAGTACGAGATTAGTCTCGATGGGCCCAACGCCGAGAAGCTCGCGCTTGCCAAAGCCAACCTAGACGCCGCGAAGGACACGCTTTCCAACTACATCATCACAGCCCCGTTCGACGGAGTCGTGGCGGAGATCAACGTGAAGGCGGGCGAGCAGGTGACTCCTGAAACCCGCGCCGCCAGCGTCGCCGATTTCAGCCAGTGGATCGTCAAAACCACCGACGTGACCGAACTCGAGGTGGTGAAACTGAACCAGGGTCAGGCTGTATCCCTTGTCCCCGATGCTCTCCCTGAACTGACACTCAGCGGTACAGTTTCTGAAATCAGTCAGGCATACTCCCAGCAGGGTGGCGACATCCTTTACACGGTGCGGATCACGGTCAAGAACCCCGATCCGCGTTTGAAATGGGGTATGACCGTGGAAGCGACCTTCCAATAGTCCTTTGCACATCGTCCCGAAGGACTACAACGCTGTTCAAGTAAACCTTCGGGACGGTTTTCATTTATAGAACAACTGAGTGATTGAAATTTTAATCTTGCTGTGTCATAATTTAATTGCTCCGAAAAAAGCAAAACCGGGAAAACCCGGCGGCGCAAAGTCATGGGTCTAAAGCTGAACTGAGCCACGACCGCCAGACTGCCGATAAAAGCAAAGCCGCCAAAAGACGGCGACGCAAAGTCCGGCATCTAAAACCAGCGCGATTCGCGCGGTCAGGATTGACCGACTGCCGAAAGGTAAACCCAGGGAAACCTGGCGACACAAAGTCATGGGTCTAAAATCACAAATTATTATCGTGATCATGACCGCCAGACTGCCGAAGAGCAAATCCTTATACAGGGATGACCGAAAGTTGATCATCCCTGTCTGATTCCGGGGGGACAAGGATGCCGGCCGTTGTTTCGAACGGGTCAGGCTGGTTTGTTGTTATAATTCCCGCTCATGAGCGAACTTTGCCGCCTGTTATTCCCTGCAACAGGATTTCCGCAATAGGGGTGATCGAATTTCATGGAACTCAATTCCCCAATCTTCCTTTTTCTTTTTTTACCGGTATTTATCGCTGTCTATTATTTTTCCCCACAGCGGATAAAACTTTTCCTTGGCATACTTGGCAGCCTCCTGTTTTATGCCTGGGGCAACCTGATATACGTCCCGCTGATGGTCGGGCTGACCCTGTTTGCATACCTGCTTGGATGGGGTATCAACCGCTGGCGTGGACAAAACCTCTCCTTTTTTTTGCTTTGGCTTGGGATTCTGGTCAACGTCGCCCTGCTGGTCGGTTTCAAATTATGGACGGGAGTCAAATATCCGCTTGGGCTTTCCTACGTCACGTTTCAGGTCATTGCCTATCTGATTGAGGTGTATGGCAAGGCATCGGAGTATGAAGAGGATATTCTTGCCTTTTCGTTTTATCTGCTGCTGTTCCCGAAGATTCCCGTTGGTCCCATCACCCGCTATCGCCAGTTGCGGGAGCAAATCAAAAATATTCAGGTCACGCCTGAAGACGTTGCAGAAGGCATCCGCCGTTTCATCCGCGGCTTTGCAAAAAAAGCATTGATTGCCGATACGCTTGCCAAAGTGGTCGCGCCGATTTTCAATCTCGACTCACCCGTCATCACGCCGCATATCGCATGGCTTGTGATTATCAGTTATGCCCTGCAACTTTACTTCGATTTTTCCGGTTACACGGATATGGCCATCGGTGTCGGGCGGATGCTGGGACTGCGCTTCATCGAAAACTTCAACTTCCCCTACCTGTCCAAAAACATCGGCGATTTCTGGCGGCGCTGGCACATTTCCCTTTCTTCGTGGTTCCGTGATTATGTTTTCTATCCACTGGAGCGGCGGCGATTGAAGTGGATCGGTCAGCCGCTCAACATTCTGATCGTCTTTGCCCTCACGGGACTCTGGCATGGACTGGCGTGGAACTTCCTGATCTGGGGACTGATTCATGGTCTCGCGCTGATATTTGAATCCACTTCGCTGGGGCGGAAACTGCGAACGGCTTGGACGCCCATTCAGCGCGTCTATGCCCTGGGTGTGATTCTGGTCGGCTGGGTCTTCTTCCGTTCCCCAAGCCCCGCCTTTGCGCTGGATTTCCTGCGGCGGCTCGCAGGCGACACGAGCGGATTGCGAATCCTGCCCTTTGAGTTGACCAGCCCGCTGCCGATCATCGAGCCGACCTTCCTGATGGCGCTGGCTGCCGGTTTGCTGTTCTCCCTGCCGGCGGGGACCTGGTTCCAAAAGAGGTTGGATCAACTCATCGGTGACAGGTCTGCCGTAAGAATTTCCGCGCAGGTTCTGTATGACTTGTGGCTGATCTTCATTTTCCTGGCGTCTGTCGCGTCCACTGCGAACAGCGTGTTTCAACCGGGCATCTATGGGACATTCTGATCAATCCATGCGAAAAATCTATTCGGCGATATTCTCGGTGCTTTTCCTTTTCCTCCTGCTTTTTCAACCGCCGATTCCGGGCTTGAATCTGAATTCACTTCCGGAAAAATTCCGCTGGCGTATGGGGTTGATTCGGAAATTCAACGACTTCCGTTATGCCGTCGGTGATACGATCTTCAACGGGGGGCTGGTCGGCAGGGACGGCTGGTTGTTCTACACCGGCGACTTCAGCATCCATGACTACCAAAAGACGGAACTTCTGGGAAAAGGACGCTTGGAGCAACTGACGGAAATCCTGACCTTGCTCGATCAAGCTGCCGCGCAGAATGGCGGGACCTTGTGGGTGATCATCCCGCCAGATAAGAATACGATCTACCCCCAATACATGCCCGAAAGGATCCCGGTCATCGGCAAAAAGTCGCGGCTGGACCAGGTAATCGACTACCTCCACTCCAATACCAAAGTCCGCGTGTTGGACTTGCGCCCCACCTTCCTCGATGCCAGCCAGTCTTCTCAAATCTACTACAAGGCGGATGCGCACTGGAATTGTCTGGGGGCATACCATGCTTCGAATGAACTTTTCGCGCAAGTCGGCAAATTGTACCCGGAAGTGCGGACCCACCCTTTGTCCGATTACGAAGCCGGGAGCATGGTTGATTCCACGCTGGATATTTCCGGCGTCATGGGACTGGGGCTTCGTGAAGAGACAATCACTCTCACACCAAAATTCCCGATAGGCTCCATCTCCCATGAGTCCTATGGCGATACGGACGCGATCAAGGTCGCCGCAAACTCCCAAACAGATTTGCCAACCGCTTTGGTCATCCATGATTCGTTTTACACCGAATGTCTCAACCAATTTCTGGAGCCTCAATTCAGCCGCGTTATTTTCTCGCATTATGAGAAAACGAAATTTTCCGGCTACCTGAAACTCATCGCAACGGAAAAACCCGATGTCGTGCTTGTTGAGTTCGCCGAGCGGCTCATCGAATACTTCTTCAAATTGATGACAAGCGAAAGCCAGTAAGAGTTCGCCCTCCCGAAAAACCATCGGGACGATGTGAGCGCAGTCGAAGGACGGTATAATCCCCGTCATGACAAAATCTCGCCCCCTCGATCCTGAAGCCAAACCCGATGACCGCGTGGACAACGCCCTGCGCCCCGAAAAATTGAGCGACCTGATCGGGCAGGATCAGGTCAAGGAGAATTTATCCATCCTGATCGACGCCGCCAAACATCGCGGCGAAGCGCTGGACCATGTCCTCTTTTACGGACCTCCTGGTTTGGGGAAGACCACCCTCGCGCATGTGCTTGCCAACGAGATGGGAGTCAACGTCAAGGTTACGGCTGGACCTGTGATCGAACGCGCGGGCGACCTCGCCGCCATCCTGACCAACCTTCGGGCTGGTGACGTGCTCTTCATCGATGAAGTTCATCGCCTCGGCAGGGCTGTCGAAGAAGTGCTTTATCCCGCGATGGAAGATTTCGCGCTGGACATCGTCATCGGCAAGGGCCCTTCGGCGCGCTCCATTCGCTTGAAGTTGCCACGCTTTACCATCGTCGGCGCGACGACCCGACTGGCGCTAGTCACGGCTCCGCTGCGCGCGCGTTTCGGCGCGGTTTATCGCCTCGATTATTACGACCTCAGCGCCATGCAGTCCATCGTCTCCCGTGCCGCCGCCATGTTGAAAGTTCAAGCGGAAGAGGAAGGCATCACCGAGATGGCGCGTCGCGCCCGTGGGACTCCGCGTGTGGCTTTGCGCCTGTTGCGCCGCGTGCGTGACTTTGCCCAAGTCCGCGCGAACGGGGTCATCACGCAAAAGGTTGCCAAGGAAGCACTGGACTTGTTACAGGTCGATCCCCTCGGTCTCGACGATGTGGACCGTCGCGTGCTGAAAACCATCATCGAAAAATACAGCGGCGGACCTGTCGGCTTGAACACGATTGCCGCGTCCATTAGTGAAGAGCAGGACACCATCATGGATGTGGTCGAGCCGTACCTTCTGCAACTTGGATTTCTCGACCGCACCCCGCAGGGACGTGTCGCCACCAAGTCCGCGTATGAGCATTTGGGATACACTTACACGGAAGAAGGTCAGCCGAGGTTGTTGTAGCATTTAGGGTCGAAGGTCAAAAGTCGAAAGTCGGCTGACCTTTGACCTTCGACTTTTGACTTGAATTCATGGAAACCATCGCCCGCTACCTCATGCTTGCTGGAATTGCCCTCTTCCTCATTGGCGGAGGGATTTATCTTGCCGCGAAGTTTGGCATCCCGCTTGGGCGCCTCCCTGGCGACATCCGCATCGAAGGGAAGAATGGCTCATTCTATTTCCCTGTCACCAGTTCGATTTTGGTCTCGGTGATTTTGACGATTGTCATGAATCTAATTATTAGGTTATTGAAGAAATAACATATTATGACTGAAGAGTCCCTGAGACGATTGTTAAGTAGTCGGTCATAATAGTTTAGAAAAGGACAATCGAAAAGTACTGTTAGGGTCGTTCTGTTGTGTCATCATGAATTCAGCAGAAGCGACGACATCATCCATTGAGTCAT